>CAYMJV010000029.1:0-34525 GCA_964390545.1 uncultured Syntrophaceae bacterium
CTAGGTTCTTGGATCCCTGTTTTCACAGGGACAAGCCTGGATTCCCGTTTTCACGGGAATGAAAAAATCGAGAATCGATTCAAAATTGGAAGTGGTGAGGAGATGGCAGAACGACATTGTATGAGGTGTGGAAAGAAGCTCCCATCCGCTGAGTCGACCTATGTGGTTCAAATTAGAGTATTTGCCGGGTTCGATGGCATCCTCTCGGAGCCTGAAGAGGGAGTCGAGACCCAGCTGAAAAGCCTCCTGGATCAGATCGAACATTCGGATCCCGAGGAATTGGAGAAGAACGTTTACGAAGAGTTCACGCTCCTTCTGTGCAAGAGTTGCCGGGATCGCTTTGTGGATGAAGCAAAACATCCGTGGGAAGGTCCTTTCCGGGTCCGGAAAGATCCAGATCGCTTCATCCATTAAGAGAGGGAGAGTTGGCAATCTCCTTCAGGGGTGGCGTGGAAAAGGTGACAATTGGAGTCTAATTTTCTGGGGATAAAGATTGGTCACGGTGATTCCAGAAGGGACGTTGATATTGGTCTGGGAAAGAGAGAGTTGATTGATGCCGGGATGGCTGTTCGAAAGATCAATTTGCACTCTGAGGCGATCAGGGTTCAGGGCAGAAAGAAGCCTTTGCGAACCCTTGAGCCGGACGTTGATTTCCCTCGGGGGTTCACCATTGATCATCAGGTGGGGAGGCATAGAATAATATTCGACCGGGATACTGAAACTGATCTCCCCTTGGCGGATTCCAATCAGCACCCCCCAGAGAAGGCAGACCAGAAGGAGGAGGAGCGCTTTGACCGGAAGGTCTTCCAAGATCCTCCCCGGCCATCTCTTCTTCCTCTCCCTTTCTCCAAACGTGAGAGGGAGGTCGGAAAGGCTTTTCTTTAAATCTTCCTTGGTCTCTTTCTTTTCCGTTTTCCCTCCAGAAACAACGAGAACCTCCTTCCTCTCCTCCGAGATGATGATGCACGCTGCATCGGAGACTTCTGTGATTCCCAATCCCGCCCGATGTCGGGCGCCCCATTCCTTGGGAAGGGAAAGGGATTGGGAAACGGGAAGGATGGCTGCCGCATATCGAATTCGATCCCTTGCAATGATAACGGCTCCATCGTGGAGAGGAGACTGAGGATGGAAGACACTGATGAGAATCTCCTCGTTTAACTCAGAATCTAAGGGTATCTTCCCATGAATCCATTCATCAAGATCATCTTCTTTCTGAAGGACGATCAATCCGCCGGTTCCCTGTTGGGCGATCTTAAAAGCGGCCTCCACGATGTCATCGAGGCGTTTTGAAGGAAGGCTTTCCGGTTTTCCGAAGAGTAAAGAGGGAAGCGTGATGCGACCCAGTACCTCCCGAATCTCCTGCTGAAAGATGACGACCAGGACCAGGAGGATGACGGCCCACAGATTTTGAAGCCCCCATACGGAGAGAGGGAGATCGATCCACCGGGCAAGGAGGTAGTAAATCGGCAAAGCCAACATGGCCAGGATCATGCGGAGGGCCCTTTTGGTTCTCAACCAGAGATAGAGACGGTAGAAGACGAAGGTAAGGATCAGAATATCGAGCCCATCCTGCCACCGAAAGAGTTTGAGAAGGTCTTTCATGTCCTTTTCTGCCTGAAGCGACTCAAACATTATACTTATATAAAAGACCATTTTAATCAAGAGAAAAAAAGAGAAAAAAAGAGGAAAAAAGAAAAAAAAAGACAGTCATAAGAGAGCTCTGAAAAACTTCTCTGCGCTCTCTTGATTACACAGATTTCAAAAAAGGATGACACAGATTTTCTTAATGTCTGACAAATTTCGTATCTGTGTAATCTGTTTCTAATCGGTGTAATCGGAGATTTCTGGATTTTTTCAGAAATCTCCACAAAATCTCTTGACAAGAGGCGCTCTTTATGCTTTATATGCATTCAATTGAATCAATTGAAGTAAAAGAAATGAATCGAAAAGTCCTCTCTTTAAAGAAATTATCCGAGGGCCTGTCAAAGGATAGGGCGAAGGAGATGACCGGGCGAACCCGGGGTGTCAAGGTCCGTGGCTTTCTCGAAAGACTTTTAAAGGTGGAGGGGGGGCCTGTCCTTGTTCTATTGGATTTCTCCGGGGTCGGTCCGATTGATTTTTCTTGGGCCGATGAGGTGGTGGCGAAGATGATTTCCAGGTTGTGGAGCGGGGAATACGGAGAGAAGTATCTTGTTCTCAAAGGCCTGAATGCCTCTCAGCTGGAAAATATCAGCGTGGCCTTGGAGCGGAAACGACTGGCAGCCCTGGTCACAGGGGCGGAAGGATGGAAGATCGTCGGCTCCCTGAATAATTATCTGGCTCAGACCTTAAACACCATCATGGAAAAAAGGCATCTGACCCTGCGCCAGCTCTCTGAAGAAGAAGACATCGGCATGAACACCAGTGGAACCAGGCTACTCAATCTCTATAAGAAACGACTCGTGGTAAGAGGAGAGGGGCCCTCGAGAAAAAAAGAAGATTCCCATCGGGGGAGACAGTTCGTCTATCAATCCCTTCTCTCGTAAGGAGCGTGTATGGCAGATCTGAGAAAAGAACCCATCACCCGTACGTGGGTAGTCGTTACCACCGACCATCCCAGGGGGCCTTCCGATTACCTCCCTTTTAAGCCTCCGTATCAGCCTCAGGAGGCGGAAGGGTTGTGTCCGTTCTGCCCAGGCCATGAAGAGATGACGCCAAGAGAGACGTTTATGTTGAGCGGTGAAGGAAGAGGGTGGGCCGTCCGTGTGATTCCCAATAAATTTCCTTTTTTTCACATTGAGGGCGAATTTGATCGAAGGCCGGAGGGAATGTATGATGTGATGGAGGCCATCGGTGCCCATGAGATTGTGGTGGAGACACCGGGGCACAAACAGAATTTCGCTTCCATGGATACCCAGCAGATCGAGAAGATCCTCCGAGCCTATCGGGAGAGGCTCAAAGACCTGGAGAAGGATCGACGATTTCAACAATTTCTCATTTTGAAAAATTATCCCGGGATGTTCAATCGTCACCCTCATTCCCATATCATAGCGATGCCGGTGGTTCCCAGAAGGATTGATGAGGAGATCTACGGAACACTGGATTACTACCAACGTAAGGAACGTTGCATCTTCTGCGATATCATCAAGGAAGAGATTTCAATGAAGAAGAGGGTGATACTGGAGACCGTCCATTTCCTGGTCTTCTCTCCCTTCGCATCGCGCTATCCCTTTGAGACCTGGATTGTCCCCAAGAAACATGCCCCTGATTTCCATCATATCCATGAGGAAGGGATCGAGGATCTTTCGGTAGCTATCCAGTCCCTTTTCCTCCGCTTCCATAAATTGCTTTCCGATCCTCCCTACAGTCTGGCCTTTCATACTTCTCCGGTTCAGAGCCGCTTTCATCGTTCCGAATACCATTGGCACATTGAAACCCGTTTACGGATCGGTTTGAGAGAGGGGTTTGAGTGGGGAACCGGTTTTTTTGTTAACCCGACTCCGCCTGAAGATGCAGCGGCCTTTCTAAGAGAAATGGGGTAGAAAAGATACGAGTTAAGAATTAAAAGTTAAAAATTAAACACTAAACATAAGAATCAAGAATATGATGCCTGAGTTTGGAAAAGGGGAACGGCTCAATTTACTGCTGAGAGAAGGGCAAACCAAAAAGAAGAAAAAACGCCTGATCATCCCTGGAATTTTTCTTCTCGTTCTTCTTCCCCTGATTTACTTTTTCATTGTCCCTCTCCGATCGACACCTCCTCCAGCCAATTTCGTACTGAAAGAATCCCAGCCCCAGGACGTTCAAAACGAGGTCATCGAAGGAAGCATCAAGGCTGGGAGTACCTTCTCCAGGTCATTGGCAGAGAAGAACATTCCTCCTCCTTGGATCGATTTGATTGTTGCGACATTGAAACCCCATGTCGACTTTAGAAAGATAAAAGGAGGGGCTTACCGTCTCGTGAAGGATGGAAAGGGGGAATTGGTCAAATTCGTTTATGAAGAGGGTCCAACGGAGGTTTATGAGATAGAGAAAGACGCGCAGGGATATAAGGTCCAGAAGAAAGAAATTCCTTTGGAGACCTATCTGGTTAAGGCGATCGGTGAGATTCGATCCTCCCTCTTCGAGGCCATGGAGGGTGCGGGAGAGCAGGACCCATTAACCATCTCCTTTGCAGAGATATTCGCCTGGGAGATCGACTTTTATAAGGATGTCAAGGAAGGGGACCGATTTAAGATCATCGTGGAGAAACTCTACAAAGGAAATCAGTTTATCCGGTATGGGACGATTCACGCGGTAGAATATCAGAGTGGGAGTGGAAGGGTCAGGGGGATCGAATATCAGGGTCACTACTATCATGAAGATGGGACCTCTCTGAGAAAGGCTTTCTTAAAGACTCCTTTACGATTTAATCGAATCAGTTCAAGGTTCAGTCAGGCGAGAAAACATCCCATCCTGGGAGGCATTCTGCCTCATTATGGCGTGGATTATGCGGCCCCTCCGGGAACGCCGGTCTGGGCCGTGGCCGATGGTGCGGTAATTGCTTGTGGTTGGAGTGGAGGCTTTGGGAAGCAAGTCGTCCTCCGCCATATGAACGGATATACGACTTATTATGGTCACCTCTCCCGCTACAGCTCCGGGATTCGGTCGGGAGCGCGGGTGAAACAGAAGCAGATCATTGGATATGTGGGATCCACAGGACTTTCCACAGGCCCCCATCTCGATTACCGTCTTGCCAAGGACGGTTGGTTCAAAAACCCCTTAAAGGAGAGTTTCCCATCGGGCCTCCCCATAGGAAGGGGGGAGAGGGAGACTTTTGAGAAGCGAAGGGATGGGGTCATGGCGTGGCTTGAGGGGGAGGCTCCCTTTCAGCAGATGCCCTCTCCCATCCTTTCCGTCGGAAATGTGAAGCAGTACACCCCGTTAGAAGACCTTTGGCCCTCTGACGGGAAGGCAGCTCATACGGGGCATTAAACCCCGCGTTCGCCCCGTTTAGAGATAAATCTCTAACGGGGTTCGCTCCCGTAAGAAACTTACCTTCATCCCCGCTGAAAGCGGCTGGGCTTTCTAACGGGGTAAAGGGAGATGCCCATTGTCTCCGATGGTCAGCATCTCATGGCCGATTCCAAATGAAAAAACTTCATCCTTCTGCATCTGTGAAGCCTGACAAAATCCGATCTATTTTGGTGATTCACCAGGGGGCTCTGGGGGATTTCATCCTGGCCTTGCCCACCCTTGAGACCCTTCGAGCTGCCTTCTCAAAAGCGAAGCTGGTCATCATGGGTTTCCCGAGAATTCTTGAATTGGTTGATCAGAGATTCTATGCCGATGAAATTCTGTCAATCGATCAGAGAGGCATGGCCTCTTTCTTCTTTCGGGGGGGCTCTCTTGACCGGGCTCTTTCTCAATTCTTCAGCACCTTTGACCTTGTGGTGGTCTTTGGGAAAAACGGGGAAGGGACTCTCATTGGTAATCTGAAGCAGGTCTGTCAAGGCCTGATCCTTCATATCAATCCATTCCCCCAATGGACCGAAAGAATTCATTCAACAGATCATCTCCTCAGAGAACTGACGCAATACGGATTTTCCCCCTCGGAGAAGATCCCAAGGCTTTTTTTGAGCGAAAAGGACAAAGATTGGGGAAAAAGTTTCTGTCGGGTAAAAGGCCTCACCGACGAAGAGAGATCCAAAGCCATTGTGATCCATCCCGGAAGCGGGAGCAAGAAAAAGGTGTGGCCTTTGGAACGGTTTTTGGAACTCACTCATTATTTTCAGAGACATTTCAATTTCCGGATTCTCATCGTCCTGGGCCCGGCCGAGGGACCGGAGGTACAGAAGGCCTTTGGAGGCATGGAGTGGGAATTGGGGGCGACCGCTCCCTCCCTGGTGAAAGGGCTCTCTCTCCTTGAACTGGCTTCTGTGATGGAAGGGTGTCACCTCTTCATCGGAAACGATTCAGGCATCACCCATATGGCCGCTGCCCTGGGGCTCCCCACGATTGCCATCTTTGGTCCGTCCGATCACAAAATCTGGTCTCCAAGGGGGGAGAAGGTTTTTGTTGCTCGCAAGGAAATAAACTGCTCCCCTTGTTCTCAGGAAAAATTCGTTCTATGCAAGAATTCAGAATGTCTGAGGGAGGTCGGGGTTGGGGATGTCCTGGAAGGGATAAGAAGATTGAAAATTCAGTTGTAAAAGGAGGAAGAAGATGGAAGAGAAGAAAATAGGCGAGGTGATCAAATTCTTCGGAAAGATCAACGTGGCCGCCATCAGGCTCTCAGAAGGTTCCTTAAAGGTAGGGGATACGATCCATATTGTGGGCCACACGACGGATGTCACTCAGACCGTCGATTCCATGCAGATCGAAAACAAGAATGTTCAGGAGGCAGGCCCAGGAGCCGATATTGGAATTAAGGTGAAGGATCGGATGCGGGAGCACGACGTCGTCTATAAAGTCACGGAGTGAACCCCGTCCCCGACTCTATCGAGGCCTCCAAAGAGGTGCTGGAGGGAGCTAGCGGAAGGATCCTTCGGATCTGTTGGGAGACGAATGGTTCGATGGCTACTACCTTGCTGGAAGAGATGGTCTCCCTTTCTTTAAGCTCAGGGGATGCATTAAATTCTGCGCGGGAGAGGGGGAATGAGGGTCAACCAAGGTTCGGTGTCATGGAGAAGAGAAAACAATGAGGACAGGGATTGCTCATCTTCCTCTTCATGGTGGGAAGGCGCCATCGTGGTTGTTTAAGAGAATGAGAAGCCTTGCGAAGGAGATTGCCCTTTTCATCGTCGACGTTCATGGCTCGGAAGAGATGCTCCTGCGGCTTTCTGACCCCTTCTGGTTTCAGGCCTTCGGCTGTGCTCTGGGTTTCGATTGGCACTCCAGCGGGTTGACGACAACGGTCTGCGGGGCCCTGAAAGAAGGCGTCAAGGGGATGGAGAAGGAACTGGGTTTCTACATTGCAGGGGGAAAGGGTAAAACCTCCCGGAAGACTCCCCACGAGATCAAGCAGATATGCGATGAGAGATCGATCGATGGGATCGCGCTCACTTATGCCAGCCGGATGGCCGCAAAGGTGGATAGCGCCGCTGTGCAGGATGGATATCAAATTTATCATCACAGCTTCTTTTTCACGGAGAAAGGATCGTGGGCAGTAATCCAGCAAGGCATGAACGAAAGGACGAGATATGCCCGCAGGTATCATTGGCTGAGCGAGGGGGTGAAGGATTTTGTCTGTGAGCCTCACTGGGCAGTCTGTTGTGATCAGAGGAATGGAGGGTTGAACCTGGTCGCCTTGGAAAGTGAGGAGACCCGGAAGGCCATCACAGAGCTTTCCCACGAGACGCCTGAATGGCTGATGAGGGAAGGGAAGAAAATGACGGAGCTTTATCTCCAGGCGGACCATCCCATCCCGGGAGAGAAGATCCGCATGGAGAGACTGGGAAAGGCCTTCATCCAGATGTACGATCATGCCCCGAAGAATTTTGAGGAACTCTTGGGCATCCAGGGAGTGGGGCCTAAAACCCTTCACGCCTTAAGTTTGATTTCTGAATTGATCTACGGAGTCCAGTCCAGTTTGAAAGACCCAACCCGATTCAGCTTTGCCCATGGAGGAAAGGACGGGCATCCCTATCCCGTAGACCGAGAAGTTTATGACCAAACGATTGAAATATTAGGAAGAGCCGTTGAGAAAGCACGGGTTGGAGACCGGGAGAAGATGGAAGCCATCAGGCGCCTGGAAGGCTTTGCAGAGAGCATAGTCAAATGATAAGCACCTGCCTTCGCCGAAGCGGCTTCGCGCAGGCAGGCCAAATCACAAGCACCAAATTCCAAACAAGTACCCCTGCCTACCGGCAGGCAGGAATGAGCCAAATTCGAAATCCCCCTCACCCTTCCCCTCTCCCCAATGGGGAGAGGGATGGGGTGAGGGGTTATTGGAGATTGGAGTTTGGGATTTATTTAGAATTTGGGATTTTAGAGTTATGAGGTTCATAGCTGATTTTCATATTCATTCCAAATACAGTCGGGCCACCAGCAAGAATATGGAGGTGGAGACCCTGGCTCAGTGGGCGAAGAAGAAGGGGATTACGCTCCTTGGAACAGGAGACTTTACCCATCCCACCTATTTTGCAGAGTTAAGAGCGAAGTTAGAACCTCTGGGAAATGGCCTCCTCAAGTTGAAGAAAGGGGATCAAGAGATCCGTTACATTTTGACGACTGAGGTGAGCAATATGTACACCCAGGGTGGAAAGGGGAGAAGAATCCACACTCTCATTTTCGCTCCGAGTTTCGAAGTGGTAGAGGCCATTCGTTCTAAACTGGGAAACCTCGGGAAGCTCTCGTCTGATGGACGGCCCATTTTCAGTTTTGCAGCGAAAGAATTGGTGAAGATGATCCTCGATATATCACCCGACTGTCTCATCATTCCCGCCCATGCCTGGACGCCCTGGTTTTCGATCTTTGGGGCTAATTCAGGATTCGATTCGATAGAAGAATGTTTCGGGGAGATGACCCCTCATATCCACGCCATTGAAACGGGGCTCTCTTCTGATCCAGAGATGAACTGGAGGCTCTCCGCCCTCGATCCCTTGACTCTTATTTCAAATTCTGATGCCCATTCACCCAACCGTCTGGGGAGGGAGGCCAATGCCTTTGATTGCGAAAGGAATTACCGGGAGATCACCGAAGCGATTCGAAAGAAAGACCAGAGAAAGATTCTATTTACCATTGAATTCTTCCCGGAAGAGGGGAAGTATCATTATGACGGCCATCGCCAGTGCGGAGTGGTTTTTGCTCCCTCTCAAACCAAGGCCAGTCAATACCTCTGCCCTCATTGTCACAAGAAGCTGACCGTTGGAGTCATGCATCGCGTGGATGAACTTGCTGATCGTCCTGGAGGGTTCATTCCGAAGAACGCCATCCCTTCGATTCATCTCATTCCTTTGGAGGAGATCATTGCAGAGGCCATGGGTTTCCGGATGGGGACAAAGTCTGTCGAATCCGAGTATGAGCGATTGGTGGAAAAAGGGGGTTCTGAATTTCACATCCTTCTTGAGGCCACTCCGGATGAATTAAAAACCTATGTCCCGGAAAGGATTCTGGAAGGAGTCCTGCGAATGAGGCAGGGAAAAGTTTCAATCCTTCCAGGCCATGATGGCGTTTATGGGAAGATCAACCTCTTCCCCGAAAAAAAAGAAGGAGAGGAATCGAAAGAGCAACTAAAACTCTTTTAGGTTAAGGCTGAGGTTAAGGTTAAGAAGTGCTCAACCTATTTCAAGGGAGGAGAATGATGGACATAGAAGTGGGGGAGAGGATGAGCCTGGTTTGTCAGAGTCTGATCAAGATGCTGGAACTATCCTTTCATGGGTTCCGAAAACTCTCGGAGGATTCGTTTGCAAAAGTTGAGGAAGCCAGAAAAGAGGTTCAGCAACAGTCTACTGAATTGGCCAATTTTATTGTTTCGAAAAGCAGCTCGCCCGATCATGGGAAAGAATGGGCAAAGCCTTATCTTTCCATGGCCTCCAGCTTCGATCGAATGGCCTATAATATTGAGGGAATTGTGGATCGATTGAAGGCGATGACTCGGGATCACGTCCTTTTTAGTGACCGGGCCATTCGAGAGGTGAACGACGTTTTTCAGAAAGCCATGGATCTACAGGAAAGCCTTCCTGATCTCATCCTCAACCAGGATAAACATCTCGCTCAACATATCGGGGAACAGGTGAGGTCGGTCTTTAAAATCGCCAATGGATTTTCTGAGGAACATGAGGACAGAATAATTCAGGGGGTCTGTATGCCAAAATCGTCGCCCATGTACCTGGGGATTCTGGAATCTCTGAAGGGAATCTTTACTCATATCCTTGAGGTGAGTGGAAAGATTGTCTCTTTGTCCTCTAAATCATCTCCCGAATCCCCGAAGGAGGAAGGTCGCTGACGCTCCGTTTGTAAAACAGCCTCTTCAAAACCTGCTCGAGTCCAATGGAATCCAATATGAATATTTGGAGAAGGAATTAGGCGGTTTCAGAAAGGGGGGTTATCCCGCCTATATGGAGGCCGACTCCTTCCGTAAAGGGCTGGAAAGATTAGAGAAGATAGGCAGGGAAAGAACGAGTGCGTTTTTCTATGCCGAAAAATTTCCCTGGAGATGCCACCGGCGCTGGGTGGCAAGAAAATTGACTGAAGGAGGATGGAAGGTCATCCATATCATAGAGAGAGGGAGGATCTGGGTTCCACGGAAAGGAGATCATAAAATAATTTGACAACTCTTTTTTTTATTTTAAAAATGGATTATCTTTCAACAGATGTATTCGAATGGTTGATCGCACGTCGGCCTTTCGCTCATTTCGATGGTAGACAGCATTTTGGATATCTTTTAACAGGGTTTCAACGAATTGAAAGGAGGAAATAACTCCATGAGAATGACGTGGACCGTAGGATTCATTCTGTTGGCCATTTTTGCTGGAGCGACGGTATGGGGGCAAGCATCACAGCAACCGCTGACCCTTGAAGAGGGGATTAAGATTGCCTTGGAAAAGAATCTGACTCTCCATTCTGCCGTAATAGGGATTGAAGGTTCTGAATTCAGACGTAAGGAAGCGATCACAAACTTCCTTCCTCTATGGACGGGGCAATACAGTTGGACCCGATATGATAGCCCAGCCGTAGTAGGGTTTGGGGGAGCCTCTGGTCTTGGTTTTGCAAGTCGGGACCTCTACAACTTGAATAGTACTGTTCAACAGCCCGTATTTACTGGTGGGTTGAACCTAGCCAATTATCGGTTCGCGAGGCTAGGAGTGGATCTCTCAAAGGCAAGTGTAGAGACGGCAAAGCGGGATATTATCCTTCAAGTGAGGGTAGGGTACTTTAGTATCTTAAAGGCCCAAAAGTTCCGAGACGTGGCCGAACAGCAGGTGAAACAGTTCGAGGCACAATTGGAGGTAACCAAAGCCTTCTTCGATGTTGGAATTGTTCCTAAGAATGATCTCCTTCAGGCAGAGGTGAATCTGGCTAATGCCAGGCAGGCACTGGTCAAGGCAGAGAATGATGTGGCAACGACCAAGGCTTCATTCAATGCGCTGCTCAGAAGGGAGATTAATACTCCCCTCGAGGTGGTCGATATTCTTGCATACAAACCCTTTCCGCTTGGGTTCGATGCGGCTCTTGAAGAGGCGCTGTGGCAGAGGCCAGAGGTAAAGGCCGCTCAATTGAACATCGACCAGGCAAAGGAGAACGTGAAGGTTGCTAGAAGTGGATTCTTCCCAACGATCAGCCTTGCGGGAAACTATGCTCGGGTATCCGATGCGGCAGGACTCAATGGTGACATGAAAGATGATAGGTGGACGATCCAGGGATTAGCTACAATCACCCTTTGGAATTGGGGAAATACGGTTTATAAAGTAGGGGAGAATAAGGTGAAGGTCAACCAGGCAGAAGATTCAAAAACTCAACTTATTGACTCAATTACGTTAGAGGTGAAGGATGACTATCTTAACATGCAGGTGGCAGAAAAAAATATAAGTGTTTCAGAGAAGTCTATTGAGCAGGCTGAAGAGAATTTAAGAATGAACGAGGAGAGATATAAATACCAAGTGGCGACACAAACAGATGTGATCAATGCCGTTACTTTACTAACCCAGGCGAGGGTGAATTACTATGGAGCGCTAAGCGATTTCAACGTCGCTAAGGCACAATTGGAACGGGCCATGGGAAGGATGTACCCTTGAAAGCCTAATTTCGAATTTCAACGTCTAAGAATTCTAACACCCTTGGACGCGACGTTTCCGATTTTGGTTGTGAGTTTGCTATCTTATTGCTTAGCGTTTCTTTCTCCGAGTGTTCCCGTGGCCCATTCATAGGTGACGCGGGCCACCAGATAGTCCCGCTGCGCGCGCGCAAGATTTCCCTTGGCCTGCACCAGGCCTAGTTGGGCATCATCTACTTCGAGCTTCGTTTTGACACCATATTCGTATCCCTTTTCAGCCATGGTGAGGAGACGTTCCGCCCGAGCGACGGTACCTGAAATCGCCTTAATGATCTCTCCAGCCTCTCGGACGGCATTGACCGTGTCACGGACTTCCAATCGGATGGAATCGAGCAGTTTGGCCTCCTCGATCTTGAGTGTTGCTAGATTGCTTTTGGCCTGGGAAACTCGTCCGCGCGTTCGGAGACCATCAAAAATAGGGTAGGTGACATAGAGCCCTACTGACCATGCCTGCCCATCTGCATGCTGATCCTGTCCTACGTCAAGATCCCGCCAGCCATATCCTGCCTTAAAGTCCAAGCGAGGTTTGTCTCCTGCCCGGACGATCTTGATCAGTTCCTCGGCGACTTGTATTCGTCGACGGAGGTCAGAGAGTTCCGGTCTGTTTTTTCTTGCGACTTCCTCTGCTTCTCCGTACTCGGGGTAGGAGGAGATCGCCGTTTCTAGGGTTCCCTTGATATCCACTTCCTTTCCGTCGGTTCCTAGCAAAAACCGAAGTCTTTCTCTTGAGATCCAGATGAGGTTCTCTCCCCGGATGACTGCAGGCTGGGCGTTCTCGACATCCACTTTCCCGACCAGCACATCGTAGTCGGTAGCCACTCCGGTGGCATGCTTCTTACTAGCTTCATCGTAATGACGTCTCTTCTGTTCCAGATTTTGTATGGCAATGGCATGAAGTTCTTTGGCAAGGAGGACATCATGAAACGATGCGGAGACATCTCGAAAAGCGGCCTGGCGAAAGATTCGTAACTGGTCCTCAGCGGTGGCGATCCCTACCTTGGCGGCGCGCATCGCTGCCCCGACCTGTCCCCACGTAAAAAGAGCCTGTGAGAGTCCCACCTCGGCGGAGCGAGTGTTGCTGTTCAATGGCATAAGGGGACCCAAGGCCTTTTGGCTCTCATCCTTTGCGTTGGCAGCGTGAGAGGTGATGATGAGTTGAGGAAGGGCCGCCGCCCGCTCTGTAACGTAGATCCCTTCCACCATGTTCCGGTATTCGCGAGCCCTCTGGATGTCGTGGTTTTTTTCTGCCGCGATACGAAGGGCCTCCTCCAGGGTGAGGACCCGGGTCTCTTTTTCTTCTCCATAAGCCAAGGTGAAAGCAAGAGGTCCAGGAAAGACGATCAGCAAAAGAAGAATGATGGAGAAGAAGAGACTCTTCCGGCCTGTTGTCGCAACCATCCTGAGCATGGATTAGCCCTCCTTTTTCCCTTTCCAGCGTTTCTGTATCCAACTGCCGAAATCATCGAGAAAAGAGTACATCACCGGTACAACGAGCAAGGTGAGAAAGGTCGACGTGATCAGCCCACCGACGACTGCACGGGCCATGGGTGCCCGCATCTCCGCTCCTGCCCCAAGTGCGAGAGCAAGGGGCAACATTCCAAAGATCATGGCCAGGGTCGTCATCATGATGGGACGGAGTCTCGTCCGACCTGCTGTGATGAGCGCTTCTGTCCGGTTCATGCCTCGGGACCGAAGAACCTTGGTAAAATCGACAAGCAGGATCGCATTCTTCGTCACGAGCCCCATCAGCATAATGAGGCCGATGAGCGACATCATGCTGATCGTATCGCCGGTGAGCAGGAGCATCCCTGCCATCCCGATGAGAGAAAGGGGCAGAGAGAGCATGATCGAGAGCGGATCGATGAACGACTCGAATTGGGCCGCCAGGATAAGATAAACAAGAAGGATCGCCAGGATGAGAGCCTCTGCCATGTATCCGAACGACTCTGCCATGTATTCCGCTTCTCCGGAAAACACCACGTGGTATCCCGGTGCCATATGGATTTGGGAGGCAGCCCTGGCTACCTTTTCTATTGCTGTTCCTAGGGGGAGACGGTCGAGGTTCGCCGAAATCACGACCTGCCGGGTCAGGTCCTGGCGGTCGATCTCCGAGGGAGTCGACTTTACGGAATAGGAGACCAGTTCGCCCAACGGAATGAGTGTAGGACCATTCCCCGGTCTTTGGACAGCCAGCCTGAGCCTTTCAACTTGGGATAGATCTTGCCTGAGTATGTCTGGGAGTCTGACGCGAACGTTCACCGCGTCGCCGTCCTCGTCCTCATAGGTGGTGACCGCTTGTCCACCCACCAATGTGCCTACCGTCCGCACGATGTTGGCAGTCGTGATTCCAACGTCAACCGCCCGTTCCCGGTCGACAGTCAAACGGTACTCCGGGATGTCTTGTTCCAGTGTGACTTCGATGTCGACGATTCCCGGAATCTGGTACATCTTCTCTTTTAATGCCGCAGCATATTTCTTGAGCAGGGAAATATCATCCCCCCGGACATTCACCAGAAGGGGTTTCCGGTTATCCATCCTCCCTGCCTCCGTGATGAAGGGCAGGATCCCGGGAATCTTCTGGAGACGGGCACGGGTGTCCTCTTGAATCGCTTTCTGTGGACGCCTCCTCTCCTCGCGGTCGGCCAGCTTGACATAAACCTTCGCATCACGGACGGTTCCCTGGTCGCCAGCTCCGATCGTGGCATAGGTATGTTGAATCTCGGGGATTCCTTTCAGAACATTTAAGACAGCCCGGACTCTTCCCCGCGTCTCCTCCACGGAGGCGTCCGGGGCGGTCGTGAAGTTTACTTCAAATTCTCCTTGGTCGTACCCGGGAAAGAACTCGCTCTGGAGAAAGAACTTGAAGACCACCAGACCAGCCACAAGAGAGAGGAACGCGGTCAGGAGGACTGTTTTTCGGTGCCTCAGAGTCCAGGCAATGACGAGGCGGTAACGATCTGCGGTTCGGTCAAACCAGTTGTTGAATCGGTCGAGAACCCGGGCCACCAGGTGTCTTTTCCCCTTCCTCTCAATATCCGGGTCGTACCATCGGGAAGAGAGCATGGGGTCGAGGGTAAACGAAACAAAGAGGGAGATCAGAACCGCAAAGGTCACCGTCATCCCGAACTGGAAGAAAATGCGGCCCACGATCCCCTTCATAAATGCGACAGGAACGAAAACCGCCACAATGGAGAAAGTGGTGGCGAGGACGGCAAGTCCAATTTCACTGGTCCCTTCTCGAGCGGCTTCGAAGTGATCCTGCCCGCGCTCGAGGTGGCGAACGATGTTCTCCCGGACGACAATGGCATCATCAATGAGAAGTCCGATGGCGAGGGAGAGAGCCATCAAGGTTATCACATTAAGCGTCATACCCATGAAGTTCATAATAATGAAAGAGGAGATCACAGAAATAGGAAGCGTCAGGCCTGTAATCACGGTGGAACGCCAGGAATTGAGGAATAAGAAGACGATGAAAATAGTTAAGATGCCCCCGAGGATGAGGGTGTCTTGGACATCCCGGACAGAATCACGGATTATGATCGATCCGTCGCGCACGGTCTCGATCTTTGTCCCTGGAGGAAGTTCGGGCTGAAGCTTAGCAATCTCCTTCTTCACCAGGTCCGCCACCCCCACAACGTTTGCTCCAGACTGTTTGAGGATGTCCAGCGAAACAGCCTGGACGCCATTGACAAAGGCCAGAGACCGCTGCTCCTCGATGCCATCCTTGACCTCGGCCACCTCAGATAGCATGACGGGACGGCCATTGCGCTGGCCGATGACCATCGTTTTGAATCTCTCCGCGACATCCGGCTTTCCCGAAATGCGCAGAGGGTATTCGGAACTGTTGCGATTGAGCCTGCCGAGGGGCGTGTTGACATTTTCTGACTGAAGGCCTGCGATCACTTCATCCACGCCCATTCCAAGCGCTTCCAGGCGGGAAGGATTAATATTGATGTTCACCTCACGCTTCGATTGCCCGACCAGGTCAACCTTTCCTACGCCAGAAATGTTTTCGAAACGGCGTTTGATTTTCTTCTCGACCAGGGTGGTCAGGTCCTTGGGAGAAAGGGCATCCGAACGTACGGCCAGAGAGATGATCGGAATAGAGGAGAAATCAAGTTTCTGGATGATCGGTTCCTCGATCCCTTGGGGCAGGTCGCCCCGGATGGCGTTGATCTTGGCACGGGCCTCCTGGGAGGCTTCATTGATCTTGACTTCCAGATTGAATTCGACGACGACCAACGATACACTTTCCCGAGAGGTGGATGTCACATGCTTGACACCGGAGATCGGGTTAACGGCCTCCTCGATGCGCTTCGTTACCTCCCGTTCCACCGTCTCGGGAGAGGCCCCCGGGTATTTGGTGATGATCGAAAGGACCGGGATTTCCACATCCGGAAACATGTCGATGGCTAAGCGACGGTAGGAGAAAATCCCCAGGATGACTAAGGCCAGCATCATCACCGCTGCGAAGATGGGCCGCTTGATCGAGAGATCAGAAAGAAACATCCTCCTGGCTTCCATGTCAACCTCCATTGACCTGGGTGATATTCACCCGATCACCGTCCTTGAGATTGAATCCGCCGCGAGTCACGACCTGTTCATCTGGAGCAAGTCCTGATCTGATCTCCACGAAATCTCCCGTGACGCTTCCCGTCTGGACCGTACGCCGGTTCACAATCTCTCCATTGACGACGAACAGGTCCCCCTTCTTTTCAGCCACATCCCAGGTGAGAAGGCTGGCCCGTGGAACTTGGAGAATACCGGCTCGTTTTCCTGTGAGGATCCGGCCCTTCACGAAAAGTCCACCCTTTAACTGTCCTGACCTATTATCAACCTCGGCCACTACCTTGACCGAGCGGTCTGCTTCGTTCACCACAGGATTGATAAACATGACCTTGCCCGTAAAGGTATTTCCTGGAAGGGCATCCGTCGAAAAGGTGAGGGATTGGCCCGCACGAACCATCCCCATCTCCCCGGAAGGAACAGTGATAGTGAGATCCAAAATCCGGGTATCGATGATCTTGAACATGATCTTTGGCGAGCCCATCTCTCCCACAAGATCCCCCACATTGACCCCCCGGAAAGAAACGACTCCTTCAATAGGTGAATAGATAATTGTCTTAGAAAGCCGAGTCTGGGTCTGTTGCAGGTCTTCTTCCGAGGCCCTCAATTGGGCCTTGGCTGAAGTAATTCTAGCAGCAGCTGCCTCTCTTTCCGTAAGACCATCGTCAAGATTTTGCTGTGTCACCAGCCCGAACTCCTTCAGTTTGATCAGACGGTTATATTCCCGTTCGGCCCGGTTCCCTGCCACCTCTGCTTGTAAGAGATTGGCTTTTGCCATCTCTACAGCAGCCTTGGCTTTCTGAAGGACAATCTCCATTTCGCGGGTATCAATCTTCGCCAGTGGGGTTCCTTTTTTTACTCTCACCCATTCTGTTACATAGACCTCTGTGACGATTCCGGCATATTCAGATTTGACATCAGCAGTGAACTTAGGAGAGAGCGAACCCACCACCTCAATGCCTTCGATGAGGTCTCTCGCTCCAACCTTCGTGACCTCTACAGCCACAGGGGGACGACCTGTCGTTTTTGCGTCTGGATTTTCACTGCCCTCCTTGCCAGAACACCCTGAAAAGCCTATCCAGAGAGTAAGCAGTACTACCCAAAGCCCATACCTCCTGATCATTTTCGTTTTTCCTCCTGTCTCGCTTTTTGTGCTGAGATCCCTTGGAGAATGAGTCTGAGAATCCGGACCAGTCTCTTCCTTTCCATTCCCATTTCCGGATGGCAAAGCCGAACCTCTATCGCCACGTTGACGGCGCCGATGATGGCCCACACCATATCATTCGCGTTTCCCATATGGAACTCTCCTTTGCGGATTCCTTCCTTGACGAGCCGCCTGGTGGTGTCTTGAAACTTCATGTGATAGGTGTCGAAATCGAAAAACGGGGCCCCTTGCGGTGGTCCATAGTAGATGGAGTACATCAGCCTTGCCACCTCTATATTCTCCATAAAAAGGGAGAATACCTGGCCGAAGAGGCTAAGTAGTCTTTCGATGACACCCCCCCGCAGCCCTCGGAAGCTGTCAAGGAGAGCATCAAACTTAGCAAAGGCTTCACGGATCAATTCGAGGTAAATCCCCTCTTTATTTCGGAAGTAGTAATAGAGAACGGGTTTGGTCACTCCAGCTGCCCCCACGATCTCACGGACCGTCGTAGCGGTGTAACCTTTCTGGGTGAACAGTTGCGTGGCACAGGAAAGGAGCCGTTGACGGGCCGCCGTATCCGTCGATTTGGATATTTTCCTGACCTCGATCATAATTTCCTCCCTTCCTTGCTATCCAAGAAAGTACGTTAGTCCCACAGGGCTGAAATGGTGCAAAAAAGGGGCCAACGCTTCGAAGGCCCCCGTATCTTACCTACCGGTAAGTATAAAAAAACTCGTGAAACCTGTCAAGAAAAATTTACCGAGCGGTAAATAAAAGCGAACAGCCGGTGCAGTGGGTCGATCACAGGAACATCTTCCCATCCTGTTGGAGACATCATCCCGCCTCTTTTTTCCAGACGAAAGAGATAGACGGCATAAAGATTGCACTATTTAACCCTTGAAATTTGCCTGTAGATTTTGAAAGTCCTTTAAATTTAAAGGGTTTTCCAGTTGAGGGCAGTAATAGAATTTACATTTTTGTTGACATAAATTGACAAGTTATGGTAATTTTTTACCAATTTGCAGAATGAGGGGTGGAATGAGAGGTATAATCGTCCTTCTTCTATTTTTTTGTCTTTTTTTCTTAACAGCTCCTTCTCAGGCCGGGATCTATCGGTATGAGGATGCGAATGGGGTGATCCATTTCACCAACTGTCCGAGAGATTCCAAATTTAAACTTTACATCAAAGAGAGCAAAGAAGATGTGGAGGGGGGAACTCCTCTTTCCATTCGTTATACAAAAGATTCAAGCCGGTTCGATCATTTGATATCTGAGTTTTCTGGAAAATATCAGGTCGATTTTGCATTAATCAAGGCAATGATTCGAGCAGAATCAGGATTTAACCCTTACGCTGTTTCCAGAAAGGGGGCGAAAGGGCTCATGCAATTAATGCCTGGGACTGCCCTTCGAATGAATGTCGTGGATGTCTACAACCCGAAAGAGAATATCGACGGCGGGGTGCGTTATGTAAAATACCTTCTCTCTCTTTTTAATAATGACCTTCGACTCTCCCTGGCCGCCTACAATGCAGGCGAGAACCTCGTCTCCGAGTTGCGAACGATCCCTCCGTACCGGGAAACGGTGGATTACATCAGAAGAGTTCAGAGTTATTATCAGTCCTACCAGCGTTGACGCCCGGTGGAGTGGAAATTCCCACCCATTTTTAGATTTACAAATCACAAATTCCAAACTAAAATATTTTAGTAATTTTGTGTGGGTTATGCTATGGTTCGTTGAGACTCGGATTTAGGAAGGTGAACTCTAAATTCATAATTCATCATCCGTGATTTCTTAATTCAAAGCGTTTTCATGGAAAAACTCAGTCGTCAGCAGATCTTAAACCTTCCAAACGGATTGACCATTATCCGGGTTCTTGCCATCCCCGTCATTCTTTTACTCCTTTTCTATTCTGGAAAGACCTATCAATGGGTGACGGCAATCTTTTTTTTATTAGTCGCGGTAACCGATACCATCGATGGATATTTAGCGAGACGCCGTGGGATGGTGACTACCCTTGGGAAATTCTTAGATCCCCTCGCTGACAAACTACTGGTTGTCACAGCTCTCATTGCTCTCATCCCCACAAGAGGGGTCCCATTCTGGACGGTTATTGTTATTGTGGGAAGGGAAATCGCAGTGACAGGACTAAGGGGGATTGCTGTCTCTCAGGGGATTGTCATCCCTGCCAGTGCTTTTGGTAAGTATAAAACGGTCTTCGAAACGATCGCCATCTTTTTTCTCATCCTCAATGGAGAATATTTCTTGATCAATTTTCATCCTGTTGGGATGGTTTTTCTCTGGATCGCCTTGCTCCTGGCAGTCTATTCAGGCGTTGACTACTTTAAGAGATTCCTAAAAGAAATTATCATATAAATCCCCTCACGCTTCCCCTCTCTCCACAGAGACTGTGTCGTAACCCCCTTTTGTCATTGCGAGCGACCGAAGGGAGCGTGGCAATCTTCTTATTTCCAGTGACTTGTGAGATTGGTTCGGTCGTCCCACTCCCTCGCAATGACTTTGTGACACGGCCTGATGGGCGAGAGGGATGCCTGCCTGCCGGTAGGCAGGGGGTGAGGGGGGTTGACATCGCATCATAAATCTTGTAATTTGAGGGAAAAAGCGGGAATAACTCAGCGGTAGAGTGCAACCTTGCCAAGGTTGAAGTCGCGGGTTCAAATCCCGTTTCCCGCTCCAAGGGCGGCATAGCCAAGTGGTAAGGCGACGGTCTGCAAAACCGTTATTCTCCGGTTCAAATCCGGATGCCGCCTCCAATTTTATCCCAGAAAAAATTAGAATACTTTATTAGACCTTCGATGCAAACATAAGGGTGAAGTGACATTGCTAGCCTAGTCGAAAACGCCCTCACTCATAAGTTGGACAAACTCCTCATCGGACATCCCCAGAAGATCAGTACAGACATACTCATTGTGCTCACCTATACAAGGTGCAGGCATCTTAACCTGAAACGGGACCTTCGAGAGCCTAGTTAAGCCACCGAAATTGTATGCATGATGAAGTCCAATCTCGGGATGATTTACCTCCACATAGGCTTCGCGAAGTTGGAGTTGAGGGTCATCGAAGGTGCCTTCGGTATTCGATACCGTTCCGGCAGCTACGCCTCCAGCTTGCATCAGCTTCATCACTTCTTCTGCTGTGTGCCCGGTCGTCCACTCCTGAACCAGCCTATCGAGTTCCTCTTCGTTTTCCTTTCTGTCCTGCAGGGTGGCAAATTTCTCCTTTTTTGTCCAGTCGGGATTGCCAATAACCCTGCGGAAGGCTTGCCACTCCTCGTCGCTGAACACAGCGATTGCGCACCAGCGGTCATTGCCCTGGCAGCGATAGACACCGTGGGGGGCGGCGATGGGGTCGCGATTGCCGTTTCTTCCCATCTCTCGCCTGTTTGATGCGTAATCGAGGATTGCCGGCGCAAACCAGTGCGCAGCCCCCTCATACTGTGACAGGTCGAGATGTTGACCCTTGCCGGTGCGACGCCGGTAGTTCAAAGCTGAAATAATCGTGGTGATTGCCAGCCAAACATTCATATAATCGGTGTTGGCGCCGGGAATTACCACCGGTATTCGATCGGGCCAGCCGGTAATCAAAGCGAAACCGGACATGGCCGTCAGCAAGGTACCAAAGCCTGGCAATGGCGCATAAGGTCCGTATTGCCCCATCATGCAGGTGCTGTAGTAAATGATATCGGGCTTAAACTTCTTCACGTCCTCATAGCCTAACCCCCATTTGGCCATGACTCCCGGGGTAAAGGACTGAGCGACCACATCAGCCCACCCGATGAGCTTACGAGCTACCTCCCTGCCTTTTGGGTGATTCAGGTCAAGACTAAGACCGTACTTATTGATCTGTACCTGGTTATTAAGCCCACTGCGGTTTACACCTGGGATGCCATCTTTGTAAGGGCCTGAGCTTCTGACGGGGTCAGGCCTCTTGGCCGATTCAACGCGAACCACAGTTGCTCCGTAGGCAGCGAGGTATGTGCAAGGGAATGGGCCAACGGCGGCCCAAGCAAAGTCAGCCACCTTTACCCCTTCAAAGGGTTGTTTTGCCATTTTCTTCTCCTTTTGAACAGAATTCTTTGGAACCTAGATAACCCCGGCCTGCTTCAGGGCAAGCATTTCCTTGCTGGTAAGGCCCAGTTCATTTATATAGATCTCTTCGTTATGCTCGCCGATAAGGGGTGCCCGTCGCCTGATAGCCACTGGGGTTTCGCTTAGCTTGATGAATGGGCCAGGGTAGGTCATCGTATCACCCAGCTCCGGGTGTTCAACCTCTGCCCAATATTCCCTGGCAGCGAGCTGGGGGCTCTCCAGTGTGTCCTTGGCACTCCCCAACGGGAAAAGCATGATATGCTTCTCTACTGCTCCTTCCAGCAGTTCTTTCTTGGTATGAAGTTTGCAGAATTTGGTTATCGGTTCTATTATTCCGTTCACATATTCCTGGTTAATCTTGGGATTCGCTAGGTCAAGTTGAAACCAATCAATACTCTTTAGAAAATCGGTAGCCAGCCCCTCGCTATCCATCCACATGACCAATTCTTGGTTACCACGAGCTCCCGTCGTACCCCCCCACAGTGTGAAATATACATAGCCATCCTGACACTCGTAGTGGGCAGGCATTGTGAAATGCGTTCCCGGCCGATGGATACTAGAGCCTGCCCGCTCCTCATTTCTCCTAAGTAGATCCCAGGTGGGGGTGGGGGTCACCGCCTCAACGCACTGTACTTGCTGTGCGGCGACATCGACATGCTGCCCCTCGCCGGTCATTTCCCGATAGTAAAGGGCCGTCATTGACCCACCCGCGGCCATGGCAGCAGCATGGAGATATACCTGAGGAAGACCGATCCGGACCGGGGCTCGGTCACGGTCCCCCGTAAGATAAAGATATCCGCTTAGAGCGGTAACAACGAGATCAGAGCCCTTGTAGTCTTTGTAAGGACCGCTCTGACCAAAAGGGGTAATTGAGGTGACGATGATCCCCGGGTTTATCTGGCTTAACGCCTCATAACCCAAACCGATTCTTTCGACATAACCGGGATCAAACGACTCGATCACCCAATCGGCAGTCTTCACCAGTCTCTTGAATAGCTCCTGCCCATCAGCGGTCTCAATATTCAGAGTTATTCCCCTTTTATTGAAGTTATAGGCAAACCAGTAGAGGCTCTTCTCCGGGTCAAGGATGTCATGGTAGAAGGGACCAAGCTTACGTCCTGGGTCACCCCCAGGCCTCTCAATCTTGATGACATCAGCCCCAAGGTCACCCAAAATCCGACCACAGAAGAAACCCTTGTCGTCGGTCAAGTCCAGAGCACGGTAAGGTCCTAGCAAGCTATCAGGTTGGTCCCCCATACTATTTGCCTCCTTTTTCCCTGCCTTCTCTTCAAAAAGCGTGTGTTCGTTTGTCAAGGGATTAACATCCTCCTGCTGGAGACAGCAGCATCCTTCACACTGGGCTAATTTTTCGGTGATAATATTATACAGTTATCGAAGCTGTCAAGTACTTGTACTTGGCTTTCGTATTTTTCCTATTGACATGTTGAGAATAAAGTAGTAGTCAGTATGCTTAATTTCAATAAGGTCTGGTTGATGAAAGACGAAGTATGAGGGAGGCAAAGTCCATTAACAAGAATTTTATTTTTAGGAGGGACAACATGAAAAGAAAAGACCGATGGTATTTGGTTGCGGCGCTGCTGTGCATTTTAAGCTTGCTGATCGTCAGCAGTGCTGTGGCGCAGGAGAAGGAAGTGATTAACCTGAATTTAGGCTGCTGTGCACAGTTGCGGCGGGGAGAACTCGATGGTGACCATGCTTTTGAATTGCAGAGACTCATCGAGACCCATACGAACGGAAGGGTAAAATTTAAGATGTTCGGTATAGGCGAGGTTCACAAGAACTTCGTCCAGCTGGCCCTCGCCACTCGGGCTGGTGAGTGGGATCTGTGTGTGAACCCACAGCCTTACTTTGGTATTGAAGCAGGGATATTTGGTGGGCTGATGATTCAAGTTGGCACTGACGAAATGACGCTGGGAGAAAGGCAACTAAAATGGTTTGCCGACCCGTCTGGAGGCGGCGTGTATAAGAGGATGATAAAGGAGAAAGGAGGAACGATTATATACAAGGGGTTTGCCATGCCCTTTGGCACGTGGATTAATGCAAAAGCTGAGAGCCTGGCGGACTGGAAAAAACTAAAGTTACGGGCCGTCGCAGGGGCGAAAGAGTATCTGATGTACAGCCGATCACTAGGGGCGGTACCGGTGACCACAACCGCCGAAGAGGCCCCAATGGCTCTAAAGACTGGGGTGGTAGATGGTACGTCTACAGCATGGAACTTCTTCTATGATCAGTCGATGTATAGCTTAGCGCGGTTGTATTGGCCACGTAATTTGACGCCAAGCATTGTTGGTCATTATGGAATGATGAGCAACAAGACATGGGACAGGTTGCCGCCAGATATTCAAAAGGTCATACAGGAGAAGGTAACGCCGGAAATGGAGAAATATAGCTACGAGTATTACAAGAAGATGGTTTCAGAATATAGCAAGAAGATCGAATCCAAGACGACTGCTTACTACATTTCTGACCAGCGGATAAAGGAAATCAAAGAGGCGTTCAAGGTAGAACAATACCCTTACTATGCGTCGCTAAACCCCGAAATGTGGGAAGCGTGGAAGAAGGTTCTGGGAATACAATAAAAGAACTCGTTGCGAAAGGGGCAGCTAAGATTGAAAGGCTGCCCCTTTGCTATATAACGGGCAAGAATCAGCTTCCGGACACAATGTGATACCAAGGAAAAGCTGATCAGTATAGTTCTTGGAGGGTTCTGGGTATGGTAAGAGAGTGGGCGCTGGCATACAGTCGTTGGCTGGACCGGCTGGATAAATGGATAGGTTACACATGGTGGCTGATGCTTTTGGCAGCCTTTTATATGACCTGGGAAGTGGTGATGAGGTATTTCTTCTTGTCTCCCCATGAATGGTTTGATGAGATCATGATTCACACGTGTGTGCTGGCAATATTTTTGGGTTGTGGTAATGCCACATGGTTTGGGAAACATATTACGCTTGAGTTGGTGTATGTGCATCTAAAGGGAAAGTGGCGTCGAGCGGCAGACATCATACATTACACTGCGGTCATTGTTCTATCCGTTATGGTAGTCATCTTTAGTATACGGTGGGGAATTTTCGTTGATAGCCAGGGGGCTGGGTATGAAACAGTCATAGGAACGCCGTGGTCAGTCCTGACCTACATAATGGGACTGGGATTTGCTTTGAATGCCATCTATGGCTCGGGGCTCCTGTTGCGGGCCTTCGCTGGCATCGGTTACGAAGAAACTGCCAAGGAAAAGGCTACCACCGGATAAGACGATAACGATAAAGATATATTGGGGGTCGCCACAATGGATTTTCAGACAGTCATTATAATCTTGTCGATCATCCTGTTAGTCTTTCTGCTTGCTGTTGGAGCCCCATTTTACGTTGCTTTCATATTCCCTTCTGTGATTATCCTATTTACGCTTACCAGAATGGGAGGGATGACCCTTGCGGATATGGGTTCGTCTCAAATACGAAGTTTTACTCTAATAGCCATCCCTTTGTTTTTGCTTCTGGGGAACATCATGGCAGCCTGTGGGGCCACCAGGGTTTTGTTTAATTTTGCCCGGGTGTTTATAGGCTGGGTACCCGGCGGCTTGGGTATGGCTGCCGTTGTCGCCTGTGCCATGTTTGGCACGATGTGCGGTTCTGTTGTCGCTACCTCTATGGCTGTGGGCAGTATCGCCGTGCCTGAGCTCACCAAGGCTGGTTATAGCCGAGAGCACGCGGCAGCAATATGTGCTTGCGGTGGGACGTTAGGACCGCTCATCCCCCCGAGTATTGCCTTCGTCATCATTGGGCCAATTCTGCAGGTCAGTGTAGGTGATCTATTCATAGCGGGTATTGTCCCCGGAATAATATGCATGTTGTTTCTTTGTATCGCCGTCTATTTCACGGTTCGAGGCAAGGTTGCGGTTGACCGGCACTACTCATGGCGAGAGCGAGGCAGGGCAACACTAGAACTTTTGCCGATTGCTATCCTACCCATAGCCATCATAGGAACCCTCTGGGGAGGAATAGCTACCCCCACAGAGGCAGCAGGTGTCGGCATTGTTTTTGCGGTATTACTAGCTAGATTCTATTTCCGCAAGTTTGGCTTGAAGGAAGTTAAGGCAGTCTTAAAGGACACAATGCGGACATCGGCGGCTATCTATTGTATCATGATTGCTGCCGTCATCTTCGGCCAGGCACTAGGTACCATAGGGATTCCTCAAGCTGCGGGAGCGGCTGCTGGGGAGTGGGGGCTGGGATTAACCGGCTTTATGCTAGCCTTCGTTGGTGTCTTCATTGTGCTGGGGTGTTTCTTTGATGCGTTTATTTTAATGTTAGTCTGCCTGCCTCCCCTCCTACCTGCAGTCCTCACCTACCCGGAGCTGGCTAGGAATCTTGTTCCTTTTGGTGTGATATTTTTGCTTCTAACAAATATAGGAATGATTACGCCACCCGTAGGAATAGGGCTTTACGCTACCGCTGCTGCAGCTGATGCCGACGTCATGGGTACGATCCGGGAAATACCTCTGCTTCTGCTAGCGATGACAGCTACAGCAATCCTGCTGGTTTTTGTGCCTGGCCTGGTTATATATTAGCGGCAGGATATGCAGGGTGCGATGTCTTTCGTTTTCGAGTGGCAGAGGCTGATGAGTCATATAAAAATAGCATTCTAAAATAAATGGATTGAAGAGGAGAGAGATGACTGCAAGCGAGAAAAAACAAATCCCCTGCAGGGACGGTTTATGGAGTACGCCTTCGTCGCCCGATGAGAAACCACAATTGATTGGCAGCAAGTGTCCAAAATGCGGAGAGGTTGTCTTCCCTTCGAATCCGGTCTGCGTTAACTGCCAGAACCAGCATATGGACAACATTAAATTGAGCCGCAGGGGAAAAGTCTGGAGCTTCACGACGATTATGTTGCCCCCGCCCCAGTGGTATAAGGGGCCAGTTCCGTTTGATCTCGGCCATGTGGAGCTGAAAGAGGGGGTCAGGGTATGGACCCGATTATTGGGTGCTAAGGCTGGAATGTTTAAGATAGGTCAGGAAGTTGAGCTAGACATAGATGTGATGCAAGTGGATGCAGATGGCAATGAGATTTTGGGTTATTGCTTTATTCCGGTTAAAAAATAAGCGGGTAGGAGCTTGATTTAATGAGAGAAGTAGCTATAGCGGGTATCGGTTTAGTTAAGTTTGGCAGGTATGATGGGCAAAAGGGACGACCGTATAGAGAAATCTATGAGCTAGGAGCAGAGGCCATAACCAGGGCTTTGAAGTATGCGGATATGGAGTGGAAGGACATACAGGCAGCCTACGGTGCGAGTATGTTTGGAGGATTGGGCGTTCCTAACCAGTGTACTTCTCGACTAGGTATGCCGGGCATACCCATCACCACTGTGGAGGGTGCTTGCACCTCTTCGCAACAAGGTATGAGACAAGCCTACCTGGACGTGGCCAATGGGTTATATGATGTCGGTCTTGCCTTTGGTGCTGAGAAAATCCCCCCTGGCTTGATCGCAGACACGATGGCTCCCGTATGGATGTTGAGGATGGGGTTCAATCTGCCGGGATCATATGCCCTCGGGACAAGGGCATATCTGGAAACGAGCGGGGCAACAGAAGAGGATGTCGCCCGAGTAGCAGTGATGGAACGCAAGAATGCAATCATGAATCCAAATGCATTCTGGTACCGGGGACCAGAGATTACCGTGGAAGAAGTTCTTAACTCTCGCGAGATTGCCACACCGATACGCTTCTTGATGGCCTGCGCTAATGCTGATGGAGCATCAGCAGCCATTGTTTGCAGTAAAGATAAGCTTAAGTCAAAGCAAAAGATGGTAACGATCGTCGCCTCGGCGCACGCTACTGGAACCTATGGTAGCGACAATATGGGTATTAGTGTTAAAAAACTAAACCCGAACCCCACGGAAATTGCCTGCAAACAGATCTGGGAGAAGTCAGGCTATGGTCCCGAGGATATGGACGTCATTCAGCTGTACGAAGCCATGGCACCGGGGTTCCTGTGGGACGCTGAGGACTGCGGTTTTTGTAAGCCCGGCGAAGCCGCAAAACTGGTCAGAGAGGGGTACTTTGAGATAGGTGGAAAGAAGCCGGCAAATACAGATGGGGGTTTGATGGGCAGGGGGCATCCGACAGGCGCCACTGGGATTGCCCAGATCGCCGAGCTATTTTTCCAATTGCGGGGAGAAGCAGGTCCAAGACAGGTCCCCGGAGCCAAGATTGCATTCAATCATTGCCATGGTGGCGGACCAAATGCTTTATGCCACGTGTTGAAAAGATAGCATTACGAAATTATGGTTTTTCAGATTTATATTTATTGAATAAAGAGAGCGCAGGAGTAACTAGATGAGAGAGGTAGCCATAGCCGGCATAGGACTGGCTAAGTTTGGCAGGTATGATGGGAAGAAGGGACGACCTAGAAGGCTGTACCCTGAGTTGGGCAGTGAAGCAATAACCAAGGCTCTAAAATATGCTAACATGGAGTGGAAGGAGATAGAGGCAGCATTCGGGGGCACCTATTATGGGGGGTTAGCAGGTACTCACCAGTGCGTTGAAAGGGTGGGCATGACGGGGATATCCATCGTCAACGTATATTCCGGCCATAGTTCAGAAGCAGCCTTGAGACTGGCTTACACACGGGTAGCTCTCGGGGTCCATGATATTGTCCTGGCGGTTGGTGCTGAAACTCTGCCTCCCGGCCTGCTGGACAACCAAGCCATGCCGGCGTGGATGAGGATGATGGGACTCGATGTTTTACCAGCGGAGGCCGCGTGTCGTGCAGTGAGGTATATGGAGGACTACGGGGCTACTGCAGAGGATTTCGCTCGCGTATCAGTGATGGAGCGCAAGAATGCCAGCATGAATCCGAATGCATTCTGGTACCAGGGACCAGAGCCTGCCGTGAATGAAGTTCTCCACTCCCGCGTGATCGCCTCGCCGCTAACCTTATTGATGACGTGCGCGAATGCTGATGGAGCATCAGCAGTTATTGTTTGCAGTAAAGATAAGCTTAAGTCGAAAAGGAAGGTGGTTACAATTGGATCTACAGTTCAGACCAGCGCAACCTATGGGACCGTCCCTTCCGGCGGTAGCGTTAGCGTAAGTACCAAAGTCAAGAACCCGGACTGCGTTGAGCTTGCCGCAAAACAGACTTGGGAGGCTTCAGGCTACGGCCCCAAGGACATGGATGTCATTCAGGTGTATGACCCCTTCTCACCATCATTCCTCTGGAATGTTGAGAAGTGTGGTTTCTGTAAGCCTGGGGAAGCTCCCCACCTGGTAAAAGAGGGGCATTTTGCGATAGGCGGAAAGATGCCGGCAAATACAGACGGGGGTATAATGGGCAGGGGGCATCCGACAGGAGCCACTGGTATAGCGCAGGTAGCCGAGATATTTTTTCAACTGCGAGAAGAAGCGGGCCCAAGGCAGGTTACCGGAGCAAAGATTGGATTTGTCCAGGGTGGAGGTGCTGGACCCCAGGCTGTGCTTACTGTGCTGAAAAGATAGGCTGGTGTTAGCTTTATACCTTGCTGTTCAAGGGAGAGGAGAACTTGGCCAGGCTTTTAAAAAGGGTCTATTCGAGGCAGGAAAATTCCAAGCTAGTCCGTTTTATCGATTCACTTCTTTTGTAAATCTGACACCCATTTCATACGCCTTTTCGCAATCCTGAGGGAATACCTCCCTACGTCTCTTTGCTTTCTTTTCAGGGTCAAAACTCTCCGCAGCCACCTTCGAATAATCCTCAAACTGATATGTATCAAAGCTTAAGAGTAGTTCAGAAGCGCCGAATATCATCTGCAGTACCCTTCGATTAAGAGTAGGGTGTTGACTGAAGCCATATTTTTCCATAACCTCTTCTGTCGCATTCATCGTCATGATAAACCCGGTATTGATCTTCTTGGGGAAAAGTGATCGAGGAGGTGGGCCATATGACAAATACGGAAACAACAATCGTTCCATAAACGATCTCATTTCTCCAGAAACAGACCCAAAATAGATTGGGGAACCTAGGATGATGGCATCGTTTTCCTCAATTTTTCCCAGGATTGGCGTCAAGTCATCCTCTATTGCACACTTGCCATAACTTTTACCCCCTTTTGTTTTGCAGGCAAAACAGCTCGTGCACCCCTTATAGTCTAAATCATACAAGTGAATAAGGTCTGTTTCTGCCCCTTGTGATGCAGCTCCTTCAAGAGTTTTTTCAAGCAGTGTTGCCGTATTCCATTTTTTTCTTGGGCTCCCATTAAATGCGGTGATTTTCATAAGCTATGCCTCTACATTTTCAAAGAGATAGAACCTTGTTCAGAATGTTAACAGTTTCAAGGAGTGGATTTAAAGCCGTCTGCTAATTTGGAGTTGATTGAGGTTTGTTTCCAACAGCCGCGCTTCGTTTCCTCGGCGTGGATCCATTCTTCCAAAGACTGTCCATTTGAAGAAAATACCACGCCGAGGAATCATGCATAATCTTCTTGGAAAGGAAAAAGGTTACTTCTCACTAATGCATATGGTATCCACCGCTTACACTTATTGACTGTCCGGTAACCCATCTCGCCCTGTCTGAGCACAGAAACACGACCATGTTGGCAAGGTCCTCGCGTTTACCCAAACCACCATAGAATCTTGCCAAGGGATACATGTTAAATTGGATCTTGCGAACACGCTCAACTTCTTCTGGGCTCATGCCTGCGAACCGCTTCTTCTCCATCTGCTGGAGTGCCTCAGAATCGGTTCCACCGGGAGAAACGCAGTTTAAATTAATACCATATCTTCCGTTCTCGACAGCCAGAGTTCGGGAGATGGAGCTGATGGCCGCCTTGCATCCCCCATAGACTGACTGACCCCGGTCTGCCCCCTTCCAAGCATCGGAAAGGAGACTGCAGACTTTTCCATACTTTCTCTCAATCATGTAGGGGAGAACAGCCCTGGTGCAGTTCAGCATCCCATAGAGGCAGAGGTTAATCGGGTAATCCCAGTGTTTCCTTTCGGTTTTAGCAAAATCACCTGCGCCGAGCGAATCACCCCCTGCACCATTCACCAAGATATCTATCTTCCCGAATTCATCGATGACCTTCTTCACCATTGCTTTTACTTGCTCAGTGTCGGTAACATCGGCTGGAGCAAATATTGACTTAACCCCAAGCCGGCGACACTCCTCAGCCACTGCCTCTCCTCTGGGAAGACCGTGCCATTTTTCTACTGCTTCCTTGCCGATCGCATCCTCCAAGGTAGTCCCTCCCCTTATAGCCTCCATCCACTTCTTATCGAGATCGGGACGCGGTGGAAGGTCATTGATGGCTACATTCGCTCCCTCCTGGGCGAAGGTAAGAGCGATCATCCGATTAATACCAGTACCGGCACCGGTACATAAAGCTACTTTGTCCTTTAGTCCAAGATCCATATCCTTACTTCCTCCTTCTATTGATCTTTAATTAAACACAAAAGTTTTCTGCCGAGGCGAACCACTATCCACAGACCATTTGTGGTATCCACCCCCGTTAATTCAAAATCACCACCCCCTTTCGCTACCCTCTTGGTTCCTAAGCTAATTTTGCGCTTTTTGCCCAAGTAGAACGTGAGCTAGCGCTGGCCTCCCCCGACCGGGGGTTTCCACACGTGACCAATGGCTAGAGCAGCAAAGCAAGCATCTTGAAAACGCTGGGTTAGGTTATAATCCATATCGTATACCGCCTTACAAGTTGTTCTGGTCAACCTGATGCCGGCAAGTCGCATGGTGGCGATTTTCTTAGCCAGCGCCTTAGCTCCATCAAGAAGCTTGTCAGCGGGGTAGACATGATTTGCCAGACCGATGCGGTGAGCTTCCTTGCCATCGATGGGATCACCGGTACAGCAAAGCTCTATCGCCATGGACACCGGTATTCTACGGGCTAGCTTTGTCGATAATGCAGCTCCGCCAATCGTGCCTAAATTCTTCAGATGCATATCGCTTATTTGAGCCGTTTCTGCGACAACGATGATGTCACAACCGAGAGCCAGCTCCAGACCGCCGGCGGTGCATATCCCATCGACGGCAGCGATCGATAGCTTGGAGGACCTGTTCAAGTCCTCCATAACGGTAGTGGCTCCTGGTCCCTGCCTTGCACTCTTGCCTGTTATCATGGCTTCAAGGGTTGCGATGGCTTGGTCTTCTGGTTTCCTGGTATCCGCTGGTCGCGCTTCTCTAAGGTCGCCCCCTGCAGAAAAGCAAGGCCTACCATCAGCCCTCGGTCCGCCCGTTACGATGAAGACCCGTACGTTCTCATCCTTTTCAATGTCGGAGAGTGCATCTTCGAATTCTTTGGCCAACGGATGCGATATCGCATTCAAAGCCTGGGGTCTGTTCAGTGTAATAATAGCAATGCCATCTTCCTTTTCATATTTAATATTCTCGTATGCCATTGGAGAAACCCTCCCTGTTTAGGTCTTAGTCTTGATATCGTAACTCAATCCCCTCCAACGTTCAGGGGTTAGTGCCTATGTGTCCAGAATTATCTGATAACAACAAAAATGTGTTCAGAACAAATTCTTTGCTGCCCAAAACCTCCGTTAAGTCTAACTTTAACCAAACGTACATAAAACTATCAACTGCTCCCTTACTCGTTTTCCCCCTTTTGTGCCAAGTACCTCTAAGCTCATGCTTTCACCAATGTTGCTCTGCAGAGATATCACTGAATTACATTTTAGCCACCTCCTCCCCTGGCACAGCTCTTGGATGGCAACGACGCCTTACTTTGAAGCCAACAACGAAGCATTGTCTCACCTATATCTGCCCGCGCCTTGTTTGTAACGCATCTGTAGTATATTTTCTATTTTCAAAGATTTTATGATATTCTTTCCCATGTGCAAAGTCAATCTTTGAGATGCCCAGGGCCCTCGAAAAGCGTTATACACTGTGGCAGGGAGTTGTGATACGCCGAATCGTAAGAATGATTGCTCCTCTCAAATTTCTCACCGCCTGACAAAAAGGAGATAAGACCGATGTACTTTCCTTCAAAACGGGACTGGTGGCTGGGTTTGTTGATATGGGGTCTGGTGCTTCTGGGAGCCGTTCCTGCTCTCCTCAAACCGGGGAGAGGTCAATTCATCATCATGGTTGCAGTTATTCTATTCGTCGGATGGATTTGGTTCTGGACAGGGTATGAAATCTCGGATGATGAGTTAAAGATTCGTTGCGGACCTTTTCGGCAAAGGATTCCTTTACAAGAAATCAAAGAGATCAAGAAAACGCGAAGTCCTTTTTCTGCTCCTGCCTGCTCCCTGGACAGGATGGAGATCAAGTATGGAAAATCGAAGCGAGTCATGATTTCACCTGCTGACAAAGAAGGCTTTATCAAATTGTTAGTGGGAAAGTCTCCACAGTTTAATCTTGATGAAGAACTAAGAAAGGTTATCTAATATGCCCTGGGGGTGGGTTAGAGAATTCCCCTGATCAGTTTCTAGAGATACAAGGCGCCCCATTGGGGGCCCAAAATTCAACGCTAAGAAATGAAGGGATTTCAAGGGGTGTATAGGGTTACGATCAACTCACATCTTTCATCCGAGATGTTTTGGAGTTTGTGTTTAGTTTCGGAATCGAAATGGATCGTCTCTCCCTGTGTTAGATGGTGCACCTTATTTCCTAAAGTCAGCTCTAACTCGCCCTTGTAGACAAAAATAAATTCCTCTCCCGGGTGCTTATATTCAACGATCTTATGTTTTTCTCTTGGCTCAATGGTGACCATAAAGGAACGGAGGTGCTTGTCCGCAGCTCCTGGAGTGAGCGTGCGGTAAGAGTAGTTCTGAGTTCTTTTAACAAAGCTCTCCTGCCTCTTGCCATCGATCTGCATCTTTTCCTGGTCGGTCAGAAAGTGGCTGGGGTCGATTTGCAGGGCCTGGGAAAGTTGTAAGAGAAAAGAGACCGGAGGCGTCAGGCTGTCCGACTCGACTTGTTCGATAAACTCCGGCGGCTGCCCTGTCTTCTCGGCCAAGTCTGCAACACTCATTCCTTGATCCTCCCGCAGCTTCTTGATCCGCTGGCCGAAAGATATAGACTTCCGATCTGCGTTCCCTTTGGCCTGGGTGCGATACAGATCTGCAATCTCCTGGAAGAGATGATTTTTCACCTCGAGGATGAAAGAAGGCAGGAAGGACAATGCGTCTGCCACTACCCCAAAATCGGCCACCTTGAAGATCGGTGCATGCGGATCGCGGTTGATCGCCACAACCGTTCCGGCTCCCCTCACCCCTGCAGTATATTGAACGGCGCCGGAAGTACCGCAGGTGATCAACAGCTCCGGTTTCACAGACCTGCCTGTTTGCCCGATCAGTTGTTCGTGAGAAGTCCAATGAGCATCCACGGCAGGGCGAGTCGCCCCAATCTCCCCTCCCAAAAGCAAGGCCAACTCTCTGACGTAGTTAAATCCCTCCGAGTGCTTCAGTCCTCGCCCCCCCGCCACCACGGTTTTAGCATCCTCCAGCTTGGAGGTTTGATGCGGCTCGCGTACGGAAGAGATCACGTTGACTTTGGAAGAGATGTGGTCGAAGTTTTTTTCCACTTTCACGATCTTTCCACGAGCGTTCTCATCCTGCAGGAGTTCTGGCAATATTCCTGGGCTTACCGTGGCCATATAGGGTCGACGGGTATTCCAAACGATATGGGCTAAGAAACTCCCTCCGAAGGCGGGACTAGAGGCGATCAGCCTTTCCGTTTGTGCGTCCCATTCTAAAGAGATGCAATCTGCGCAGAGCCCGACTCCGAGTCGTTTTGCAACCCGGGGAGCTACCTCTCTGCCGAGCTCGGAAGAACCGACCAGAAGGATCTCTGGTTCATACTCTCGGACCAGATCGCTCAGGATCGTCGTCCATAGATCGGCTTGATAAAAAGCCAACTTTGGGTGATCTACTAACAAGACACGGTGGGCCCCGCAGGCAATATACTTTTTGGCGATCGGTTCTAAGAGATGTCCCACGAGGATCCCTGTTACCGTTCCTT
>CAYMJV010000030.1:0-34485 GCA_964390545.1 uncultured Syntrophaceae bacterium
CGCGCTTCGGCGGGCGTAGGTAGGTCGTGCAGGCAGGCTAAAGTCGCCCCTACCCCGTTCCATGACCGGGTCAATCTTATGAAGATTCTCTTGCAGGACATTGTCAAGAGGTTTGGGACGCTGGAGGCAGTGAGCCACGTTTCTCTGGAAATAAAGGATGGAGAACTTTTCACACTTCTTGGTCCTTCGGGGTGTGGAAAAACGACCATCCTCCGACTCATTGGAGGGTTTCATAAGCCTGATCACGGAGAGATCTACTTTGATGGAAAGGCTGTGACCTCTATCCCGCCCTACGAGCGAAGTATTGGAATGGTCTTTCAAAATTATGCCCTATGGCCCCATATGACTAATCTCGACAATATCTCTTATGGTCTCAAGCTCAAGAAGTTTTCCAGAGCAGAGGTTGCTGATAAGGTTTCACACGCTCTGAAACTGGTCAACCTGGTAGGACTTGAAAACCGCTACCCCGGACAATTGTCAGGGGGGCAACAGCAGCGGGTTGCCCTGGCACGGGCTCTGGTCTTAAACCCGGATGTTCTCCTGTTGGATGAACCTTTGAGCAACTTAGATGCAAAGATTCGCATTCAGGTCCGGGCAGAGATCCGAAAGCTCCAGAAGGAGCTTGCGATAACGACCATCTATGTCACCCATGACCAGGAAGAGGCCCTTACCCTCTCAGACCGTATTGCAGTGATCAATCTGGGCAAATTACAACAGATTGGCACTCCCAGGGATTTGTATGAAAGGCCCGAGAATCCCTTTGTTGCTGACTTTATCGGAATCAATAACTTGATCCCTGGCGATGTCCAGGAGGTCAACAAAGCAGAGGGATGGATAAAAGTTCAGACAAAGATCGGTTCTCTGATTTGCATCAGCGATAGGCCATACAAACCTGGAGATCGATGCATGATCAGTGTTCGACCGGAGACCGCCTCGATTAGCCAATCAGAAGATTTTCAAAAAGGGTTTAATCTGATCAGTGGCACCGTGAGTTTTGCTTCTTATATCGGGAACACCATTCGTTATGATGTAGAGACGAATAATGGCATCCTATTCAAAGTTGATATTCAAAACCCATGGGGTTACCAACCCTTCTCCATGGGAGAAAAGGTATACGTCAGTTTCCCCGTAAAGACCACTTTGGGGATTCCAACAGGCTGAAAGAGAAGAACCTCGACGTGAGTCCAAAGAGCGAATCAACGATTGCCCTTCCTCAGTCACGTATCTGGCCGCAGGTGAAGATAGGCGGTTTACTAGGCTACACCTTGATCTGGGCCTTTTTTGGAATCTTTCTGATCTATCCTCTCATCCGCCTCTTTTACGATACTTTCACAACCGAGCAAGGGTCCTTCACCCTGATGAACTTTTACGATTTTTTTACCGATTCCTATTATCTCAAATCCCTGCTAAATTCCCTTCTACTCGGAGTGGCTACTGTGATGACCACTTCGATCCTCGGCATTACGATCGCTTTTCTTCTTCTGCGTTACGAATTTCCCGGAAGAAGTCTTTTCTCTTACCTCATGATCATTCCCATGATCATGCCTCCACTTGTCGGAGTGATGGGGTTTGTTTTTATCATGGGCAGGGCCGGGACGGTGAACGTGATCTTAATGGATTATTTGGGCCTTTCTAAACCCATTAATTTCATGTACGGAATTCATGGAGTCCTTCTCGTAGAGACGCTTCACCTTTTTCCTCTGATGACGCTCAGCATCGTGGATGCTTTGGGGAAGATATCCCCATCATTGGATGAAGCCGCAGAAAGTGTAGGATCAAGAGGCCTGCGGAAGTTCTGGGATATCACCTTTCCGCTTACCACGCCTGGGTATGTCTCAGGAGCTCTTTTGGTCTTCATCTGGACCTTTGCAGATTTTGCCACTCCGCTGGTGGTAGGCGTCAGTAACCTGCTCGCCTCACAGGCGTATCTCAACATCGTTCAGTTTGTCGACAGAAGGCTCTTCAAGATGGGGATTGTCATTTCAGCCATCATGGTGATACTGGCCATCCTCTTTTTAATCATCGCCAAGCAATACGTAGCCATCAAGGACTATAGTTCTCTTTCTTATTCGAAAATTGAGCGAAAGAAAATGTCTCCCTGGGGCAGGGTAGGGGTGCTTGTTTTCCTGATCGTGGTTCTGATCTTTGCTTTTATTCCCTATATTGGCATCGGCCTGGACTCTTTCGGCAGAGGCTGGGCCCTCACACCTATTCCTGTGAAATACACCCTGCAGTATTTCGAACGGGTTTCCATCGAGACCCCTAAATTTATCATCAACAGCCTGCTCTATTCAGGTATCTCTGTATTCATCTGCATCATTGTTGGAGTTCCTGTGGCTTGGGTCATGGCCCGGACCAAAGTGCCAGGGAGGGATCTTCTGGACTCTCTCACCACCCTTATCCTAGCCCTTCCAGGGACTGGAATAGGTATCGCCTATATGCGTGCATTCAGGGATCCTTTGCCTTTCATGAATACAGCCCTGCTCGGTATGTGGATTGTGATTCCCATCGTGCTCGGGGTGAGACGACTTCCATATACAGTAAGAGGAACTTTTGCTTCACTTCTGATCGTTCACAAATCTTTTGAAGAAGCCGCTGAGAGTGTAGGGGCTCCGAAAATGAAAACATTCAAAGATGTGACCCTTCCACTGATCTGGAAAGGAGTTTTGGTGGGCTCCCTCTATTCCTTCATCCTTGCCCTTCAGGAGGCCTCGGCGACACTCCTCTTGGTGGTTCCGGGTCATGAGATGATGACCGTCGGAATCTTCAACTTCTACATCGGGGGTTCTGTGAACGAGGCAGCTGCGTTGGGCTTCATTTTGATCATCCTCGGAACGGTCTGCCTCTTTGCAATTAGCAAACTTGCCGGGACCAAAATGGGAGGGGTGTTCGGTTAGATGTCCCTGGCCATCACCGTTATTTTACTTGCCCTCTTTTTCGATTTTACCAACGGTTTTCACGATGCCGCCAATGTAGTGGCAACAATTATTACCACTCGAGCCTTGTCCCCGAAAAGAGCCTTAGTGATTGCTGCCGTCTGTGAGTTTATAGGGCCCTTCCTTTTCGGAACGGCGGTGGCTCAAACGATCGGGAAGAATATTATCGACGTCTCTGCCTTCGACCCAACGGCACTTCATATTTCTGCGACCCTCATTATTGCTGCTCTCATAGGTGCCATTATGTGGAACCTGATCACCTGGTTCTTCGGTTTACCCTCCAGTTCTTCTCATGCACTGATCGGAGGAATGGTAGGGGCAGTGCTGGTCGCCTATGGATCCGGTAAAATCCTGTGGGGAGGAGTCCTTTACGTCGTCGCTTCCCTTGTCCTTTCTCCTCTGCTGGGTTTGATTTTCGGGATGCTTTTCCTTAAAATAACTTTCCGCATCTTTCGAAATGCAACGCCCAAGGTAAATTACTTCTTCAACCGGATGCAGATCCCTTCTTCCATCGCCCTTGCCCTCAGCCACGGTGCCAATGACGCCCAGAAGTCGATGGGTCTCATCGCGCTGTCGCTGGTTGTGCTCGGATTTTCTCCTACCTTTCATATTCCTCTGTGGGTTGTTGCCAGTTGTTCTGCGGCGATTGCTCTTGGAACAGCGAGTGGAGGATGGCGAATCATCAAGACCATGGGCACGAAGATTTACCGCCTGAGATCGGTTCACGCATTCTGTGCCCAAACTGCTTCAGCAACCGTGATTTTAGGGGCGGCACTGGTAGGAGGTCCGGTATCGACCACCCATGTCGTCTCTTCAAGCATCATGGGAGTGGGAGCAGGGCAAAGAATGTCGGCCGTGCGGTGGGGTGTGGCAAAGAACATCATGCTCGCTTGGTTAATCACTATCCCGGCGTCGGCCGTCATGGCCGCATTAAGTTTCTTTCTGATACGCAGGATTCTTCAAGCCTGAGTAAGGTGCTTGGATGTTTAAAGGTTTTATTTTTGATTTGGATGGGACGGTTTACCTCAGCGATAGACTGATCCCCGGGGCTGATAGGGTCATCCGGCTCATAAGAGAAAAGGGAAGGAAGGTCGTTTTCCTTTCCAACAAACCCATCCAGGCCCGTGAAGATTATGCCGCCAAGTTGACGCGGCTCGGCATTCCAACCCAACCAGATGAAGTGATCAATTCTACCTTGGTCATGACCAATTATTTAAAAAAGAATGCCTCTGATGCCAGACTCTTTGTGGTTGGGGAAATCCCATTCGTTGATGAGTTGAAACGGGCCGGTTTTATCATGACAGAGGAACCCAAAGAGATTGATTATGTAGTGGTGGCCTTTGATAGGACTTTCGACTATCGAAAACTAAACATTGCCTATCAAGCGATCAAGCTGGGAGCCCATTTCGTTGCCACCAATCCTGACCGGACCTGTCCCGTGGAAGGAGGAGAGATCCCGGATTGCGCAGGAATGATTGCAGCCATTGAGGCGGTAACACAAAAGAAGGTTGAAGTGATTGTTGGGAAACCCTCCCCCCTGATGATTCAAGCCGCGTTGGACACCATGGGATTAAGGCCCGAGGAGTGCATCCTGATTGGAGACCGTTTGGAGACGGATATTAAGATGGGTAAGGAGTCGGGAATTGCCACGGGAATTGTGCTGACCGGTGTCACCGATGAAACGACGCTCAAGGAATATAAACATTCTTCAATGCAGCCTGACTTTGTCTTTCAAAGCATCGCCGACGTCGAAAATCTGTTGATTATGTGATGGAGAGATAGCGTGACGGGGACTTACGGTGATAGGGGGATGACAAGGGAAAGAGAAGGAGATGGAGTTATAAGAGTTTAAAAATCTGTTCCGTTAGTTTCAAAAGTAGACATTTAATATACTGCTATTAGTGAAGATTTGATCCGCCAGGCCCTGTCAATTCCGCTACCAATTTCTTTCCCGTGATTTTAGAAAATCTCACCTCCATACAACATTTCAACCCATAACCAACGGACCGAATCCGGCTGAGATGTTTGTATTTCAAATCGAAGCCTTTCACAGGGGACCCATCTCGGCAAGATATGCGCGCATTTAGTGCTTCCCAACATATTTCGCTTTTGCCCTATGGACTTTTTCCTCCTGAAAAGTGATCTCTGAATCTCGCCCTGCAAATTACTGCAATTAATCGTCAACAAGTAACCGGGGATTGAAAACTCGGTCTTCACAGGATAAAATGAAAAAGATTCCGCAAAACGGACCATCGCCGTCTTTAACTTCAAGACAGAGATATACCATGCATGAGACCATAGCTGTCGTCGATGACGAACAGGACATTTTGGAATTGGTTTCCCTTCATCTCAAAAAGAACCATTTCAGCGTGCGGGAATTCTCTGACGGATCCAGCTTTATCAAATACCTCGATTCTGAAAAACCTGATCTCGTGGTGCTCGATCTTATGCTCCCCGACGCCGACGGCTTCGAAATTTGTAAGTACATGAAGAGGAAAAAGAATCTATTGCATATTCCTATTGTAATGCTCACAGCAAAAAGCGAAGAGACAGACACCGTTCTCGGACTGGAACTCGGCGCTGATGATTACATCAGGAAGCCTTTCTCTCCCAACGAATTGATCGCCCGAGTAAAGACAGTGTTGAGAAGAATTGAATCACGCCGGGAGGCTGAAACTCCTGAAAAAATTAGTGTGGGTAATATTACTATCGACACAGATAAGTATGAGGTTGTCGTTGACGGCAATAAAGTTGAACTGACATCGGCCGAATTCCGTATATTGCAACTTCTCGCTTCAGAGAAGGGCCGGGTCTTTTCAAGGAACAGAATTCTTGATCATCTGTGGGGTAACGAAAAGATAGTGGTGGACAGAACGATTGATGTGCACATACGACATCTGAGGTCAAAGATAGGCTCTGCATCGAAGTTAATTAGAAACGTCCATGGTGTGGGGTACAAGCTGGAAGAATGAAAAGGTCTTTTTTTAGTAAGATTTTCATCGGCTATCTCCTTATTATTTTCGCTCTATCATCCCTAATCCTTGTTTTGTCTTTGAATACAATACGAAAGTTCTACCGAGACACGCTTACAGACCACTTGAAAACCCTTGGCTATACGCTGAACTCAGAGGTGGCACATTTATTGGACACGGGTCGTGCTAACCAACTTGATGGATTTATAAAAAACTTGGGAAGCAAAATTCACACACGTGTTACTATCATCGCCATGGATGGTAATGTCCTGGCGGATTCTGAGCAAAATATCCAATCGATGGAGAATCATAGCCACAGGCCTGAGGTGGTCGAAGCGCTTCAGGGGAAAACAGGTAAGTCGATTCGCTTCAGCAGCACGGCCAACAGGGACATGCTCTATGTTGCGGTCCCAATAGAAAAGGAGGAGAAAATTATTGGAGTAATTCGTACAAGCCTTTTCCTAAGGGACATTGACAACCTGCTAACCAAGCTCAACTATCATGTGGCAGGGATCAGCCTAGGCATTGTCTTTATTGCTCTCCTTGGGGCATTCCTCATTTCAAACAGCGTTGTCCGGCCTATCAGACATCTAACATTGGCTGCCAGGAAGGTCGCTTCAGGAGACTTCAGTGCGCGTGTTTTTCTGAAGACCAAGGACGAATTGAGGGGACTCGCCGACAGTTTCAATCGGATGAATGAGGAAATGGAAAAAATGTTTTCGGAGCTTGGCCAACAGAAAGAAGAACTGAAGAGCATTATTGACTCTCTCCAGGAAGGCCTCCTCGTGTTGGACAAACAGGGCAGGGTAATCCGTAGTAACGAGAGCTTCCGGAAGATCATAGGGAACCAGGCTGTGGAAGGGAAGCTTTACTGGGAGATCATGAGAAATCCCCGGTTGGCAGAATTGCTCAAAAACGCAGACGGCAAAAAAAAGAAATTCATGGAAGAGCTCACTTTGGGAGACAGAGTTTTCATGTGCAGTGTCACCCCTCTTGAAAGAGGAGAGGGCATAGTCTCTATTTTCTACGACATCACCGAGATCAAAAACATCGAGAAGATCAAGAAGGATTTTGTGATAAATGTCTCGCATGAACTGCGAACCCCTCTGACCGCAATAAAGGGCTACGCTGAAACGCTACGGAAAGAAGTCGACACCGCGCCAGGCAATAAATACCTTGAGGTCGTCGAGAGGAACACCGACAGGCTTATCAACATTGTCAACGACCTACTACTGCTTTCCAGCTTGGAAGAAAAAGCAGCCCTTGAACTGGAGGATATCGATTTAGGCGGTTTTCTGGAGAATGTCATCAGAATATTCGATCAGCGGTTGAAGGACAAGCAACTTTCCTTAGTGATCAATGTGAAAGACAACTTGCCGCCAATCAAAGCTGACCTCTTCAAGTTAGAGCAAATGCTGGTAAACCTTCTCGATAATGCAGTGAAATATACTGATCGCGGGGAAATCACCGTTTCCATGGATGTTCACGATAAAAGAGTGCGCATCCAGGTCAGGGATACGGGCATTGGGATACCCAAAGATGATATTCCCCGTGTCTTCGAACGATTTTATGTCGTCGACAAGTCGCGATCGAGAAAGTCTGGCGGCACAGGGCTCGGTCTTTCCATAGTGAAACATATCGTGCTCCTGCATAATGGGACAATCGATATCGAAAGCGCTCTCGGCAGGGGCACTTCGGTAACGGTTACTCTTCCTACTGATCTATGTGCATCGTGATAATAATCCCGCGTGGCTTAACTCATTCCTCCCTGGACCGACGTGTATCCATCGATATAAATCCGTAAATATCAGAATTAACAATAAATTAACAACTTATTCATCATAGCTTAATTCTCGAAAGATATAATTCCTCCTGAGTATAGAAAAACTAAAGGAGGTCAAAAGATGAAATATGCGTTTTCGTTCCTATTGATGTTGGTGATTTTGATAGCCGCTACAGTTGATGGAGCTGCTAAAGAGCAGGAACTGATTGGTGCTGGAGCAACATTTCCCTATCCGCTCTATTCCAAGATGTTTGACGTGTACAGTAAGGAGTATGGTGTAAAGATTAACTACCAGGCCATCGGCTCGGGTGGCGGGATAAGGCAGCTGACCAATAAGACAGTCGATTTTGGCGGATCTGATGCAATCATGAGCGAAGCCGACCTAAAGGAGGCGTCAGCTCCCGTTCTCCATATACCGACCTGTGCGGGGGCGGTCGTTTTAACTTACAACCTTCCTGGAAATCCGCAGTTGAAATTTACACCGGATGTGATTGAAGACCTCTTCCTCGGAAAGATCGGCAAATGGAATGACCGACGCCTCTCCGACATCAATCCGGGAGTAAGGCTACCTGAGATGAATGTCACGGTGGTTCACCGGTCCGACGGGAGCGGCACAACTTTTATCTTCAGTGATTACCTGAGCAAAGTCAGCAGAGAATGGAAGGAGAGGGTTGGGGCAGGTACTTCCCTGAACTGGCCAACGGGCCTGGGTGGAAAGGGTAATCCGGGCGTTGCAGGTCTGGTGAAACAAACACCTGGAAGCATTGGCTATGTTGAGCTTATCTACGCCCTTCAGAACAAGATGCCTTATGGCATGGTGAAAAACAAAAAGGGCAATTTTGTCACTGCTACCCTTGCCGCTACGAGTAAGGCTGCAGATACCAATTTGCCCGACGATATGAAGGTGAGCCTCACGGATACCGATGCTCCTGAAGGATATCCGATTAGCGGCTTCACCTGGATTCTCGTTTACAAAGACCAGAGTTACCGAGATAGGTCTGAGGAAAAAGCAAAAGAGCTGGTTAAGTTACTCTGGTGGATGACCCATGAAGGGCAGAAATATACCGAGCCCCTTGAATATGCTCCTCTTTCGAAAAGGGCTGTAGAAAAGGCTGAGAAACTTATCAAATCCATTTCCTACAAGTCGAGCGTAATCATGAAGTGATTTGAAGACTCGGGTGGAAATAGATGGTACATGGAAAATGAACCATAGCAGAGCCGAATTTCTGGTGCTTAGGTCTAAAACAAAGACGATGCGCTGGCGTAAACCTGCACTCTCGGAATCATCATTTCGGAAAATACTGTCCATTGTGGGAGTGTTTGTCTTGCTTCTCCTCATGGCCATATTCTTTTCTCTGGTCATTGCCTCCTTTCCCTCCGTTCGGAATTTCGGAATCCGGTTTCTTTTTAGTTCCACATGGGATCCGGTAAAGAGTGAATTTGGGGCATTTTCCTTTCTCCTGGGTACTCTTGCCACTTCCTTTCTTGCCCTCGTCATCTCAGTCGTCTTCTCCATACCCATTTCCATCTTTCTGGGGGAGTATTCTGCCCAAGGATCTACGGCTACCGTCATCAAGAGCATGATCGAGTTGCTGGCGGGGGTTCCTTCGGTTATCTATGGATTCTGCGGACTATTCCTCCTTGCCCCGCTGGTAAGAGCCTTGGAGGTGAAACTGGGGGTGGCCCCGTACGGGGTTGGGATATTCACCGCTTCTCTCATTCTTTCGATCATGATCATACCCTATTCGGCCTCGATCGGACGAGAAGTAATCAGCCTCGTTCCTTCCGATCTCAAAGAGGCGGCCCTCTCGCTCGGAGCAACCCGCTTCGAGGTGATAAGAAAGGTCATTCTTCCCTATGCGGGTTCCGGAATGGTTGCAGGAATTCTTCTCTCACTCGGAAGAGCCCTGGGAGAGACCATGGCCGTGACAATGGTCATCGGAAACTCGACTTTCATTCCGAAGAGTATTTTCAGTCCGGCAAACACCCTGGCCAGTGTCATTGCCAACGAATTCACAGAAGCGACAGGGAGTCTCTACCTTGCAAGCTTGATTGAACTGGGACTCGTGCTCTTCATCGTCACCACCATCATAAACCTCATAGGTAAGTTGATCATCCGCCGGATGGGGGTAGAAGGATAAGGAAGGATAACATGAAGGAACCTTCGATCAGAAGAAGAATTATATATGACAAGTTATTCAAGATAATCATAGTTCTTCTCACCTTTTGTTCCATCCTTCCCATGTTCTTCATCCTCTTTTTTATCACCAGCAAGGGCATCTCTGTTATCAACTGGAAATTTCTTACCCAACTTCCAAAACCCGTAGGTGAGATAGGAGGGGGAATTTCAAACGCCATCATAGGGACACTTATGTTGATTGGAATCGGGACGGTCTTTTCCGTTCCCGTTGGGATCCTGGCCGGGATTTTCCTTTCAGAAAACAGAAAAGGGAAGCTGGCATCTCTTACAAGACTGTGTGTCGAAACACTTCAGGGGGTTCCTTCCATTGTGATAGGAATCATTGCCTATATCTGGCTGGTTGTCTCGATGGGATCGTTTTCAGCGCTCTCAGGCGGAGTGGCTCTCGGTCTGATGATGCTGCCGGTCATTATCACCGCGACAGAGCAGACCCTAAAACTTATTCCGGGAAGCTTAAAAGAAGCATCCCTGGCCTTGGGAGTCTCCTATCCCAGGACAATTCTGAAAGTGATCCTGCCAGCAGGCGTAAGCGGCATCGTGACAGGAATCCTCTTGAGCATCGCGAGGGTTGCCGGTGAGACGGCACCCCTTCTCTTTACGGCCTTCGGGAGCCCCTTTATGAACCTCAATGTCTTGAAACCGATCAACAGTCTTCCGCTCATGATTTTCAACTATGCCACGAGTCCTTATCCCGAATGGCATACACTCGCCTGGGGAGCCTCTTTCATATTGATTGTCCTTGTCCTGGGTTTAAATCTCCTTACCAAGGTTGTGACAAGAAGATGGAAAGTACAGTTTTAAAGATAGAGAATTTCAGCGCCTTTTTTGGGGAAAACCAGGTTTTGAAAGAGGTCAACCTTTCCATACCCCAAAATAGAATTACAGCTATTATGGGGCCATCCGGTTGTGGTAAGACCACCCTCATTCGCTGCGTCAACCGGATGCATGAGTTAATTCCTGATGCCAGGGTCTCCGGTAAGATTTTTCTGGATCATGAAGACATCTATGCCACGGATCCCATCATCGTTCGAAGACAAATCGGGATGGTTTTCCAGAAGCCCAATCCGTTTCCCATGATGAGTATCTATGACAACGTGATTGCAGGATACAACCTGAACGGAATCCGGCTGGCCAAGGATGAAAAGGACAGAATCGTCGAGGAATCGTTGCGGAAAGCGGCCCTTTGGGAAGAGGTTAAAGAAGCTCTCTACAGAAGAGGAACCTTTCTTTCCGGCGGACAGCAGCAGCGACTCTGTATCGCGCGCGCCCTTGCCATGGGGCCTGCGGTCCTTCTCCTCGACGAACCTACTTCCGCTCTCGATCCGAAGGCAACATCGTATATCGAGGAGTTAATCGTGCAGTTAAAGGATACGGTTTCAATCATTCTCGTTACCCACAACATGGCGCAGGCGGCCCGTGTTTCGGACTTTGCTGCTTTTGTTTACCTGGGTGAACTTGTCGAGTTCGGGCCAAGCGGAAAGATGTTTACCGCCCCGAAGGACAAAAGGACGGAAGAATATTTGACCGGAAAGTTTGGATAAGGATCCGGTCCCGTTGGGACGGGACCGGTCATAGGGAGAAAGCGATGACGGAGACTCATTTTCAAAAAGAGTTGCAGGAACTTAAGGAAAACCTTTTAAGAATGGCGGCCCTTGTGGAAGAAGCGATCCGCAATGCCGTCGAGTCCCTAGTCAAAAGAGAATCCGAACTGGCCCAAAAGACTTTTGAGATGGAAGATCGGATTAACAACCTGGAGAATGCTATCGATGAGATGTGTTTGCAACTTCTCGCCTTGAGGCAACCCATGGCCGCTGACCTTCGGTTTATCACATCGGCGATGAAGATCATTACTGACCTGGAACGCATGGGTGATCAGGCTGTCAATATTGCCGAAAGGGCGATCTCTTTAAATCAGGAACCTCAGCTTAAGCCTTATATCGATATCCCCAGAATGGCTGAAATTGTCCAATCAATGGCCAAGGATGTCCTGGACGCCTTCGTAAACGGGGACTCGAAATTGGCTCGTTCCGTCTGCGAGAGGGATGATCTGGTCGATGGGTTAAATGACCAGGTGTTTCGAGAACTACTCACCTATATGATTTCAGATCCGAGAACCGTCACAAGGGCAGCACATCTGATGATCGTGTGTCGATGTCTGGAACGAATTGCAGACCACGCCACCAACATTGCCGAAGATGTGATCTTTATGATCGATGCCCGTGTGATCAAGCATCATGCCGATGTTAAGGAAGAGGGTGAAGGGAGAAATATTTCATGAGCAAAGCAAAGGTTCTATTTCTATGTACAGGTAATTCAACCCGCAGTCAGATGGCTGAAGCCTTTCTTAAGAAGAATGGCGGGGACCGGTATGACGCTTACAGCGCTGGAACTGAACCCAAGGGCATTAATCCGTATACCGAGCAGGTCATGGAGGAGGTTGGAGTGAATCTGAGTGGTCAGTATTCCAAACATGTCAAAGAATATATGGGCAAAATACACTTCGCATATGTAATTACTCTGTGCGACGAAGCAGAGAAAAGCTGTCCGGCAATTTTTCCTGGAATAGGTCAAAGACTGCACTGGTCATTTGAAGACCCCGCGGCCTTTGTGGGATTAGACGATGAAAAGCTGGCCAAATTTCGAAAAGTGAGGGACCAAATAAAACAAAGAATCAAGGAATGGTTGATGGAGCAGCGACGGGAATAGAACATTACCTGTTCTACTTACGTGCCTTTCACATGAAGCAGGTCTGACGTGCGCGTTTCAGGTTCATGAAACCTTCCTGGAAGTTTCCCTCGGAGTTGCGATCCCTGCTATAGATCTTCTGTTTTCATATCGTTGAAAATGTTTCGGCATGATTTTCAACTATTCAACCGGAGTTCCTGATTTCCGCCCGTAATCGTTGAACCACAGAATCGTTCCAGAGCAAGACTTGTAATAATCACCCAAGGCTTAACGGGGGGGCCATCATTCGTGTAGGTTCTATCTTTAAGAGGTTATTTCCTTACGGAACGATAATCTTTGCCCATATGTTCCATGTCATAAATCTTTACATGCTTGGTTTCACCATAGACCCAATAAATCATTCTGTAGTTCCCGATTCTCATCCTGCGCAGTCCACTTCTCCCAATCACTGCGTCAATGAATCCCTCAGTATTTGGACCGGATGCATCACCTTCAGGCCTGTGAGGTGGCGGATTTGCATACGACAGCCTTCGCAATCCGTCAGGACGATCTCAGGGTTTAAACGTTCAATGGCCTCGGCCAAATCCTTCCCGATCTCCTGAGAAATTTCATATTTCTCTTTCTTAAAACCAAACGTCCCTCCCAAGCCACAACAATCAGCATCAATGTTGTCAAGGTGAAGACCTGGGATAAGTCGAAGAATCTCAAGGGCGGGGAGTCCAATGTTAAGCGACCTCAGATGGCAAGGGGCAAAGTAGGCCACCTTCAAAGGAAGTTCTTTGAAATGGAGCTTGAGGCTTCCCGATTCTCTTAGATTTCTTAAGAATTCGAAGAGGTCAAAGATACGTTGAGCCACCTCTTCTGATCCGGGAATGTTTAGGAGGCGGCTATATTCATGCTTGATCATGTGACCACAACTGGTAGATGAAAAGATGATATCAGAACCTGAGCGAATGGTTTGAAGAAGTGAGGCGACATTCCATAGTCCCAGTCTCCTCGCCCCTTTGAAATCTCCATTCCCAAGCATTGGGATGCCGCAGCATTTTTGAGGAGGGAGGGTGATCTCAAGTCCATTGGCCTCGAGAACCTGAACCGTTGCCTTTCCGACATCGACCTCATTCGTATTGACATAGCAACCATAAAAATAGGCGATCTTCTTTCCATCTTGAGAATGAGGTTCAAATCCCCCCATCCCCCCTTTACTAAAGGGGGGTGAGGGGGGATTGTTACCTTGAGGCTGATGGTTTCTTAACCATTGCCGGAAGGTTGGGGATTCATAGCCGGGGAGCTGTCTTCTTTTATCAATTCTTAAAACGGCTTGCACGATCCATTTGATTGCGGAGTTTCCCAGGAGCCAATTCACGATAGGGGAGAAAAGGGATCCAAGCCAACCATACAAATAAGTATGAGTGAGCAGCCAATCCCGAAAGGGCCTTCCCTTTTCATCGAGGTATTTTGCCTTGGCAAGGAGGTTTAGTTCGGAAATATTCACGCCGGACGAACAGACCATATCGCAAAGATGACAACCGATACAGAGATCAATCCATTCGTCAACCGAAGGTTCTCCGGGCCTTCGGAATCGTTCTGCTCCTGGACCTGCTTGCTTCGGTCCCGGGAAGAGGGGAGTTACCCTGGCAACGGGGCAGACAGCCATGCAGGTGGCACAGCGGATACACACGTCCGGATTACTTTTCGGCCAACTTTGCTTTTTCATCACCGCCATCTAATATGGCCGGATCTAAAGAGGGCACCAAAAAATCCGAAATCCGAATATCGAAATCCGAAACAAATCCAAAATTCAAATGTTCAAATTCTCCAAACTCATATCATTTCGCGGTGCAGTGTTGAGTTTCGAATTTTGACCATTCGAATTTGTTTCGAATTTCGGATTTCGTGCTTCGATATTTAGGTGTCCCTTTCCCTACCGGGAAACTGATCCAAACTTACTCCCAGTCTCATTCTAAAGTTCCCAGTGCATATCTGGCTGCCCAATATCCCGTTGCAATCTCAATCCCTTCTCTCGACTTTTCTTGGATGCAGTCATGGCCAGCCAGAACCGAACCTGCGATCCAAACATTATCCAAGAGCTGCTCTCCTTTTTGATCCACAGGTCGAAAAGAAGAATCTGTCAAAATCCCAGCGTGATGAATGGGATGGTCATTGAAAAAAGAGTTCGCAAACCAATGGTCTCTTGATCCAGGTTGAAGGACAGGCAAATTGAAGAGTGGTTCATAAATCTTTTCCTCATCCACCTTTAAACCTCCACCGATGAAACGCCCCGTAGCAAGGATAAAGCGGCCGGCAGAATAGGATTGAGAAAGGGGAGGATGGGATACCTCAACGCCCTCACATCGCCTCCCATTCAGGATGGCTTTTGAAACAGAATGGCCTAATAGAAAGGTGACTCCCCTCTGGATCAACCACTCTTTAAAATGCCTGAAGATTCTCATTCCGGGAATAGAGGGAGGCAGAATGGGAATTTCGAAAACTTCAACTCCGATGGTCTCCTCCAAATCTTTTTTGACTCCCAAAGAATCCCGGATTCCCAAAAGGGCGGGGAAGCCAATGCGGGATTCACCATCCATCTGTTTTTTCACCTCTCTGCCGAGGGCCTCTCTAAATGACTCCCTTTCCATCAACCTTGCAATCGCAGTGGCACTCATTTCCTGACCCGGGAATTCTGAAAGAGGAATGACGATGCTGCGACATTTCAACTGATCAGCCGTATAGTCTGCATAAAAATCCTTAAACCCTTTGAACCCGACAATGAGCACCTTCCCATTCTTGAGGGAAGTCCCTGCGATCATTGTCGAGGGAATAAGATAGGTGGGCCGGTAGGTTCCAGCCCCTGTTGGAATCAGGCAATTTTCATGATCGACCGATTGAAAAGTGTACTGAGATTGGAAAATTGAACGAAAGGAAGAAAGGGGTTGTTCAATTTTTTCCCAGTCCAGTTTAGAATAAGGATGTTCGGGATGGTCTTTTATCCACCGTGGAAGACCAATGGCCATCTTCATTCCTTCCGAGAGGTTTCCCAGGACATCGATGGTATTGGAGAAGAGGCAGAGGGAACCGGTTCCCTTTCCGATGATGAGGGTTTTCTTTCCCATTTCGACAGCCGTTTTAGCTGCCATAAGCCCTGAAAGCCCCATTCCTATAACGATCACATCGAAACGTTGTGACATCATTCCCGTTGCCTTCAATTCTGCATACAGGACAGACAGTCGCGTCGAAATCCCAAATCCCAATGTCCAAATTCCAAACAAATCCCAAATCTCAATTTCCAAATCACCAAACCACTCAAATCGGACCGTTTTGAATTTTGGATTTGGTTATTGGATATTATTTGGAGATTGGAATTTGGGATTTGGAATTTTGGCACCGCCTCACCCAACCTGATCCAAACCTCCCACATCAGCAAGAAGTTGTATCAGAGATTAAATATCCCTTTGTAGATCGATTCGATCAGCTCTTCTTCCTTAAGGGTTGTTCCCCAGAGAATCGGTCGAATTCCCTTCCATCTCTCCTCAAGGAATCCCTTTAGTATGCTGTTGGAGTCTCCCCTTGACATTTTCATATTATGGAGCACCCCGAGGAGGCGATAGATACAGAAACCTCCCTGGCATGTCCCTTTGGCCAGGCGTGTTCGATGAAGGATATCCTGTAAATCCTTAAGTTGTCCCTTCTTTAGAGATTCTTCCAATTCTTCCCTCTCCACGATTTCACAATCGCAGATGATCTCCGCTCCCTTCCCAAGTGCTGGACGGATCTTTCTGAGTCTTTCCTTTAATTCGAAAGGCTTCCCTTTTCCAGGAAGGGGTGTGCTATGGGTTGAGCAGGAAGCCCGGATCCCCATTTTCTGACAGAGGAGATCAGACGTCTTTTCAGCCATGAGTCGGTAGGTGATCAATTTTCCTCCGGTGACTGTGATGAGATTTTTTAGGCCATCTCTTTTCTCATGATCGATCAGGGCAAACCCTCGGCTGATAGCGCGATCGTCCTCTTTCTCCTCAGGCAGGACGAGAGGCCGGATCCCGGCATAAGCCCGAATGAACCGGGTTCCTTTAATGACTGGGACCATCCTTGATATCTCCTTCATGAGGAGGGAGACCTCTGAAGGGGTGACCTCGAAATTTTCAACATCATCGAGGCGAATGGATGTGGTTCCGAGAATGGAGACGAGCCCATTGGGAACGAGGATGTCCCCATCGGATGGGCGCCGGCAGCGATTGATGACCCGTTGAGTGATCCTTTGATTGGTGATGATCATTGATCCCTTCGAAAGAGCCATATCGAGGCGGAGTCCAGCAAGATTTAGAAATCGATTCGCCCATGCTCCAGTCGCATTGATCAGGTAACGAGTATCGATGATATGTTCTTCCCCTTGAAGGAGGTCCTTAGCTCTCACCCCTATGATCTCACCTTTATCCACTTGGATGGAACGGACCTCCGTATGAAGAAGGAATCTCGCCCCGTGTTTCTCTGCATCCCGAGCATTCTCGACGACGAGTGAAAAAGGATCGATCGATCCATCCGGAACTTCCACGGCACTGAGGAAATCGGGATTGAGCTCGGGCTCCAAATTCAGAGCCTCGTCTCTGGATAACAGGGTGGCGGGAATGTCAACCTTTTCGCAGGAGGTTAGAAAGAGATCTCTGAATTCGAGGCCATCCTCAGGGAGGGAGATGAAGAGACCGCCTGTTGCTTCAAGACAGTGAGGTGCAATCTGCTTCAAAATTCTATTTTCGCTGATGCATTCCTTTGCCGCTTCGGGGTCAGAGACAGCATATCTTGAGCCGCTGTGAAGTAATCCATGGTTTCGTCCGGAGGCACCCGAGGTAAAATCTCCCTTTTCAATCAGGAGGCAAGGGATTCGTCGCAAGGAGAGGTCCCTTGCGATTCCAACCCCTGTGGCACCCCCACCAACGATGAGTACCTCGGTCTGCAATTTCATACAGGCTTCTTTAACAAAGGATAAGGTTTGAGGAGCGTCCCGTTATCACGGGACTTGAGGGAAGAGGACCGGCCCTTTGGGCCTTGAGGCTAAACATTTATTTTGCCTTAAGCAAAGCGATCCTTAAATCCCGCCTTTGGCGGGATGCTCCTCAAGTGAAACGCTCCTTAGAGCTTTATTTGAATTCAGGTCGCTTTCATCACGATACTGCAGATAATGTTTGCCGCCTGATCGCATCGGTCTGCTGCATTGCTGAGGTGCCGATAAATTTCCCTCATTTTCAACATATAGATGGTATCGGTCTTTTTAAAGAGATCAGCGAGAGCAGCATGATAGGCTTTCTCCATGGCATTCTCATAAAATTTGGCTTGAACCGCGTGTTCCATGGCAATGTGGGGATAGGTCTCTAAAATTTTGACAGCGTCGTTGATTTCCTGAGCGGCCTTTCCCAGGATATCCACCATTTCCCGGATATGTTCTTCAGCAGTGACTTCATAGATCTCCATTTCATCAACCGTTGTATTGGCGTAGTCGACAATATCATCAATCGCCCTTGAGAGGGCATAAATGTCCTCCCGGTCCATAGGGGTGGTAAACGTCTGGTGCAGCTCTTCGACAAAAAATCTTCGAAGTTCGTCCGCTTCCTTCTCAATGCCTTTCACTCGCTTCCCATTTTCATGATTCTGACTCTCGGCAAAAACTCTCAAGGCCTCAATCCCCTCCAGGGTTTTCGATGCCTGATCCGAAAGCATCTTATAAAAATTCTTTTCTTTCGAAAAGAAGAGGTCTTTTAGACTGTTGCCTTGCTTTCGCTTTTTAAGCCAACCCATCTTATTCGTCCATAATAAAAATAAGACAACTTTTAGCGAGAATTCATCAATTTGTCAAGGGAAAGGATCCTCTCCGTTAGGCTTCGATCGAAATCCTTGACTTTTTCAGAAGGTAGAATAAAATGATTTTACTCTTAAATGGTTTTTCAGAGGCTCCATTCTGGTCAAAAGCCCTCCCTGAAGAGAGGGTCTTAAGGGTGCTCAAACGGAGTTACCTATGGTCGATATCCTGAAAAATAAACCCCACCTTTTTGACACCATTCAGGTAGCCTTCTTGCTGACTGATGTCCATTCCAATGTCTTGTACGCAAACCGCCAGGCTAGAAGTCTTTTTGGTTATAAGAAAGAGGAGATAGAGGGACAGCGGCTAAGAATCCTCTTTCTGGAAGAGGATATGATCTACCTCCTTCCCAATATCATTTATCTTACCCTTTACAAAGAGGGTTTCGAAGGGGAAGCCCTCTTAAGGCGCCAGGATGGAACAAAAATCTTCGTCCATCTGATCACCAGCTCTTTCAAGGAGGAAGGGGAAGTCTTCCTAACTTTCTCATTCCAAGAAATCCAGCGGTTGAAAAGACTGGAGCGGGAGAAGATGGAGGCTGAACGGTGGGCCGGCCTTGGACGAATGGTGGAAGAGATTGCCCATCAGATCCGAAACCCGATTACCTCTATCGGCGGATATACAAAGCGCCTTCTAAAAGCTTTCCCTTCCTCTCAGAAAGCCCAGCCCTACCTCGATCGGATCCTTCGGGAGACCAAGAGGCTTGAGATCATGATTCACCGGGTAGAAGAGTATATCAAAATCCCGAGACCTACCTTTCAAAGAGAAAACATTCAAGAAGTAGTGGAAGCAGCACTGCAGACAGTTTCCGATGAGGTGGTGGAGAAGGGAGCCTCCTTCAGGTTGGAAACCGGGGGATTGAAAGGCGAGGGGAATTTCTATGTGGATAAAGGATTGCTGATTCTGGCCCTTTCCCATCTCTTTAAGAACTCCCTGGATGCTATTTCCACAACTCCGTCTGGGAAAAAGAAGAAAGAGGTGAAGGTAGAACTGTTAGAGGAAGGGGAGAACATCGGCCTTTCCGTCTCCGATCGGGGAGAAGGGATTGCCAAAAAAGATCTCGATCACATCTTTGAACCTTTCTTTTCGACTCGACCCGAGCAGATTGGATTAGGGCTCACCTTCGTTAAAAGAGTGATGGAGGAACACGGGGGGAGAGTCGAGGTGAATAGCCGTTTGAAGAGCGGGACAACCGTCACCCTCTTTTTCCAAAAGGATCGGCGAAGGAAAATTCGCCGGGAACTTCTATCGCCGGAAGCCTCCGTCTAGAAGCGGTCTAAACTTTTTTCCACCCTCTTACGCAGAAACCCAAGGTCTTTGAGACCGTAGATGAATGCGTGGAGGGTACCCTACGAAGCTCATACGAGCGTAGTGGGGTATGCTTCGGAGGGTTCCGCCTGCCTGCGTGAAGCCGCTACGCGCAGGCAGGTCTAAATCTTTCTCCGCTGGCCCGTCTACTTCGTCACGATCAGCTGGTGCCCCTAATTTCGTTCCAGGTTTTCATCACAGGAAGAGAGATGCCTGCATTATTTCTTTGCAGGGTTGACAACCTTATCTTACGGGTTAAAATAGGATTGGCTTAGAATTTTAGGGTTCATCGAGGAGTGATATGGGGAGTGAGTTGATGGAAGTTAAGGTAATGGGCATTGTGGTCGACCCGAAAGCCTCAAACCCTGTGGTTATCTTGGTGGACCTCGCCGGCAAGAAAGCCCTACCTATCTGGATTGGAGTCTTTGAAGCGGAAGCGATTTCAAGGGGGCTCGAGGATGTGGTGACCCTTCGGCCCATGACTCACGACCTGATGAAACAGATATTAGACACCTTCCGGGTCTCTGTCGCCCGGGTGGTCATCCATGATATCAAGGACAATACCTTTTACGCTAATCTGTACCTCAGCATCGATGGGAGGGAACTGATTGTAGATAGCCGCCCCAGCGATGCCATCGCCCTTGCTGTCAGGGTGAAGGCTCCCATCTTTGTCACGGAATCAGTCGTTGAAGCGACAAAGGACCTGGGGGTTTTTGCCTCCCAACTGTTGGAAGGCCAGGATGAGTTAAAAACGATCATCGAGGACATGAAGGATGAAGATTTTGGGAAATATAAGATGTAAGGCAAGAAAGATGGAAGTAAGCCGCCTAACCCTCCGAAACATGACCGTGACGTTGATGTTCTTCCTCATCATACCTGTTTTCTAAGTCGAGTTTTCTATCCCCGACCGCGTTGCTCCCTCATTGGATAATATCTTTTCCAGATTTGACAAATTGTCAATTTGTCGGAGCTATTATCATATTCTGATCTATATTCTCAGAGCTCAATTAGTTTATTGATGTCGATAGGTTATCAGCGAGAAACCCCATGGGGACTCCTTTGGCATATAATTTGCTCAAAAATCCATTAAATTCAAAATAAATGGAGGGAATTCGATGTCTTTAATGGAAAGAGACGTTGTATTGACAACCGAAGAAGCCATTGAATATTTGAAAATCTCCAAACCCACATTCCTGAAATATATCCGTCTGGGAAAAATCAAGGCCATTAAAGCAGGCAAGGGGTGGAGGATTCTCCTTTCAGAATTAAATCGGTTCTTAAAGGGAGACATGAACTGATGATCAGAAGAATCAGGGGAAGTTTGAGACTGAAATGGATGGCCTTCTCTGTCCTCTTGGCTACCATCCCCTTGGGCATTGCGGGATTCAGCCTCATTCGGACCTACCAGGAAAATCTAAGAAAGTCGGTCATCGAAGTTGAAACGGAGAAAGCTCGTTTAGTCGTGGAGAGAACGAAAGCTTTCTTTGAAAAAGTCACCAGCAACTTACTGTTCATCACAAAAGGTACCCATTATCAAAAAAGCGGATATTCCCAAATCAAAGAGGATTTCAAAAACCTCCTGAATCAGTATGATTACTTTATGGAATTGACGCTTTTAGATGAAAGGGGATGGGAAGTCGTCAAGATTTCAAAACTCAGAGAGGAGGGTTCCCCAGAGAGAAAAGACCGATCCAGAACAGAAATGTTTCGGGTTGCCTCGAAAGGTCGAATTTATCACGGAGACTTTGAGATCATTCATGAGGTGATACCAACCATTGTCATTGCAGTGCCTGTGGAGAGAGATCCAGGGAAAGTGGCTGGCGTTTTGGTAGCCCAAATCCATCTGAAATCTATTTGGGATGTGGTGACAGAAATCCGGATAGGGCAAAGAGGATTCGCTTATGTCGTGGATCGTGAGGGGACGTTGATCTCCCACCCAGATACCCACCGGGTGCTCATGCAGGTCAATATGAGACATTTCCCCATGGTGAATGAGGTCGTGGCCGGAAACGAAGGGAATCTGGAGTTTGAGCATCCCCGTGGGGAGAAGTTCTTGTTCGTCTTTAAGCCCATTAAAGAATTGGATTGGGGTGTTGTTGTTCAGGTCCCTGTGGAGGAAGCTTATCAACCTATCCAGGCCGTTACACGAACGGCGTTGATCTGGATCTGCCTCTCCCTGCTGGTGGCAATGATTTTCAGTTTCGTCTTCACGAGAAAGTTGATCCATCCCATCAAACGGCTATCTGGTGAAATGACAAAGGTTTCCAAAGGGGACTTAAATGTCCATATCGAAACGACCGGAGCGGATGAGATCGGCCTTCTCGCAGACTCCTTCAATCGGATGGTTCAGGATCTAAGACAGTCCCAGGAAGCCTTGATCGAAGCGGAGAGAAAATATCGGAGGGTCTTCGAAAACTCGAAGGACATGATCTATATCACCTCGGTGGATGGGAAGTTCGTCGACGTCAATCAAGCAGGGGTGGAAATGTTGGGTCACACCAACAAAAAAGATTTGATGAAAATTCATACCAAAGACATCTACCTCCATCCAGAGGACCGTAAGAGGTTTCAAAGCGAGATCACCCAAAAGGGATTTGTTAAAGATTTTGAGGCAAAGCTAAAACGAAAAGATGGCACCCCCATGGATTGCCTCATGACTGCCAATATCCACAAAGAAGAAGAGGGGGTGATCATCGGATACGAGGGGATTATCAAGGACATCTCCTTCAGAAAGAATGCAGAGAAGGAGTTAGTCCAGAAGACAGAACAACTTCAAACCCTCTATGACCTGAGCGTTTTGATCAACCAGACCTTGGATCTGAACGAGGTATTGCCGATCGCCTTAGATCGAGCCACTCAACTCACTCGATTTGAAATGGGGGGAGTCTATCTACTCAAGGAGGAAGAGGGGATCCTTGAATTAGAACACTATCGAGGTTATTCGGCTGATTTTGCGGAAAAAGTGAAAGCCCTTCCATTGGGCGAGGGGGTTGCCGGACAGACCGCCCTACTAAAACAGCCGATCGCACAATCCATTCATGAATATCCATCCTCTCAGCTCCTTCCCTTCCTCAAGGAAATCGGGATTCAATCTTTGGTGGGCATTCCCCTTTTGGCCAAGGGAAAAGCCATCGGGGCGATCACCCTGTCAAGCCGTTCCCTTCATCATCTCACACAGAGGGAAATCCATCTCTTGGAGAGTATTGGAATCCAGATCGGATTAGCTCTTGAAAACGCCATCCTCTTTTCCGCCGTTGCGAAGGCGAAGTCAGAATGGGAGACGACTTTCGATGCCGTGACCGATCTCATCGTCATTCGAGACCGGAGCCACAGGATCCTCCGGGCCAATAAGGCGGCGTTTAACCGGTTTGGGTTGAAGCCGAGTGAGATGATTGGAAATAGATGTTATGAACTTCTGCATCACAGGGAGTCCCCCTGCGAAGATTGCTATGTCTCTGAAACGTTGAAGAGGAGGAAACCTGTCGCTGGAGAAAGGGAGAGTCCATCTCTGAATGGCGTCTTTCAATACTTCACCTTCCCTGTCTTTGATGAAGCGGGCGAGATGATCGCCGTCGTGGACTTAGCACGAGAAATCACGGAGCATAAGCGATTGGAGATGGAGAAGGAAGTGGTCAATAATCTTAACACAATTTTAGCATCGAACCTGGATGTGAGAAAAGTGATCAAAGCGATTCACGCCGAGTTGAAGAGGGTATTGGAATCTGATCGCATGACCATTACCCTGCGGGAGAGTCAAGGGATAGGATTCCGATATTTTGCTCTGGAAAAAGAAGAAGTTGCTCAGGAGATGGCGGATGAGGAAATTCATCCAAATGACGGGACTCCTTTCTCAAAGGTCATGGAGACAGGTCAACCGATCCTTGTTTCCGACACCGGGGAAAGCAATTCCTGGATCGACCAGAAACTGTTTCGGGAAGGGATCAGGTCTTCCCTGGTCTTCCCATTGGAATACAAGGAGAGGATTATCGGGACCATTAATTTTGGTAGCCGGAAACCCGGTCACTTTTCGGAAGATCATGTCCGTTTTCTTAAGCAGGTTTCTGTTGGACTCGCCATTTCGATCGAAAACGCTTTGCTCCTCGATGAGATCAAGGCTTCGGAAGAGAGATATCGGACGGTCGTTGAGGGCGCTCATGATGGGGTGGGCGTAACCGGAGATGACTATCGGATTAGATACTGCAATGAACGATTGGCAGAAATCCTAGGCTATTCCAGAGAGGAACTCATCGGAATGGATTTTCGTAATTGCCTAGATGAGAAGGGCCAACAATTGGTTTCGGATCGATATCTCAGAAGGCAGAAAGGAGAAGAGGTCCCTCCCCGATATGAATTTGATATTTTTCGAAAGGATAAAGAGATTAGGCACGTGGAGATCAGTTCCACCATTGTCAGAGATCCGAAAGGGAGAGTGAATACCGTTTCGTATCTTAAAGATATTACAGAGAAAAGACGGATGGAGGAACAATTGCTTCAAAGCGAAAAACTGAGGGCCTTGGGCGAGATGGCCAGCGGTGTGGCCCACGATTTCAACAATGCTCTGACGGCCATCCTCGGAAACGCCCAGTTGTTGCTTTATACCGTTAAAGATGAAGATTCAAAAGAGACGCTGCGTACCATTGAGAAGGTGGCGAAAGATAGTGCTCAGACGGTGCGACGGCTACAAGACTTTACCAGAAAGGGTGCCCATAAGGCATTCTTTAGATTGGATGTCAATTCGATCATTCAAGATGCGATGGAGATCACCAAGCCGAAGTGGAAGGATGATGCCCAGGGAAGAGGATTTCAAATTGAAATGGTTTCAACCTTTGAAGAAATTCCTCCTGTCGCGGGAAATGCCTCAGAATTAAGAGAGGTCATTACGAACCTGATCTTCAATGCGGTCGAGGCTATGCCCGAGGGCGGAAAGATCGAGATCCGAACTTACTGGAGAAAAGAGAAAGTTTGTATCCAGATCGCTGATACAGGGGTTGGGATGACCGAAGAGGTGAGAAAGAAAGCCTTTGAACCCTTCTTTACGACCAAGCCTTTTACGAATACAGGACTCGGCTTGAGCATGTCTTACGGCATCATCCAAAGGTTTGGAGGAGAGATCGAGGTGGAAAGCAAAGTGGGACAGGGGACCACCTTCACGATTACGTTGCCCATTGGGGGAGAGGGAAAGGACGAGTTGGTTATGCCCTCACTCACCCGAAGGGCAAAGGAAGCTCGCATCTTGGTGATCGATGATGAAGAATCCGTTCGGAGCGTCCTTTCACGAATCCTTTCTCAAGTGAATCATCAGGTCACCGTAGCTAAAGACGGAGGAGAAGGCCTTCAGCTTTTTCAGGAGAAGGAGTTTGACATCGTCCTGACCGATCTCGGGATGCCCGACATGTCAGGCTGGGACGTGTGCAAGGCAATCAAAAAGTTGAGGGCGCGCATTCCCGTGGGGATGATCACAGGGTGGGGAATGGAGTTAGACCAGACCAAAAAAGAGGAGAGCGGACTCGATTTTGTTATCCCCAAGCCTTTTGATTTCCATCAGATCTTAAAAGTTGTGGATGAGACGATGGAATCCAACGAGAAAAGATTGTTATCTTAACCCTCCGGCCTCGCCCAACTCAGACTCTTCAGAACTTGATAGAAGTAAGCTCAAATCCTGCCCCGAGGGAACGCGAAGGGTTGACCCATTCGGCGGCACGCCCTCGCCCTGAGCGTTCGACTGAGCCCCTCGATCGAACTCAGGGCCTTGAGCCTGTCGAAAGGCTCACGCCGAAGTCTCGGGTCGAAGGCAAGCCCAGGCCGCTTGTCCTGAGCGCAGTCGAAGGATCACGCAGTCAGAGCCGAAGGGTTGACTTTATTCGTCACCTATGAAACACTGAAGATTACCAGGGTTATTCCATTTAAGGTCTGAGAATCTTCTTCTAACATTCTCAAGATGAATCCCCAAAGATTTTCCCCTCCCCTGGTGGGAGGGGATTCACCCTGTTAGATAGAACCCCTGTTGGACTGCAGAGCCCGTTAAAAAACTTATCTAACAGGGTGAAGGGGAGGGGGGATCGAATTCTTTTGTCCACCCCCACCTTTCTCCTCCCCCATCGAAGGGGGAGGAGATTAATAGAGGAAAATCTCAAATATCTTTGGCCCGGATTCAAACTTCAGGGTTTCATACGATGCGGTTTGTCCTTCCGTGTTTCATCCTTTTATCGTTAGGGATTCTTCGGTCCCCCCCGATTTTCGCTGAAACCGAAGTTCTCTTCTCTCCTGAGCAAAGTATCCAAGAGGCTCTTCTCAAGGAGATAGACTCCGCCCAATCGACAATCGACCTGGCGGTGCGTGAAATCACGTCTCAGAACCTGACTCAAGCCCTCCTGAGAGCAAAAGGGCGGGGCGTTAGGGTCAGAGTCATCACCGATTCAAAACAAGCCAAGATGAAATCTTCCAAGATCACCTCTTTGATCCAAGAGGGGATTTTGGTGAAAGTCCTAAAGGGGAAAGATCACGGAGTGATGAATCATCGCTTTGTCATCTTCGATGGAAAAAAAGCCATGACGGGTTCTTTCGACTGGTCCGAAGCATCGGAGAAATGGAATGATGAGAATATCCTCATCCTCAGCGAGACCGATGTGGTGATTTCCTACCAAAAAGAATTTGAACGACTCTGGCGGGAAAAAAGGGTGATCCGATAAGGTTTCAACGTATGATGAATGAAAAAGAAGGGAAGAACCGGGGATCGTCCTATTCATCATTGTGGCGATCCTCTCACTGATCGGAGTCTCCGTCCTTACCATTCTTCTCCATGAGATATCCAAAGGTTAACCCGCATTTTTGTTTTTAACACCATGGGGCATTGTTAGACGTCAGAGGGTATGCAGTCAACAGCAGATGTCGTGATTATTGGAGCAGGAGTGATTGGATGTAGCACTGCGTATCATCTTGCACAATTAGGCATCACAGATGTTGCAGTCGTCGAGATGGATCAGGTGGGCAGTGGCTCCTCTGGGAAGTCTGCTTCCATGCTGAGTCTGCAGTATTGCGAGGATGAATTAACGATTCAAATGACAAAATACTCGTACGCCAGATACATGCAGTTTGAAGTGGAAATGGGTGTTCCAATCGATTTCAAAAAGACTGGGTGGATGTCGGTTGGGTCCGAAAAGAATGTGGAGCCACTGCAAAGAAATGCAAAGTTGCTCAATTCACATGGCATCACGACGGAGATACTGGAGCCTGATGAAATCAAGAGAAGGTTTCCTGAAATCAACGCAGAGGACTTGGTTCTTGGTACCTGGGGCCAGGACGATGGGCTTATTGACCCTCACATGATCATGTGGGGGTATATGAAAAAGGCCCAGGAGATGGGGGCGACGTTGCATCAAGGGGTGAAGGCGACAGGGATTCAGGTTCGTCATGGGAAGGTAGAGGGTATCCGTACAGAAAAAGGCTTCGTCTCGAGCAGAACCGTGGTGAATGCAGGTGGACCTTGGGCCAAGGAGATAGGGAGATGGGTTGATGTTCAGATTCCCATCATTAACCTGGCGCGAACGATTGTGGTGACCGGACCTTTTGCTGACATTCCTAATAACAGACCCTTCTTAGATGATATGACATCGGAATGGTATTGCCGTCCAGAATTAAGCGGTCTCTTGATGGGGATGGGAGCAAAACCCGTGGAAGAACCCAATATACAAACCGACTATGAGATGGTCAATGAGATGATAGATGTGGCAGTGCGTCGCATTCCGGTCTTAGAGAAAGCTTCTATGCAAACAGCCTGGACTGGGATCCGGCCATTAACACCTGATGATCACCCCATCATTGGACCAGTTCCCTCTGTAGATGGTCTTATCTTAAATTGCGGTTGGGGTGGAAGGGGGATCATCCAGGCACCCATGGCTGGGAGGTTAGTCGCTGAGACCATTTGTAATGGTTATCCTTCCACAATGGACATTAATCCTTTGAAGATTGAGCGGTTTAAAGGGTCGCTTCCGTGTAAATAGAGGACTTGTCAAAATTTTCGGATGGTTCTAGTATTATTTAGGAAAGGTCGACAATCAGATAAAACATCATTGGCCATCACCACTGAAATTCAGGACGAGACAACGCCGAGGTGAGAGGAATGGAAAAGAAAAAAGTGAAAGTGAAGGAGAAGGTTGAGACTCTGGCGGGGGTTCAGGTTGGGATTAAGGCGCCCAGAGGATCAAAGATTACCTGCAAGAGCTGGCAGACCGAGGCCGCCATGAGAATGTTGATGAATAACCTCGATCCGGAGGTGGCAGAAAAACCGGCTGACCTTATTGTTTACGGCGGCTCCGGAAAGGCAGCTCGCAATTGGGAGGCTTACCATTTGTTGGTGAGATGCCTTAAAAATTTAGAGAATGATGAGACATTACTTGTGCAATCGGGGAAACCTGTAGGGATCTTTAAGACTCACAAAGATGCTCCAAGGGTGCTCATTTCAAACTCTATGCTCGTTCCCCAATGGGCAAATTGGGAGAAATTTAGAGAGCTAGAGGAACTGGGCCTCACCATGTATGGCCAGATGACTGCAGGGAGTTGGATCTATATCGGGACCCAGGGAATCCTACAGGGGACCTATGAGACGTTTGCCGCTGCAGGAAAGAAGCATTTTGGAGGATCATTGAAAGGAAGGCTGATCCTTTCAGCAGGTCTTGGGGGAATGGGAGGGGCCCAGCCTTTGGCCGCAACGATGAATGGGGGCGTCTTTTTGGGCGTGGAGGTTGATCGAGCCAGAATCAAGAGACGTCTCGAAACAGGCTACCTCGATGTGAGGGTCGATCAGCTGGAGGATGCCCTCATCCTGGCCTTGGGCGCAAAAGAGAAGGGAATTCCAAAGTCAATTGGTCTGGTTGGAAATGCAGCAGAGATTCATCCAGAGATTGTAAGAAGGGGTATTGTTCCAGATCTGGTCACAGATCAGACATCAGCTCATGACGCTTTGAATGGTTATGTCCCTGCTGGGCTCACACTTGACCAGGCGATTGAACTTCGAAGGACAGATCCAAAGGAATACATTCGCCGGGCGATGGAAACAATGGCTACTCATGTTCAGGCTATGCTGGAATTGCAGAAAAGAGGGTCTTTCGTCTTCGACTACGGCAATAATATCCGAGCCCAGGCTTACCAAGCTGGGGTGAAAGATGCTTTCAACTATCCTGGATTTGTTCCTGCCTATATCCGGCCTCTCTTCTGTAAAGGAAAAGGACCTTTTCGGTGGGCCGCGCTCTCAGGTGATCCAGAGGATATCTATAAAACCGATGAAGCCATCCTGAAGGAGTTTCCCGATGATGAATCTCTCGCGAGATGGATCTGTTTGGCCAGAGAGAAGGTGAAATTTCAGGGGCTCCCAGCGAGGATCTGCTGGCTGGGGTATGGTCAGCGGGCACGGATTGGAAAAATATTTAATGATATGGTGGCCAGGAAGAAGTTGAAAGCTCCGATTGTGATTGGCAGAGACCATCTGGATAGCGGTTCGGTTGCCTCTCCCTATCGTGAAACAGAAGGGATGAAGGATGGCAGTGATGCTATTGCTGACTGGCCTATCTTGAATGCTCTCCTCAATACAGCGGTAGGGGCCACTTGGGTTTCTGTCCATCACGGTGGAGGAGTTGGGATCGGCTACTCCATTCATGCGGGAATGGTGGTGGTGGCAGATGGGACAAAGGATGCAGAAAGAAGGCTCATAAGGGTATTGACAACCGATCCTGGCACAGGGGTGATGCGCCATACCGATGCAGGATATGAGGAAGCGATTCAAACCGCAAAAGAGAAAGCAATCAAGATTCCAGGTGTGACGATCTATCAAAAATAAGCCTTCAACTAAACTCCTTCCCCCCCTTGTGGGGGAAGGTGAGGATGGGGGGATGGATAGGATCAAACCCAAGCAATTAAGAAAGAATATGACAGATGCTGAACGCGCGTTATGGAGGCATCTTCGTCTTCGTCAGTTTTCTGGATATAAGTTTCGGAGACAGCAACCTATTGGGAAATATATTGTTGATTTTGTCTGTTTTGAAAAGAAACTGATTATTGAACTGGATGGAAGCCAACATTCCGAACAAGCTGATTACGACTTAATACGTGATGCATGGCTGGAAAAAGAAGGATTTCGCATATTGAGATTCTGGGATAATCAGATTTTCAATGAAACTGATGGAGTTAAAGAGATGATCATTGGAGCGTTGCACGGTCCGTCTTATACCCCCCACCTTTACCCTGTTAGATAAATCTATCTTTAACTTGCCGGGGGGAACATTGTCTATCTATCTAACAGGGTGAATCCTCCCCCACAAGGGGGGAGGAGGGCGGGGGCATGAGTACCGTAAGTTGGTGGTGATCTTATGAAAACAGTCGTTCTTGATGGAAACCATCTTACGCTGGAGGATGTGCTTGAGGTGGCTGAAGGGAGGGCAGTGGTGACGATCGCTCCCTCCGTTGCCGGAAAAGTGAGGCGATCGAGGGACTTTATTGAGAAAGCCCTGGAGCAGGGCGAGAAGATCTATGGGGTGACGACAGGATTTGGAATGCTCTCCGATCAGCTAATTGACCAGTCTCAGATCGAGGACCTTCAAAGGAATCTTATCCGAAGTCATTCGGTGGGAGTAGGCCCCTTCTTTGACGAGGTCACCACCCGGGCAATCACGCTGCTGAGAGCCAATGTGATTGCCATGGGATATTCAGGTGTTCGGATGGAAGTCTTGAAACGACTCGTTGATATGGTCAACAAAGAGGTTCATCCTCTGGTTCCGGAACAGGGGTCGGTGGGTGCAAGTGGCGACCTCGCACCTCTGGCTCATCTCGCTTCAGTTCTTGTGGGAGAAGGAGAGGCCATATTTCACGGAAAGGTGATGCCAGGCAAGAAAGCGATGGAGAAAGCCAGAATCCCCCTCCTTACCCTGAAGGCAAAAGAAGGCTTGGCTCTGGTCAATGGAACTCAGGTGATGACAGCGGTCGGCCTTCTTGCCCTTCTCAGGGCAGAACGGCTCTGCAAAATCGCCGATATTGTGGGTGCCTGCACTTTGGATGCTCTGAAGGGGACGCTCAGTGCCTTCGATCCGGACATTCAGAGAGTTCGGCCTTTTCCTGGTCAGAGGGCCGTTTCAAAAAACTTCAGGAAACTGGGCCAAAAGAGCGAGATTGCAGAGTCTCATAGATTTTGCTCAAAGATCCAAGATGCCTATTCCCTCCGCTGCATTCCTCAGGTTCATGGAGCAGTGAGGGACGCCCTTGCCTATGTTCGAAGAACGCTTGAGATCGAAGTCAACTCTGCCACTGACAATCCTCTCATCTTTGCTGAGAAAAAAAAGATCCTCAACTGCGGGAATTTCCACGGCGAACCAGTCGCCTTTGCTCTTGACCTCTTAGGGATTGCAGTCTCTGAACTGGGTGGAATATCGGAGAGAAGGATTGAAAAATTGATCAATCCTGCCCTGTCAGGACTGCCCGCTTTTCTCACAAGTGAAGGAGGACTCCACTCCGGATTGATGATGGTTCAGGTGAGTGCAGCCGCCCTCGCCTCTGAAAACAAAATCCTCGCCCATCCAGCCAGTGTCGATTCCATACCTACCTCAGCGGATAAAGAGGATCACGTCTCCATGGGAACGATCGCAGCCAGAAAGGCAAGAAATATTGTCAATAACGTGGAGCAAATTCTGGCTATGGAATTGCTCTGCGCCACTCAAGGCTTGGAGTTTTTGCTTCCTCTTACACCTGGGATCGGAATCAAAGAGGCTTACAACGTCGTACGAAGAAAGGTTCCCCCCATTAAAGGAGATCGGAGGTTCAGCGAGGATATCAAGAAGATTGACCTCATGATCAAATCTGGAGAGCTGCTCCACCGGGTGGAAAAGGCCGTGGGGAAATTAGAGTGAGGTGCCATGGGAAGTTTATCATTTGATTTTGACCATAGTTTGTGATATTAGTGTGCATTGTTTTTGCCCAAGAGATTTAGTAAATGTTCTGGTTCAAAAAATCAAAGAAGGAGGGAAAAAGAGTATGAAGAGAAGTCTGTTTGTAGGCATGATGATTTTGGTATTTCTGGTTGCAGGCTCTGCATTTGGTGCTGAGCCCATTAAGTTGGGCATGTCCACGTGGCTAGGATACGCTCCTTTGTACCTGGCGAAAGAGAAGGGATTTTTCAAGAAACAGGGTGTTGACGTGGAGATCGTTGTGATTGAAAGCCCTGCGGACCGAAGGGCGGCTTTTGCAGCTGATAAAATCCAGGGAATGGCCACGACGGTGGATACACACGTTATGACCGCTGCCGCTGAAAATCCAATTCCAGTGAAACAGGTGTTGGCTCTCGATGATTCCCATGGCGGCGACGGCATTGTGGCAAAGAAGGAGATCAAGACCGTTAAGGACCTCAAAGGAAAGACGGTCGCGGCCCAGCTGGGAGCGGGGGCAAGCTACTTCTGGCTTAACTACGTCTTGGCCCAGAACGGGATGAAGCTATCTGATATTAAGGCGATCGATATGAAAGCGGGCGATGCCGGCTCAGCCTTCGTGGCAGGAAAGGTCGATGCCGCCGTTACGTGGGAACCATGGCTCTCCAAGGCGAAGGCAACTCTCTTTGGCAGTGTCCTTCTCTCGAGCGATCAAACGCCTGGGATTATTGTGGACTCTTTAGCCTTCAAACCTGACTTTTTGAAGAAGCGGGGATCTGATGTGAAGAAGATTGTCGCAGGATGGAACGAGGCAGTTGTATTTGCTTCGAAGAATCCAAAAGAGGCTGATGCCGTCATGGCTAAATTCACCAACCAAAAGCCTGAAGAATTCACAAAAGAGAAGACGGGTGTGAGGTTCTACGGAAGCAAAGAGAATAAGGAGTACTTCGGAACGAAAGAAAAACCTGGTCTTCTTTACACAGTGACCCAGCGAGCTGCAGACCTCTGGTTTGAATTGAAATTCATCAAGACCAAACCCAAGGCCGCTGATCTGATCGATGGGTCATTCCTATAACCCATGGAAGGAAAGAAAGAAAAAAAATGGGAGAGGGCTCCCCGGAAAATAGAAGATTTCTTAAGTCCGAGGGAGCCCATCCCCAAGAGCCTCTACCTCATCTTAGCCCTCAGCAGTTTTGCCTTTTTCCTCATCGTCTGGTCTATTCTCACCTATGGAGGGCTGGTTGATCCTCTATTTCTCCCCTCTCCGGGCAGGGTCTTTCAGGCCGGAGTCGACCTCTTCGTCGAATTAGGATTCACCACCGATATCCTTAATAGTGTCTACCGAGTCATGCTGGGGTTTGTCGTTGCAGCGCTGATGGGGGTTCCTTTAGGACTGTTCATGGGGACCTTCAAGGTTGCAGAGGCCTTTACGGAACCTGTCGTGGGCTTCATCCGATATATGCCTGCCTCTGCTTTTATCCCCCTCTTCATCCTTTGGCTGGGGATCGGCGATATCGAAAAAATTGCCATCATCTTCGTTGGAAGTTTCTTCCAGCTTGTCCTGATGGTGGCGGTTGTCGCCAAGAATGTCCATAAAGATATGTTAGAGACGGCGTATACCTTAGGAGCCAAAAGATTTCAAGTGATCTGGAAGGTGTTACTCCCCGCGAGCCTTCCTGGGATTGTGGATACCTTGAGGATCATTGTGGGATGGGCATGGACCTACATCATCGTGGCTGAATTGGTGGCCTCTGCCTCAGGTATCGGCTACATGATTATTAGTGCACAGCGAATGCTCCGGACGGGGAATATTATTTTTGGAATCCTCACGATCGGAATCCTGGGTCTTATCACAGACTATTTTTTCAAATGGCTCTATAACCGCTTATTCCCGTGGGTCGAGTGAGAAGATGGAAGAACCGACCAAACTCCATATCCACAATGTTTCAAAGATCTACCGCTCGGATGGCCAGGAGGTGTTGGCCATCGATGAAATCGACCTGAAGATCAAAAATAAGGAATTTGCCACGATTTTGGGTCCCTCAGGCTGCGGAAAGTCCACCCTTCTTCGAATCGTTGCAGGACTGATCAAACCGACAGAGGGAATCGTCAGACTGGACGGAAATGTGATCTCTCGGCCGGGGCAAGACCGAGGGATGGTCTTTCAGAGTTATACGCTCTTTCCTTGGCTTACCGTGACAGAGAATATCCGGTTCGGCCTCGAAATTTCTGGCATGGTAAAAGCCAAACAGGAACAGATTGCGCAGGAATTTGTAGAGAAGGTTGGACTGAAAGGTTTTGAGAAGACGTACCCAAGAGGGCTTTCCGGTGGGATGAAACAGAGGGTTGCCATCGCAAGAGCCCTGGCCAACAATCCTGCCATTTTACTTTTGGACGAACCCTTCGGAGCCCTCGATGCCCAGACTCGAGCACTCATGCAGGAACTGCTTACCCAGATCTGGGAAGAACTCCATAAGACCATCCTTTTTGTAACCCACGATGTGGAAGAGGCAATCTTTCTTTCGGATCGTGTCTTCGTTATGACGGCCAGGCCGGGAAAGATCAAAGCGGAGATCGATATCTCTCTGGAGCGACCAAGAAACTACGAAATCAAGGCGACAGAATCCTTCCTCAATCTGAAAAAACAAGCCCTCGCCCTCATCCGCGAAGAAGCGATAAAAGCCACCCAGTACAAGTAGATTGAAATCCTTCCCCTTACGCTTGTGATTGCGAGGTCGCATCGACCGTGGCAATCCGACGAAATCGTTGCGAGGGCATAGCCCGTGCCTGCACGCCAAAGTGTCATTCTGAGCCCTTCGCCTACAGTCATTCTGAGCGTAGCGAAGAATC
>CAYMJV010000031.1:0-34245 GCA_964390545.1 uncultured Syntrophaceae bacterium
TCCTCCCAAAGAGATCTGCTTAAAGATCGGGCCTGCGGCCCTTGAGGTTGGAGGAGCGGCCTTCGGCCTTGAGGCAACAGAAGAAGCAAAGAGCAGAGGGCATGGAGCATAGGGGCAACCAAACCGGATCCAGGAGTGCTTCGCTTTAGGACCACTGCGTTCGATACAAGAAGTAAGTGCTGAGTTATGGGGACTGAGGACTGAGCTAATCGTTGGCATAATGCTCAACATCTCGTTAAGGAAGCCCCTTTATGGACTTGATAGGAGAATGTTCATCCTGTTTCAACCTTCCAATTTTGAATAAAGTATCATTTGCTGCTTCAACTTGTTCACAGCAGCTTCATATACTTTCTCGGGATTAAGCCTGACGGTGTCAATCCTAATTTCTGCAGGTAGTTTGTCAAATTCCTTATAGAGCTTTTTCACAAATTCATACTTATTTGGATAATTCGCACTGAACAGCCATTTGCCTCCTTGTTCTCCTTGTCTCTTTTTTCCAATTCTCCCATAGAGAACCCTTTGGGGGGCCTCCAGTTTTACTGTTATTACTTGCCCAACGGGAAGGGCTGCTCTGATGAACGATTCCCTCTGGTTAAGTCCAGTCGTTTCAAGAATGCAGTTCATCCATTTTCACCTCGAAAGATCTCTGAAGAGATTCACCCACGCATCCAACTCCCCGATCGGGGTGGACGGAAACCTCGGACGGTACTCTCCAATTCCAAATATTGGAACGTTGTATCTCCTAGATAGCCTTTTGGCTAAAGTGGTCTTTCCGGCACCCGGGAGCCCAATGATATGAATGATCGGAAAGGAGGATTTCAAATGACCTGATTTACCTCACTTTTCCTTCAGTTCTTTAAGAATCTCGGGGAGAACAGAATCAATAAATTCTGAAGGAGTTACTATTCTGACTGGGTATTCTCCTCGCATTTTGAGTTTTTCAAAATGCTGTTTATCCCCTGTCACAAGGAAATCTGCCCTACCCCGAATCGCCGAGATAAGGACTGGAATATCTTTATGGGCAATCACTCCGAAGTATCCTCTCACCTCTTCATGGCGCGGTAACGGAATAACCTTGAGGTTTAATCTTGGAAGATACTCCTTGTAAACAGAGAGAATCCCGGGTATCTTCTTCCGCAAATTTCTTTCGATTTCAATCAAATTATATCTTCCGGTTAAGCCAATAAGAAAAGGAAGCCCAATGCTCAAAAGATCCAGTATGATGCGGGGCGCTCCTTTGTCAGAGAGGAGCCCAGAAAGGATGATATTCGAGTCCAGGAAAACTCTAAGAGGTCTTTTCCCCATAGGTGTCTTGATAAAGTTTTTCTCGTTCTTCTTTAAGGCCTGCCAGAAGCTCATCCAATGAAACTCCCGTTTCCTTTAGCATCCTCTTGATCTCTCTTCTTGCGTCATCCAATTCAAGCCGCTTAGGAGCAATGATTACTGAGTCTCCCACTGGAATGATCGAAACGATCTGCCCCTCCTCAAGATGACTCATAACCCTAATTTTCTTAGGAATGGTGAGTTGCCCGCGGGACTTGATTTCGGCTGTAAAAGTTTTCATGTTCTGTCTTTCATACCTCCTTTTTCTTTTTCTGAATTCAGAATATCAGAATTCTGACAAAACTGCAATACCTTTTAGAAAAATTTTCCCCTTTACTTCTTTGTCGTAAAGCGTGAGGCGCAAGGAGTGAGGAGGAAGGGGATAGCCTCCGGCGATCGCTCCGCTGAAGGATCGGGCCTACGGCCCTTGAGGTTAGAGGAGCGGCCCTCTGGGCCTTGAGGCAATCCCTTCGGGGATCGCTGCCTACTATGCCAAGGCTTCGTAGGCTAAATCGCTTGAGGAGCATCACGCCAAGGGCGTGATTTGAGGATCGGTCCTAAAGACCTTAAGGCAAGAAATAAGTACTGAGTTATGAGGACTGAGGACTAAGCCGAAAGGAAATATAAGGCACTTTTGCTTGAAGGCAAAACCAAGACAGGAACGCAAAGCGCGGGGCGGAAGGAGATAGCCTCCGGAGATCGCTTCGCTCAAGGATCGGGCCTACGGCCCTTGAGGTTGGAGGAGCGGCGTTCCGCCTCAAGGCAAAACCTGAAAATTATTTTACCTAACTATTTCTAGTAATCCTTCTAAACATTCTTAGTTTTTTGCAGCTCACTCCGCCTTGATTTTGCCGTCTTCTTGGACCCGTAAGGTTTGCCATTCGTAGTTTTCTCGTTCTACAACTTTTTCGATGCTCTTCTGAATGGCCCTGTGATTACCATCCTTTGCCTCCCGATCGAGAAGGATGATATTCTTAATTGGCTCCGGAGCTTTCATTCCATTGAATACGATATAGTCGATGGGATGAAATATGACTTTCGCATCATCGGGATTGAGTTCACGAGGTGTGAAGATAGGGTCAATTTTCTTCACGGCCAGTTGAGCACTTTTGCGCCCTTTTTCTTGAGCCTTCTTTTGCAGGTCTTTTTTCTTTTCCTCAAGCTTTTCTTCAGCTTCATCTAGCCTATCTTTTTCGAGAGTGATTTTATCCATCCAGTCTGGGACAGGTTTCTTCTTTAGAAAAATCTTGCAATCGATAAGGCGAAAGAAATCCTGGCACTTTGGACAGATTCCGAAAATTTGGCGCTGTAAGGCAAAGAACTTAACCACATCAGATTCCATCACTTAGCTCCTTTTTTATAAGTGTCCCAAATAACTTGTTTCTTCTCAACGAGGTTGCGGATTTCCTTTTCTTTTTTAGTAAGATTGGCTTTCCCTGTCTTAATCTCAGTGAATAGAATCCTGCTTACAGAGTTCTTCTTGTTCAACCCTTCGAAGATGATGTAATCAATAGGTTCAAAAAGAGATCGACAATCGTTATGGTTAAAGGGGAAACCTTCCATGGAAGGCGCAATGCGTTCCAGAATAAAGCCAATGTTAACGGTTTCTGTAGCCGTCTCTGATCTCCTGGAGATGGTCTTGCGCTTTTCTCGAATTTCTTTTTCTCGGATCTTGCATTCTTGGAGCTTCTGCTGGTAAAGTTTCTCTGCATCGGGTGATAAATCGTCAAGGTAGAACAACCCCGCATCTTTCAATAAGATGGGCTCCCCGCAACACGGACACTCTGCATAGAACCTATTTTCTTCTAATGTTCGGATGATTTCTTTTGCTTCTTTTGTGTAATTCATACCTATTCCTCAGGGTTATTTCTCTTATAGTATCACGTCTTGTTTACAACATCATTGCATAAAATCTAAATACGGACTATTACTCTAAGAACTCTATTTCCGATGGAGAGGCAGTACGGGACACACGCCGGTTAACAATTCCAGCAGGTAAAAATGTTGGCTTTTATGATTTCCCCGTGCCATATCTGGCCGGGCTTGACTTTTTCTTCAAGAACAATAAACACACATTCCTTCAAACTACTCAAGATTCCTCCGGCTTTGGATAGATCCTTACCCCATTCTTTACTGTCTGAAGACAAAAAATAAACCTTCACGGGGCTACCATCTTTATCGAGCCATCCAAGACCATCGATGAAACCGATTACTTTCCCGTCTTCCCGGCCATTGTAAGATTGTTTTCCATGATTTCCTGCTCCGTAATGGAATTCGACTCCGTGACCACACCCAGGTATCTCAGAAACACCGATCCATTGGATTTCAAATTCACCAAATTTTTCAATATCCTTTTCCATAACAAACCCTTTGTGGAAAGATTTTGCATTTTCTGTACCAGAATACAGACAAACTTATAAGCTTTCGATTTAGATAGGTTTTTTGAAATTGGTGAATAAAGTGAGGCTATTCAAAAATTGATCAAAAATGAAAAAAAACTTACGTTTTTCTCAAATTTGTACATAGTTTCGATAGTTAGAATTTTCTTGAAAGATGAAAAAGTCCGTCTGCGAACGATTCGATCAAATCACGGTATGCGAGCATGGGCATACTTTCAGAGACATCCTCCCGATGATTTTTAGACCTTGAAGAGTTCAACAAAGGTTTCCCGTGTTGAAAGCGAACCCGTGGTTTTCTCCAAAGGACCTTAATTATTAAGGGGACACCTCCCCCAAAAAGTGTCCTATGTTCTTGGTTCAGGATTTTTTCTGTTCTTGAGGGCTCTTGGTGGGAAAATTGGATTTAGACTCAACTACTTGAGATTAGAGTGGTCGGAAATAAAAGACGAATCCAACCGCAGTGTCCGGGGTGAAGCCCTTAGCCGAGCTTCCGGAGAGGAAGTTTCGTTCATGTTGTAGCCCCTTTCTGGGCCACATGCCGGCCAAATCCCTGTACCGACACCAAATTTTTCATAGGCCTAGGCAAGTGCGAGGCCTCCGCTATCACCCCTTCTCCCCATCTTGGCTTTTATCGGAGCTGGCTAACTTTTTTGTGGATGATGCTTCATGGAACATTTTCCAAAAACTCCTGGGGTGTTATGATCCGGCACGAAATCCCACTTCTCTTGAGTGTTTCCCCGGACACACTTAATAGGTCCTTATCTCCGGTAATCAAAAAATCAACCCTAGCCGCTTTGCATAAAGAGAGATAATGGTCATCTTTAGCATCTCTCGATAACGCGACGTTTGTCGAAACCGATACCCTTCTCACATGGCTTAGCAATTGCCGCATCTTCTCCTCAAGAAAGGCCATCTGGTCTTGTGAGAGTTTTTTCGAAAGCCCTGAAATGACCCCCCGTAGCTCTCGTTCGATAGCCTCGGATAAATAGACCTCATGATCTTCCATTGCCCGAACCACAGCCTCGAGGGGCTTACCCCCGAAAGCCGCCGAGATGATCACGTTGGCGTCGATCACAATCTTAGCCATAGATCTCCCGTCTGGCTCGATCCAGGGCCTTCAGAGCTTCCCTTTTAGAGACACCTGCTTCGCTGAGAACCCTCCCAATTTCCAGCAGAATGATTTCCGCACTCTTTTCCTGGACAGGGGTTAAACGGGCAATCGGTTTTTTCCGTTTCATGACAACAATCTCGTTCCCTTCATTCAAGTACTTAACGACATCTTGCTTGAACTCCCTGACGCCGACGAATTTCATAAGCTTCACCTCCGAAAAAAATGTTACCACAAATGTGGGAATAATTCAAAAAGATTTCTGTGAGATAGACACGAACCAGGTTGAATTTTCTTGAAGGCCCGAATAAGTTGGGATTGGCTTTTAATTGGAACGGCCCACTTTCTTATGGATGAAACCTCATCTCTAGTTTTTCCTTGAAACCCTTCCTCTTTCATTTCTAGCACAAATGGGTAATGATAAGAATCCATGAACGAGATAAAGGCTGAGCAGCCTTTCATTATAGCGATGTATCTGGCCCTGGGCCACTTCGTTATCGACCTCTATGCGGCGTTTCTTCCTTCCCTTCTACCTCTTCTGATTGACAAGTTTCAGATTTCCTTCACTTCGGCCAGTCTGTTGGCCACCGTTCTGAGTCTGTCCTCCTCTATGACCCAGCCGGTCTTTGGTTTTCTCTTTGATAAACTTGGCGGCTGGAAAATGATTATTTGGGGTCCGGTGGTAGCAGGGCTCAGCTTTAGCTTCCTCGGGCTCGCTCCTCATTATTCAGTTTTGATCCTTCTTTTGATTCTGGGCGGACTGGGGCTCGCTTCTTTTCATCCTGAAGCAGCCGCTCTAACGACCGCCCTCAGTGGCCAAAGAAGAACATGGGGGATGTCCATCTTCATGTTGGGAGGAAACTTGGGTTTCAGTTTAGGCCCCTTTCTGATCCTCGTCGTCGTCATAAATTTGGGGTTGGAATGGAGTTTCTTTGCTTCTCTGCCTGCCCTTGGAACAGCCTGGGTTCTGAACAGATATGCTCTGCTGCATGACAAGGCTCCAAAGATCCATTCCCCTTCAAATATCAAGATCGAATCCTCTTTGAACCGGCGTGTTTTAGGGTTCAGCATCTTGTTATCCCTCGTCGTGTTGAGGGTGACGACCGTCCTGAGTCTGGTAACCTTTCTTCCCATGGTCCAAAAACTCCGAGGATTTTCCCTGATGGCTGCCGGAGGTTCCATTACCGTGTTCATGGCCTGTGGCGCCTTTGGAGGATTGATCGGTGGATACCTGGCCGATCGGGTTGGACGAAGAAGGATGATTTTCACCTCCTTCCTCCTAGCTCTTCCGGCACTTTCAGCTTTCCTTTACTGGAAAGGACCGATCAGTCTTTTCATTCTGGCCCTTTTGGGTTTCCTCCTTTATATAAGTGAGCCCTCTTGCATCGTTTTGGCCCAGGAAATGATTCCGCAGCAAGCCCGGACCGCTTCCGGCCTCATCATGGGAATGGCCTGGGGTCTGGGAGGCGGGGGAGTGCTGGGCGTCGGAGTTCTGGCCGACGTCTTCGGTATCGAGTGGGCATTAAGGTCTCTGTTGCTCCTTCCCGCCGGGTCCTTAATCCTTTCTTTTTTCCTTCCCTCGGAAACAGATAACAAACCTTAAGTGCGGATTGTTTTGGTCAGAAGTTTTTGCCCCGTCTCTTCTTAAATCTGCAATCTATAGACTCACCTTTTTTGTTCCACCTTTTCAAAACAGGGCAGACACAATGTTTTCCCATCGAACCGCCGTGTTCGGGATTCCATGGCCATCTCGCCGCACGCTTCACACTTCAAGCTTGCTAAGATGCGCGCCGGCTTGGGTGCAGGCAGACCAGGGTCCGTGACGGTGAACATCTCCTCCAGATCGGCCTCCATATATCTTTCCTGCAACGTGTTCCTCAGTTTCTGAACCCGGTTACTTTCCTCTTGACCTGCAGTGCCAGCCTCCACTTTCTTCATCAAGCTTCGAAGCTCCGGCCCAATGTCGCCTGAAATATCTGGCCGCAGAACTGCACGAAAACCCACGTTCTTACTGCGGTCATAGAAGGTGAAGGCCATCTTTCCGTAATCCTTATGGATGAGATTGCCCTTACCGAAGGTGCAACCGGTGAGGAACTGAATCGCATCCACTCCGCACATGTCCGTTTCCACGACGGCCACGAGATCTCCTTTGCCAATATGAGCCAATTTTTGAAGGGCGAACTCTGCCGCGCGGATGCCTATGGCCAGGCCCGGGCACGAATGCCCATGAAAGGCAATCGTTTTTTCGATTAACTCCTTGTCAATGGAACAGGCCATGATTTAGGTTTCCCCCTTCCTTACATTCTCTCTTGGACATACCCCAATATGGGGTTACGCTCTGCCCCTTGCTGTTTGCCTTTGTGTTGCCTCAAGGCCGAAGGCCGCTCCTCTAACCTCAAGGCCCGGAGGGCCGGTCCCCGGTCTTATCTTGCTCATCCTATACTCCAGGGCGGGGTCTATTTGAGCAAAGCCTTAGAATGCGGTCTTTAATTAGTCAATGGTAATAGGCGAAGTGATTCAGAAAACCATTGCGATCTCATTTGATGGATCTCTTCGAACACTCCCATAGAAAAACTCCCCTCGACTGTTCGATCGAATCACCTTCATATCTTTTCTATCCTTATGAATTTATCGTACATGCGTTGAACTTTGGCCCGCGTGACAAAGGGTTTGTGAGACCGGAAGCCTCCTCCAAAGGAATGGGGGATATGGAGGATCTCATGGATCAACACCTTGGTCTGATCTTCTTTGTTAAGCTGATCAAACCTTTCGGAGAGGATTTCAATAACATAATGAGGTTTCTTGTTAAGGGCCAGTTGCAGGATGCGTGAAAGTCCGTGGCACCGCGCGATCACCCTCCTGCTCCCGGAACCTTTACTCCTCAGACAGATCAACCGAGTCTCATCGACATGGGTCATCTTGAGTTTCCAGAGGATCTCTTTCACCCTAACATCAATGTCCTCGGCCAGATGGTACTCAATCATAAAGAAACGCGGCAAGTTCTAAGACTTGAAAAGGATATAGGTTCGTGTTTGAACGCCGTCACTAAGATAGGAGAAGTCAATGCGTTTGTGTTAATTCGAAAGACATCAGCCGGTCTTCGGGACCACTTCACTTACACCAGACTTTAACGTTATCCTATTAGGGTCGGACTGCCACGGCCAAATAGCAGCGTAGATCACCTGTGTCCCGTCTTGCTTATAGAAAAAGGATTGCTCGATTCGCAAACCGCCCAAAGAATCGACGAGTTCCTGAATTTTTGTCGGAAAATAGACTTCTTTCCCCGACACCTTGGTTGCGGGGCCCAGATGCTCTCTTAACAAGGAATTAAGCTCATCAAGGTCTTGCAGCGTAATGACTGCTTCGAGATACTTCCCTTCTTCTGAGGTCAATCTAATTTCCATCTTCAGCGTTTTCTCTATCTCTCCAACCAGGTTCATCACGTTTTTCCCGATCACCCATTGCTTTTTGATGATCCGTAGTTTATTGATCCAGTACCCTGCCGAGAGAAGCTTCCACATCGTCGTCAACTCCAGCCAGTTTCTTTAATCCAAAAGGATAACTCTATCGCTTGACAGAATCAACCCTTTAGCGATCTCCTACCTAAAGAGACTGTTTCAGTATCGCAGAAAAGGGGAAAAGTCTGCAAATGGGAACGGACAGGCGGATGAAAAAGCTTTAGAGCGGAACCTTAAGCCGATTGGATTCAAACCTCCAATCGTACGAAAAGACGACGTTTTGAGTGCAAGGACACTCCCTAGAAAACTTAATAATGCTCCGCGTTCTAAAGCTTTGGAATCCGTTTGTCTGTTCCCTATTCACTTCGAACCTATCACAACATAGTCTCAAAGCCCGGGCTTGCCCTCAGCCTGTCCCCTTCCCTCACAGGGCTTCTCATTCGATCTTATCTTGTTCCAACTCTTCATAGAACCGTTGTTGGAGAAACTCGTAGATTTTTCCCCCGATCCTAAGCCCCAACTCGATGAACTCCGGTCCATAGATCTTCCCCGTCCCTGTGCGGAAGGTTTTTTTGATCCAAGAGATTCCTTCCATTCCCTCAGGAAACCTGCGAATCAGGGGCGCGATGCGCGCCTTTGAGGAACGGAGCATTTGCCAGAGGGTGTGGGTAAAATTGTCCGGACCCCAGCGGAATTTATCAGCATCGTAGAGTGCATCGCTGATCATCTGGCCGACAGGCGAGTCAATTCTCTTGGGCTCAACAAAGGCTTCGTGGTTGGCAATGGCCTGCGGGATATACTCCCCTTTCTTAGGGGAGATAGAACATTCCTCTAACATGTTTGAAGCTGCAATGGCGCTGGCCTTCGCGTGGTCTTTTTCACCACGCCGTAAGTCATGCAGGAGGCCGGAGATCTGGGCCAGGAGGCACGCTTCGCGCCTCGAGGATCCGTCCAGGGAAAGCCTTTCCCCTTCGATGTAAGCCAAGGCCCCAGCTTCCAAGCCCACTTTTTCCGAGTGAGCTATTCCATGGCCAAGGTCGTCTTTCAGTTCACTGAGGATGAGGGTACGGCATCTCATGACCTGGGCATCTTCATCAAAAAGGGAACGGGACAGGTTAAGCGGCTCTCTGCAGCTGACATAAAACCTGGGTTGAGGAAAAGAGGCTGCAATCACGCGAGCGTTGGCCATCATCTCTTCATAAATATCCTTCATCAAGGTGCCTCTCAAATCAAATGGCCCATGAGGCGTTTTTGGACCAATTGGGATGTTCCCCTATCTTGACGAGGATTCTACAAAATTGGAACCATTATATCACCAAAATATTTATTAAGAAAAGGGTAAAAGGGGATGGGCTCTGCGGATATGTAGTCTATGCTTATTGATCGTTGTTTGAAAGGTTGTGTCGATGGACGAGATTAAAAAGCCAGGACGTTGGGGAGTTAAAAGCTGAGACCTCCCCTTCAACTATAGTCTTGAATCCTCCAATGAGGCCGATTGATTGCCCAACTTTTCAAGGTGTCACGCAGCCAAGGCTCAACACTCTCTGCCATGTAAAACCGGGGAAAAAGGAGGTCATCCTGAGGTGAGATCACACCTTCCTCTATGGCTTTCTTTGCCAGAGAGGTATGCGGATAGATACGGACGCCCGCAGTGATTTTTAGGCTTTCTTGTTTGAGGGAATCGGCGAAAGCGAGGCTTTCTTCAATGGACTTCCTTGTCTCGCCAGGACTCCCCAATAATAGAAACCCCATTCGCCTTATGCCATGGTCAGATACCATGTCTGAAATCTGCCGTATCTCCGCAGGGGTAAACCTCTTATTCATATTCTTCAGGGTTCGTTTAGAGCCACTTTCAAACCCCATACTCACTTGCTCGCAACCGGCTCTGGACATAAGACCCACCAATTCTTGATCTACATGCTTGGGGTAAAGGATGCACCACCATCTTATATTCAGGCCGCCATCGATAAGCTTACGACAGATTTCCTTCGCGTACACTGGCGGCAGGTTAAAGGTATTGTCAACAAAATAGAACTGATGAACCCCGGCTTTCTCCAAGCCGGCGATCCACTGAACCATTGCCTCTGGGGAATGTCTCCGGATCATCCGACCTTCAATGGTTCCCGTACTGCAGTAACTGCAGTTCAGGGGACAACCTCGTCTGGTCTGAACAGGCATCCAGAGGTCCCTCTTTCCCAAGGGGATAGACCAGAGGTCCGTGGTAGGAAGAGGCAAGGTATCCAGATGTTTCGCAAAAATCCTTCCCCCCTGTAGGCCGCGTCCGGATAGGTAAAGACCCGGCAAGCCCGAAAGATCGGCGCCCCTGCCCATTCGCTCGATCAACTCTGGAAATACTACTTCTCCCTCACCTTCAATTCCCATATCTGCACCTAAAAAAGACAAGGCACTTTTCGGAAAAATGCTGTAGCCTGCGCCACCTAAAACAATCGGCGCCTCTGAAAGACCTCGGCAAGCCGCCATGATTTCTTTGATCGGATCTAACAAGAATCTGGGATTTTCCATATTCTGGTCATCGATATTCCTTACCGATATGCCGATAAGATTAGGACGAAATCCTTCGATCGCTTCTTTGAGAACCGATCGCGCATCCTTTTCGGCCATCAAGTCGACCATGGCCACCTCATGGCCAGCTTTTCGAGTTGCAGCAGCCACACACGCCAAACCAAGGGGTAAGGTGGGCATATTGATCTTTTCAGTGTTAGCCGAAATGAAAAGAACCCTCATGGATCTAGATTCCCTCTGTGAAAGTTTATTGAAGTTCCCCGTCCGCAACGAGGGCCTCATGCCTGCGTCAGGATCAGGGCATGTCAAGATTTCGATACTGTTTAAGAAGCAAATAGCCAGCCCATGCAAAGGAGAGAAGCATCAGAACTATTCCAAAATAGTGTGCCATGGTGGCCAAGGTATGGTCATAACGAAGCCACCCTATCTCATTGAGGATAAATTCCCAGTCATGGGTACCATAATCTGCTTCCCTTCCTGTGATGCCACCTAAAAGCACCAACTCCTGGCTCCTGGCATCGTTAATGTACGGAGCTATATCCATAAGACTTTCTCCGAGCCACCACAAAGACACGCAAGCGCCAAATGGATTCTTGTATTTGATAAGAAAGACGAGGAGACAGATGAAGGGGATCAGGAGTTGACCGAGGGTTCCTCCAAGGGATCCCATCCATCGTCCAAGAAGTTGAAAGAAAAGATGACCCGCTTCGTGGAAAGGAAGGTTGACGAGGTGAAAAAAACTATTGCCCGCATAGTTCGTCGCCATGGGGGTGAGAATAAATACCCATCCCCATATAAAAATGATTAGGCCAACGACGATCCTACCGCCAAAGTAAAAGGGATTAACTTTTGACTCAACAAAAAAGACAGTTTTCTGGAAAAAAGTTCCATCTCCAGCAGCATTTTCTCTTTTTGCGGTAACGCCCCCTTTTCTTAAGGTGGAAGCCTGGGGTCTTTGATATTTTTCAAAAATAAAGCCGCACTTTGAGCATTTGGTGTTTTGATCTGACTGCACAAAATCGCATTCAGGGCATTTCATAACTATTCCCAAAAGAACCGTTCATTTCAGAAAGAACCCTAAACCTCCTACGCTCCTTCACCCGTTCGACCGGGCCAAGCCGCGCTCTCTAAAACGGGGTAGACAGGCAGGGCTCAGGGTGAACTTCTTTTCGATGGGGCCTGGGATTCCAGAGACTCACGGAACTCCTTGACAATAGGGCCGTCCTCCCTCCATAGGTAACAGGTATTGATGAACTGCTTGAGATCTTGTTCCCGACCGCGTTCTCTCCCCTTTTCCACGCCATAGGCACCCCAGTATCCCTGGATAGCCGATTCCCCCATGGCGATGATGAGGCTCGTCAGGTGCGCACAGCCGTTTTTGCCTCCAACGACCCTCTTCACCTTCATCGTAAAGCCTGGAGCGATCCTCACTCCTTCCAATTTCCGGATCCAGGGAAGCACCACCGGGCATTCTTGCCTCGGATGATGAGGCATGGTAGCCTCTGCTTGTTCGATGAACATGGCAGGCCCCTTGACCTTCAATCGAATGACCATATGGTGCACGAGCTCCGATTCCTCTGAAGGCACATGATGCCCAGGCCGATATCGATGGTCTATGAGATCGCCCTCAACCTCGATGGTATGATCCCCAAGATCAGAGGTTCTCATTGAGATCTTCCGGGTGTGAACAAGTTTTTTCATAAGTCCCCTCTGCTTTCGATCCCCCGTCCGTCTTCGCGCCAATCCATTCCATCAAACATGGGGATATAATGACTATTGCTATATTTGACCAAATAATTCAACCCTTCGACTATCCCCGGTCTAATCCTTCGACTGCGCTCAGGACAAGCGCCCGGGGTTTGCCTTCGGTCTGAGCGTTCGACTGAGCTCACGCCGCAGTCTCAGGCCGAGGGAGCGCCGTCGAAGGATCAATATGTTTTGAAACAAATCTACGCGATCCATTATCATCTATTTTTTTCTTGATAAATTTTTCAGGTAAGTTAGTATATAACGCCACAGGCAATGCAAACCAAGACACGGAAAACGCTATGGAAAGAATTCTACTGTGAAGCTCCCCGGCCCTGCCTACCGGCAGGCAGGTATCCCGTTAGGACGGGACAGGCACGCCGGGGCTTCCCGGTAATGTAATATCATTTTATATTGTGCCCCTTGACCCCGCGCACGGCGCGGGGCTTGCGGGGCACGTTCCGGCCAAGGTCAAGAATAAATGTGAGATGACACGTATGGATAGCTCAACACGATTGCGCACGGAAGTTGTTCAGCTGAGAGAATCAAACGCCCGCTTGAAGAAACTTATCAATAAGTTAAAAGAGTCAAACCGGTCCACGCTTCACCTCAATAAGAAATTGAGCAACCTCGCTCTGAAAGACCCTCATACAGGACTTTACAATCGTCGCCACTTTAAAGATACACTGGAGAAAGAGCTTGCGCTAGCAAAACGACATGCCCAGGCCCTCTCTGTCATCATGATGGATATCGACTATTTTAAAGCGGTCAATGATGTCTATGGTCATACCTTTGGAGATCTCGTTTTAAAGCAATTTACTAAAACACTTCAAAAAGCTGTACGACGATATGATGTTCTCTTCCGCTTCGGCGGCGAAGAATTTATGATGATCGCTCCACGAGCAGATCGGCCCACAGGCTTCATCCTTGCGAAGAGGCTTTTGAAAACGATCAATGCACACAGGTTTGGGAATAAAACTCATGCCATCAACCTAAAAGTAAGTGTCAGTGTTGCGTCCTATCCTGAAGATGGTGTGGTGATCAGAGGCCTTGATTTAGTCACCCTTGCGGACCGAATTCTAAACAAGGTGAAGGAGTATGGGGGGAACAAAGTCTTTTCTTCAAAAGATCTCGAAAAACTGGAGGGAAAAGCCGCCTCTGAGAGCGACGCCAACAAGGTGATCGAGCTTTTGAAGAAGAAAATTTACCGACTCTCACAACGCGCGAACCAAAGTCTGATCGAAGCGATCTTTGCATTGGCAAAAACCATAGGAGTAAAAGACTGGTATTCTGATGCATTCACCAAGAGAATGATGAACTATGCTATAGACATTGCCAACATGTTGAAGTTGCCTAAGAATGAAATAGAACACATCCGGAAGGCGGTCATCTTGCATGATATCGGGAAGGTGGGAATCAATGAAAATATTTTGCTCAAAAATTCAAAATTGACAACGGGAGAGTTTGAGGCGATGAAGAAACACCCCCAACTGAGTACGGACATCATCCGACCTCTCTACTTTCTGCGCGGTACGGTTCCATTGATCCTCTATCATCACGAACGTTGGGATGGGCAAGGATATCCCCACCGCTTAAAAGGAAAAGAAATTCCCATTGGAGCAAGGATCATCGCCATTGTCGATGCCTATCGGTCGTTAACGTCCAACCGGCCCTACAGGAAAGCCTACTCTAAAGGCACCGCAATCAGAATACTAAAGAAGGAATCCGGCACTAAATTTGACCCTCAGGTAACGGCGGCCTTTTTGAAAATCTTAGGTAGATAGGCCAAGCTTTAGATCAAGACGCTTTCCCTCCTCTCGGGCCTTCCTGATCTCTCTTAGAAATGTTGTCATGTGGAGGGTGACTCCCTTGGGTGAGGTTATTGGGTGGGCTCAATGGGGACATTGAACTCCCCACTGTCGTCGAAGGGTAACTTGACGCTCGGAGAGCCTGAGTAGATCGATCCCCTTAGCCGATACGTGACGCGGGGCGTTCGGGTCTGTTGGTATTCGGCGATCTGGCGTAAAAAACCCCAGAGGGTGGTAATGGCTTCTACGTGAAGGACGCCAGAACTGAAGCGATTCACCGTAACATTCTGATTTGAAACTCCTGTCGCGAAACGCTTGCCGTTGACCTCCAATTCAAACGCGAGACCGTTGATCTCCAGGGATAAATCATTCGGATTCTGGATCCTGAGTTCCAAATCGAAAACCTGCTCAAAAACCTTGACCTCCTGCGCTGTAATGTTGGCGATGTTTATCCGGGGACGCTCCAAAGTCCGAAATAGCCCGCTGCAACCAGCGAGACCTGAGAGGGCGGTCAACAGACATAAGGCACATGCGATCAACTTCATGTTTGGCCTCCTTTACCCATGCCTAAGAATGATAAACATTAGACCTTGAACGGTGAACCATCAACGAAAATCAACTCTTACCGCACTGCGATCTTTTGGGCACACAATGACTTTTGGTTGCCCATCACCTCGCCTTCTTGCTTTCTACCCTGAGTTGGAGCGAATCGGTTTCAACTCCCTTCTTACTTGGATTTTGGACATACCAAGTTATAGAGTCCCTCCGTAGGTTCTTCCGGAGCAATCCGTAGCCATTCCAGTTGCGAAGCTGCAAAACCCTTTTTTGCATTTCCTTTTTCATCGTATTCAACGCCCGATATCAGCCTGAACATCTTTTCTTCACACTTCAATTCAATGAGCATTCTTTTCTCCGATATCACCAGATCTCTGAGAAATTCCTTTTGCCATTGCTCATAGAGTATCTCAGATTGCTCTTTTGATAATGCCTTCTTTCCCGACACCTTTCCTTCTATGAATTTCTGTGTCGCTCCCTTCTTCTCTTCAAATGCCTTTTTCAAATCTTCATCCTTGATCACTCTCTCCCACACCCTAACCACACCTTCAGGCAAATACCTAAGGGTGTCCTTATCATAATAGAATTGTCCCATATCGCTCGTGCCATAATGGCACCAATCTACTCCCCACACCTCCACATGGCCAAAGATGAGCCCGATGACGAGAAGGATAATTCCCAACTTCACCGATATGGATTTCATTCAACCCCTCTCCTTCTCTTTATTTTCTGGTCCCCCGCTCTCGCAGGTGCCTGTGAATGGCTGATCTCCAAAAGGGCACTCATTTCTTGATCTTTGAGTCTTCTCACTGTCCGGAATCATTTTCAAACACCATTGGAGAAGCCCGACGCGACTTTCATCCTCCTCCTGCGCTTCTATTTTTCCATTGAAGCTCCCCGGCCCTGCCTACCGGCAGGCCCTGAACCTAGCATGGTACAGGGCAGGCAGGGACCCCACGCATCCCGCCAACAGAGGGCGGGACGGGGCACGTTCCGGTCAAATGACCCTCAGAATTGGCAGGGCGGGCTTCTCTCCTTTTTTCTTCTTTGTCTAAAAACATACTCCCTTTGCCCCTTCAGAGGCAAGTGCAAAATTCATTGCTTAACAGTCGCATTTGGACAAAACTTTTAACCGATGGACAATATTGTGTCGGTAGTCATCGGAAAATTTTGGCAGACCAGAAGAAATCGACTATCCTTCTTGCTTGAATGGATGAACGCCCCCATCCGAAGAAACAACCACCGGGGGTGCGGGCTGGGTATTGACGTAAAGACGGAAGTTGCAGGCGGCAACCATTTTGTTTTAGAAGTATAGGGACGACGATGAATCAGAAGGATTACTATCAGATTCTAGAGGTAGAGAAAGAGGCTTCGCCTCAAAAGATCAAGGAGGCTTACCGGAGACTGGCGTTCCAATACCACCCGGATCGAAATAAGGGAAACCCCTCAGCAGTCGAAAAGATGAAAGAGATCAACGAGGCTTACGCTGTCCTCTCCGATCCTAAGAAAAGAAGAGACTACAACACATTTCATGAGCAATACGGCCCTTATGGATACGATCGGTTCAAGCAGACCTATTCTGAACAGGATATTTTCAGAGGGTCTGACGTCTATCAGATATTTGAGGAAATGGCCAGATCCTTCGGTTTCCGGGGCTTTGAAGAGGTCTTCAGGGAGTCGTATGGCCAGGGAGTCCACACCTTCGAATTTCGAAGACCAGGAGTTTTTGGCAGAGGGTTCATATTTTTCGGCCCTGGCTTTCGAAGAAACGGCCGACAGGAAATTCCATCTCCTTCTGAGATATTGCCGGGAGTCGGAGGTAAATTCGTTCGTTATCTTTTGAAGAAGACCCTCGGGATGAAGGAACCTGCTAGGGGCGAAGACCTGGAGGATGTCATTTACCTTGATCCCCGGCAAGCCCTTGAAGGAGCGAAGGGGAAATACCTGCACCGGAGGCGATCGAAGGAGCTGATCATTACTGTTCCTCCCGGAATGAAGGAAGGTCAGAAAATAAGATTGAAGGGGATGGGAAAACCTGGCAGAGAGGGTGGAGAACCGGGTGATCTCTATTTGAAAGTGAAAATCAAAAGACCGCTCTTAGAGAGAGTGAGAAAACTCTTAAACATTTAATCCTTGACGTTCCAACCTATTCTGACGATCAACGAACTAACAGGTGCTGAAAGAGTATTTTTTCTAAAGGATGCTCAAAAATGCCCAGATGCAAGTTGAGCTTTGCGAAATCCCGTTCGCGGGAGCGCTCGAAATCCCTTGTAGGGAACGCATATATGCGTTCCCTACTGTGCTGTGCTGCCCTACGCCACAACGACTCGCCCTGTTAGATGTGTATAGACTTTGCTCCTCATGCTTCGTGGAAGCAAATATGTTTTCGCTCCATCTCTGAGTTTGGAGGACCTTATCTAACAGGGTGAATGATGAGAGCAACGCCGCAGATGCCTGCCTGCCGGTAGGCAGGGGCGTTTCTCAGCATCCTGCTAAAACGAAAGCCTGGCACCCTAACTTTAAATGCCAGGCTTTCGAACTCCCCACCACCCATCTCCCTTAAGGTGGATCATGCTTTAAACGAGGGATCGTCTACATCAACAATGCTTACCCTTATCTCTGTTCCATTTTTCAAGAAAAAGATGTATCCCATTTAATACGAAAAAATAGGATGATGTCAACAAAAAAATTAGGAAAGACTTTCCCATTTTTGAAACAATATTTTCCCATCTTTGCAAGGCTGAAGATGTCCGTTCTTTCCAAATAGAAAAAATCGATAATAAATTTCAAATGTTACAGTGAACAAGGTCGTGGGGAGCACAATTGGATGGTTCGATAATGGACGAAGTTCTCGCAAGGGTCACCGTTTGAAAAAAGATTCACTTGAGGGATTTATTTGACCTTGAGGGAAGGGGTGAGGGGTGTTCGCCTACGGCGGCTTAAGGAGCGGCCTATTTGGCCTTGAGGTTAGAGGAGCGGCCTTCGGCCTCGAGGCAAATCCATAAACAAGAACGAATAGCAGAGCGGACACAATGAAGCTCCCCGGCCAGAGGCCGGGGCTTCCCGGCAATGTAGTATCATTTTACATTGTGCCCCTTGACCCCGCGCGAAGCGTGGGGCTTGCGGAGCACGTTCCGGCCAGCGTTTTGGCCGAGATTAAAGCGCATTGACCATCTCATAAGCTTAGGTTCCGTTTCTTGGGCGTGTCCTTTTGAACCTTGCCATTCTTTTTCTTGGCCATGGCAACACGTTTTATTTCCTCATCCTTTGAAAGAGGAATGAGAAGAGCTATCCCTTTTGAGATCCGGCTGGTCCTTTTCAGATGGTTGAGTTCAAGAAAAGGCTCAAGATCCACCCGGTAGAGTCCGGCGATCCCTGACAGGGTCTCTCCTGTTTTGACGAGATGGGTCTTGAATTCAAACTTCTCAAGGGGCTGGAGCGCTTCAAAGTTTTTCAGGAAGAGACCTTTTTTCCCGAAGGGGATTTTCATTTCATACGCGTCTTCATTCGGAGGGGTCACCCCTCTTTGAAGCTCGGGGTTAAGATCCTTGATTTCCTCAACGGAGGTTTCACAGGCTTTGGCGACGAGGAGGAGGCCTGTCAACTCCGGGACCTTCACCCTCTCATAACGAAGAGGCTCCTCATACTCAACGTCGGTGAAACCATATCTTTTCGGGTCTTTGGCAATGAGCGCCGCTGCAATCATCTGGGGAACATAATTTTTTGTCTCCCGTTTCAGATACCGGTATTCCGCAAGTTTCCAGAAGTCCACTGTGCGATAACGCTTCATTGCGTTGATGATCTTGTATTCCCCTGCGTTGTAACCCGCAGCGGCAAGGTACCAGCATGCGAACCTCTCATGGAGGTCCTTGAGGTATTTGGCCGCAGCGAGGGTGGATTTCTCGGGATCCCTCCGCTCATCAACCCACCAGTTCACTTTTAAACCATATTTCTTCCCTGTCCAGTAGATGAATTGCCAGGGGCCTGAGGCCCTGCTCCTGGAATAAGCATAGGGGTCGAATCCGCTCTCGATGAACGCAATGTATACCAGATCCTCAGGGAGACCGTGCGCTTTAAAGAGATCTTTCATCAAAGGGATATATTTCTGGGACCTACCAAGCCAAGTAACAAATCTCTCTCGGGCGGTGGTCTGAAAACACTCGATGAACTGCTCCACTCTGGCATTGATGACGATGGGAATATCGAAATCGAATTCGCTTGTACGTTGATCTCTGACAAGGAACTCCATGTAAATATTGTCGTTAGATTCTTCACGACCAGGACCCGCCAAGGTCTCGACGGTTAGCCTTTCTCTACCGGGAGGAATGAAAATAGATGTCTTCTCCCAGTAAGACGCGGGGCTTTCTTGAAAGGGGAACATTCCCGCCTCTTGCCGAGTGGAAGGAACGTTTTCCTTTGTTGAATAGGAGTGGAGATCGCTTTGGGCACTAGCGTTTGAGAGACAAGAAAATGAGAGAAAAAAGATGATTCCTGTGAAAGAGACCTTCCGGAGCAAAAGAAACCTCCTCTGCACATGTGAATCGTATAAACCTACCCTATTTACGAAACCTAAAGCGAAGAAGGTAGTGTGCATTTTTTGTGCCACGTGGAGGTTTTATAACCTATTATAATTAATGGGATTTTAACTTCAAAAGAAGTTGGTCAAGTTTGAAAATTGACGGAAATTGGCAGGGTCTTGAAAATTTGTAACATTTTTGGGCCTCTTGGTTGAGAAGTCAATGTCAGTTAAGGAATTGAAAGATTGAGGGTGAGGGCCGAGGGGCATTCAGGTCGTTCAAATCATTTTGATTACACCAGACTTTAACGTTATCCTATTAGGGTCGGAGCGCCAGGGCCAGAGAGCAGCGTAGATCATTTGTTTCCCGTCTTGCATACAGAAAAAGGATTGCTCGATTCGCAACCCGCCCAAAGAATCAACAAGCTCCTGAATTTTTTTCGGGAAACTTGCTTCTTTTCCAGATTCCTTGGTGGCGGGACCTAGATGTTTTCTCAATAAAGAATTAAGGATCTCAAGGTCTTTTACGCCAATGACTGCTTCAAAATACTCCGTCCCACGGGAGGTCGGTCTGATTTCCATCTCGAGCGTTTTCTGTAACTCCTCTATTAGGTTCACAGCTTTCTCCATGTTGAATATTGCTTTGTCGTGACCTGTCGCTTACGGCTCAATCCTCTCCAATCTGCAAAATAACAAGGGCCAGAATAGAACCTCCTGGCCCTCGCAGTTTTATGAAGTCCCCTTTACCCCGTTAGAAAGCTCCGTTGCTTGCCCCGTTAGAAATTTTTCTTTGTTAACCAGGAGGCCCCTTTGGTAACCTACTTCTAACGGGGCGAGCCCTCCCGTTGGAAGGTCCAAGACCTTCTAACGGGGTTTACTTGGAAGCCATGTATCGGAGGAGGTCAACCACCCGGTTCGAGTATCCCCATTCGTTGTCGTACCAGGAGACAACCTTGAAGAATCTTTTCTCTCCCTTGAGGTTGTTCTGAAGGGTTGCTAAGGAGTCGTAGATGGAAGAGCTGCTCGAGTGGATGAAGTCTGTTGAAACAAGCTCCTCTTTGCTATATTCGAGGATCCCCTTCAGATAAGACTCAGAGGCTTTCTTCATCAACGAATCGATCTCTTCAATGGAGCTGTCTTTCACGGACCGGAAGGTCAAGTCGACGACAGAGACATCGGGAGTGGGAACACGAAAAGACATTCCCGTCATCTTCCCCTTGACAGCCGGGATCACTTCGCCCACTGCCTTTGCCGCTCCGGTCGTGGAAGGAATGATATTGATGGCCGCCGCCCTACCCCCTCTCCAATCCTTCTTCGAAGGACCATCAACCACCTTTTGCGTGGCGGTATAGGCGTGGATGGTGGTCATGAGGCCGGTTTCAATTCCAATCCCTTCCTTCAAGATCACGTGAACAAGAGGAGCAAGGCAGTTGGTCGTACACGAAGCATTGGAGACAATATGATGAGCCTTAGGATCATATTCTTTCTCGTTCACTCCCATGACAAACATTTTCACATCCCCTTTTGCGGGAGCGGTAATGATCACCTTCTTTGCTCCCGCCTGGATGTGAAGCTTGGCCTTCTCCGCTTCTGTATATAGCCCGGTCGATTCGATCACATATTCGACACCCAAGTCCTTCCAGGGAAGCTGTTCAGGTGTCTTCGCGGCCAAAACACATTTGATCCGATGGCCATTCACGATGAGAATATCGTCCTCTTCCTGGGAGGGAGAACTCTTTGCGGTGCCGAGAGTGCCAGGAAACTTACCGTGAACCGAATCGTACTTTAACTGGTAGACAAAATATTTTGCGTCGGTTGTAATATCAACGACTGCCACCACATCAAAATCCCCTAACAACCCCTGCTCAACCATTGCATTAAAAACAAGCCTCCCAATTCTACCGAAACCGTTGATTGCAACTTTCACAGCCATATGCTCCTCCTATCGCCGATTTTTTTAGGAACGGGTTCAAATCTGAATTTAATTATTATATTTTACTACTTTATAGACCTTTGAGCAATATCTCATTTTTGAGCTGTGTAACTCGCCAGAAAGTGTGAAAAAATCGGAAAACTCAGAAAACAAATTGTCATCTGAAAGGATGGTTGGGTTGAAGAAGATTTCGAGCGGAACCTTTCGTGATTCAGCTGCCATGGCATAACTCTGCTTAAACACGTGACTTCTCATGCGACGGAAGGTCACCCATAACATCAAAACGAACCGCATTCGAAAGCTTCGGAAACCCAGCCATCCTTGAAGGGCACGGCTGGCCGCTCATTTTTTCACACCTTCTGACGGGTTACCATTTTCAGGCTGATTTTTTTGGCACCCTCTGGCCTCCTTATGATATTATAACCACAAGGAGGACATCCTATGGAAAATCGAGGAAGCGGCATCCTTCTCCACCTGACCTCCCTTCCCTCTCCTTACGGGATTGGAGATTTGGGGCCATGGGCCTACCGGTTTGCGGATTTTCTAGCCCAAGGGAAACAGAGTTACTGGCAGGTTTTGCCTCTGAACCCAACCGATCCGGTCAGTGGAAATTCCCCTTATAGCAGCCCTTCTGCCGTTGCCGGCAATATCCTCCTGATCAGTCCGGACCTCCTGGAGGAATCCGGATTCCTTACAAAGGAAGACCTGAAGGCACATCCATCTTTTCCAGAGGCCAGGTGCGATTATGCCTCTGTCATCCCTTATAAGGAACAGCTTTTTCACCGTGCCTATGAGAGGTTCAAGTCAACGGGTAATGAGAAAGAACTCTATGACGAATTCTGCAAGAAGAACAAAGCTTGGTTAGAACATTTTGCCCTTTTTGTTGTGATCAAAAAAGATCGAAATGGAAAGGCCTGGGGAGAATGGGAGAAGGGGCTCAGGGATAGAAACCCAGAAGAAATAGATAGAGTGAAAAAGGAGTTTCATGACGAATTGGAACAGGAGAAATTTCTCCAGTACCTTTTTTTCAAGCAGTGGTTCTCTTTAAAGAAGTATTGCAATGACAAAGGAATTCGGCTCATCGGCGATATCCCGATCTATGTCAATTATGACAGCGTTGACGTCTGGACCCATCCGGACCTCTTTAAATTGGATAAAGACAAGAAACCAACCTTTGTGGCCGGTGTCCCTCCTGACTATTTCAGCAAAACAGGCCAACTCTGGGGAAATCCAATCTATCGCTGGGACATCCTTAAGAAAACGGGGTATCGGTGGTGGTTCCAGCGGATCGGCCACAACCTTCTTCTTTTTGACACCCTGCGGTTGGACCATTTCAGAGGCTTTGTGGGCTTCTGGGAAGTGCCTTCAACAGAGGGAACTGCGATTCACGGGAAATGGGTAAAGGCCCCAGCCGTCGATTTTTTCACGGCCCTCCTCAAAAAATTCCCGGCTCATTCGATCATTGCAGAAGATTTAGGGGTGATTACGCCTGATGTTAAGGAAGTGGTGAACCGATTCGGCTTTCCTGGGATGTGTATCCTTCAATTTGCCTTTGGCGAGGATTTACCGACCCATCCCTACCTTCCTCACAACTACCTCCCCAATACCATTGTTTATACGGGAACACACGACAATAATACGATCAGGGGCTGGTTCGAGAATGAGGCCACTCCAGAAGATAAGAAGAGACTCTTTCGTTACTTGGGCAGGGAAATCCCGCCAGAGGAGTGCCACAAAGAACTCCATCGCCTCGCCATGATGTCTGTGGCCGATACGGTCATCATCCCCGTGCAGGACCTTTTGGGCCTGAGAGAGGAGGCTAAAATGAACCGCCCCTCCGTTGCCCATGGAAACTGGGAATGGCGCCTCCTGCCGGATCAATTGGACTCTTCTTGTGCGGAGAGGCTGCGAGAAATGACGACCATTTATGGAAGAGCCCCGGAGAGGAACATCGCCTGAATTTATCCAAGGGCTTTTGGGCCCTGATGAATAAGATTGTGCGCAAAATGGCACCGAAATATTTGCGACGCTTCAAAAGCACCAATCTCCAAGCACCAAATCACAAACAATATCCAAATTCCAATTTCGAATGACCGAAACGGATTTGTTTCGGAATTTGGTCATTTGGTGATTGGAAATTATTTGGAATTTGGAATTTGGAATTTGGAATTTGGGTATTGGGATTTCAATACCTGTTTGGTTCCTGCTATGCCGGGTTAGAAAAATAACCCTCAAAATTCTCTTCCTCTTTTCACATTCCCTTTTGAACGACCTTGAGCAGCGAGTTCGCAGGAACGACTTGATTGAGATCTCGCCCATTCAAAAGAGCGAGGCCGTTCATTTTATCATTTGGGACGCCAAGGGATCGAAGTTCGTTCTCCAGTGGTCCCGCGGTCTTGATGTTGCGAATTCGGATGCGGTCAGGTTCGACGTGGATCCTTTTCGGGTCGGTCAAGTCCTTAAATTGGCGCATGGTATTGTCAAAGAGAACTCGATAATTCTGGAACCGATCACTGGAGGTTAATCCATGGAGCACGAAAATCCGCTTGTCTTTTTCAATGAAGTAAGAGAGCACTTGATACACCCCCTTCTCAGAGCGAATCTCAGAGTGCAGTCTCTGAGAAGGTAGACCATTTACTCGTAGGGCTTCCGTCCGGATAACACCGGCTTTCGTTTCTGAGACGAACTTTCTGGCAGCCTCCTGGGATGAAGCCCCAGAGGTGATGGAAAAGAGAATGAGAGCGTCCTGGCCCTCGTTCACCATCTGCACCTGTGTGTGCGTATTATTCAATTTCCATTGCGAAGGCACTGGAAACTGGAAACGGAGTCCAGGGTGATAAAAGATGTTGTCCGCCACATATCCCTGTCGGGGATCATCCCCGTAGACGAGACCATCGATCCCTCGCAGATAACCGTCCTGGTTGATCCTCAGGTCCCTTTGGTTCAACTTTTTCTGCCAGTCCCCGGCCCTTCCCCTGATCGCCTGAACTCGATCCACAGGGCTCGGGTGAGTGGAAAACCAGCCCGGGAGCCCACTCCGGTCTGAACCCGGGTTCATCCGCTCCAGCGTTTCGAAGAAATTGGCCATCTGATTGGCATCATAACCCGCCCGGCTCGAATACTCGACGCCCAGATCATCCGCCTCTCTTTCATTATCCCTGCTGAAACGCATAAATAACATCCCCACTCCTAATTGAGCCAACCCTGACAGCACGCTGGAATTGATGAAGACCGATCCCACTCCCAATCCTATCTGGGCGAGTTGGGCCTGGCTGTACTGGTGGGCAGAATGACGTGCAGTGATATGGCCGATCTCATGTCCCATGACACCCGCGAGTTCAGCCTCGTTGTTAAGAGTCGCCAAAATTCCCCGGGTGAAATAGACATAACCCCCGGGCGCGGCGAAGGCATTCACCACAGAAGCATCAAGAACTTTGAAATGGTAAGTCAGATTGGGCCGATGGGACAGTTTCCCAAGGCGCTGGCAAATGCCATTCAGATCGGCAGTCAACTCCGGATCCTCATAGAGGCCATACTCGCTGACGACCTGGAGGTCCGTTTCCTGGCCGAGCTTAATCTCATCGGTTTCGCTCAAAAGCATGAGCTCTTTTTTCCCGGTTACCGGATTCGCAGCACAGGAGAAAATCCATAACAAGAAACCGATCAGACAAGAGCCGAGAATGATACACTTTGTCTTGTGCCTCGTCATGTTTATCCCCCCTAACCTTAAAAAATCCTTTTTATAAATTCCTTCCATTTCAATTCTTCAAATATTCTTCCACCATTTTATCCGTAATCGCGCTCCCGATAAAATCACCGTTGACGACGATGGAGGGTGTCCCTCTCACTCCAATCTTATTCCCGGTAAGGATATCCTCTTCAACCTTCTTTTTCCCCTTCCCTGTCTCCAGGGCCGCCTGGAAAAGCTTCTCGTCATAGCCCTTCTCTTTCAGAATTTCTTCAATCTTCTTTTTCAAAACCTCTCTATCCTTCTTGACAAAGGTCTGACCTTCTTCGGAGAAAAAGAAATCATGAACGGCCCAGAAAGCTTCCTGGCTGACTTCCTGCGTGGCAGCGGCCATTTCCGAGAGTTCAAACTCGATGCCCTTGGGCTGCAACGGAAAGTGTTTGAACACATAACGGATCTCCTGAGGATATTTTCCTAAGAGTTCCTTCATCTTTGCCCATGACTTCACACAAAAGGGGCATTGAAAATTTGAAAACTCCACGATGGTCATCTTGGGCTGGGTCCCTCCCCTGAAAGCAGATTTGTCCACTCCCAGTTGTGCCATATCAATCTTCCGGGCCTTCGGCTCTCCTGCCTCTCTCCTGGTCACATTCTCTCCCTTGATAATGAGGCTTCCGAGGATAACCATCTCCCCCTTGGAATCGACATAGAGGACGATGGGAACTTCTCTGTTTGGAGTCAGGACGGACAATTTCACGGAATGAAAACCGGGGATGGGGCTCTCCTTCTTTTCTATGAATTTAACCTCAGCGTCCTTGGGCAGACGAACCTGAGTTTTGAACGTGTCGATGGCTACCTGAACAAGTTTATCTTCCTGCGCAAATCCCTGAGACATTAGAACCCAGGATAGAAGCGTGAAGCACAACGTTCCGAAAAGAATTCTTTTTAGCATATGGTTTCTCCTTTTTTTCGCTACGCGCCCACCCCTAAGCGTCCAGCGTCTTTTGATTGACCGTCGCCCGTTGAATCAACCTTCCGGTGGTAATCTGGCCAAGCACCACAATATCTTCCAGGGAAAGATAATGATCCACGGAGGCATCGAAGAGGAGCTGTGCCGCAGGAGGGAATTCATCATCTCCTTCCCATAGGACATACTGTAAGGGAATAAAAGGAAAGGCCTGAAGGATAAAGGAAGCATCTCCAACCCCCGCCGTCTCTCCTCCCAATTGAATGCCAGCCTCCTTAAACCATTTGGCTGACCTGCCGAATCTCCGCACCAGAGGATCCGTCACCCTTCTTGCAAAAACGGAGGCATAGAGAAGTCCTCCTGAAATGTCTTTGTATCCCACCCATTTGCCGGTCATGGGACTTCCATCCGCCCGGATCAGGTAATGGAGAAGGAGGATACGGGTGACCAAGGAAACGGTCTTCTTCGACGGGGAATAGAATTCAATCCGAGGAAAGGAAATGTGATGAGGCTCAGAGAAAAAATCCAGAGTGATCTTCTCTTCATCCCCCGCTCGCTGATAATCTGCTCCTGCTTTCTTTGCCCTCTCTTCCAAAACCATCCCTTTTATCGTGATGGAGGCCAGGTTAAAAGACTGTGAATAATTCTTCTGCTTGGTGAGTTCCATCACGTTTCAAGAAACGCAGAGCGCATGGCGCATGGCGTCTTAATCCCCCCTGCCCCCCTTTAGTAAAGGGGGGTTGGGGGGGATTTATTGTTACCCTATTTCTTGTCTCAATTTCCGGATCGTCTCAGCATAGTCTTTGGTTTTGAAGATGCCTGTGCCCAGGACAAAAATATCTCCCCCTGCTCTGGAGACTTCTCCAATATTATCGACTTTGATCCCTCCGTCCACCTCTATTTCGAGAGCATAATGATTCTGCTCGACGATCTTCCTCAGACGTTCAATCTTTTTTAAAGCAGCCGGGATAAAAGACTGGCCTGCAAAGCCAGGATTGACTGACATCAGAAGGACGAGATCGATCTCCTCCAGGATGGGATAGAGGGTCTTTAATGGAGTCGAGGGATTGAGCACAAGCCCTGGCCTTACATTCAATTCACGGGCCTTCTTGATCACCGATCGGAGGCGAGAACACACTTCGGCATGAAAGGTGAGCCAGGTGCTCCCCGCCTGTGCAAAGGGTTCGATATATCGCTCCGGCTTTTCAATCATCAGATGGACATCCAAGGGCAAGGGCGTCAGTTTTCTTAACCCTTCGACGACGAGCGGTCCAATCGTAATATTGGGGACGAAATGGCCATCCATCACATCCACATGGATCACATCTGCTCCCGCTTCTTCGACAGCCCTCACCTCTTCCCCGAGGCGGCTGAAATCGGCAGATAAAATGGACGGCGCTATCTTTTTCATGGACACCTCTATGAACCTGAACCGCACGCCAGTGCGTTCGCCTGCCTACCGGTAGGCAGGGCGAACGCACCCTACATCTTTCCTGCAATACTAATAGATTCCCAAGATCTATTCAATAAAATTAACCCGCCAGTTACAAAAAAAACAATATCGAAACCGGGCGGGGGTATTGGGCGGCCATGCCGGGAAGCTGCCGCACAATGCGGCGGGTATTTTCCCAAAGCCTTGCAGCGGCACTTTTAGGAGTCGGCTACATGCATTTCCAGGCAAGACTGCGACTTCACTTAAAGTGAAATCCTCGGCAACCCTAAATTTTCAGATAATCCGCAATTGCAAGGGTTTGAAAATACCCCCGATCGGGGTCCGATATTGCAACATTCGGGTGAACTCACTCATCTCAACAGGCTTAGAAATGCAACCAGGCCAAATCCGATGATAATCAGACCTGAAATTCTGTTTAACCACTGCATCCTGTTCACATTCAACATCCCGCGTAGCAGGCCAGTAAAGCCACTCAGGACCAGCCACCATGATGCGGACCCCATAAAAACGCCTAAGACCAAAATGCCCGCTGAAAGATAATGATCGCCTCCACTCCCCACCCCGAGTCCGGCAAAGACTGCAGCGAAGAAGAGAATCGTCATGGGATTGGTGAGGGTCAGAATAAATGTTGACAGGTAGGCGCCCCAACGGGTACTCCCTTCGACGGAGTTCCCCTGTTCAGCAGGTTTGGACAGAAAAGTCTTGACACCTATCATGCAGAGCAATCCTCCTCCAATCAGACGAAGGCCTGCCTGATGGCCCATCATAAGATCGGAAAGAACGGTGAGCCCGAACCCGGCAATGGCCCCATAGAAGGCATCTGCCGTTGCCGCCCCCAGCCCTGAAAGGAAGCCGATGATTCGACCCTGGGTCAGGGTCCTTCGGATGCACAAGATGCCGATGGGTCCCACCGGCACGGCGATAGATAATCCGATAATCACTCCTTTGATGAAAAAGTAGATCTCCCCCATCCCATCTTCTCTTTCTCAGGAGGTCTTCCTCAAACGGGCTGCAAAAAAACCATCCAACTCACCTACCGGAGGAAAGGTTTTGAAATAGCCCCTCTTGATAAAGAAGTGACATTTTTCCGGAAGAACTTCAACCAAGGAATCTAATTTAAATGCTCGATGCTCGAACAGAAATCTCTCTACCACATCCTCATTCTCCTCATGAAAAACGGTGCAGGTGCCGTAAACCAACAGCCCTCCTTCCCTCACATATCCTGAAAGGTTGTTTAATATGGAGAATTGAAGCTCGCTCAACCGTTCAATGTCCTCTTTCTCCCTTCTCCATTTTAAATCCGGGTTTCTCCTGAGCGTCCCGAATCCGGAACAGGGAACATCGGCTAAGACACGATCAAACTTTATCTCTCCGGGTTCTCGCAAGATTTTGACCGCATTCCCAATCTTTGTCCTGACAATCTTTATTCCCAGTCTCTCACACCCCTCTTCAATCTGCTTCAGCTTCTCTTGATGAAGATCGAAGGCGTAGATCTCTCCCAGATTCTCCATTCTTTGGCCGATGTGGGTCGCCTTTCCTCCGGGTGCAGCACAGGCGTCGAGAATTTTCTCTCCCGGTCTCGGATCAAGGATGAGGGTAATCAGTTGGGAAGCTTCGTCCTGAATGGCAAAGAGACCTTCCTTCAGAAAGGGAAGCTGTGAAACGGGAGGCCCATTCTTTAGCACGATCCCAACGTCTGAAAAAGAGGTCGGGGTAGGTTTTAACCCTTTTTCTTTCAATTTTTCTATCAACTCTTCTCGTCTGATCTTCAGTGTATTCGTTCGGAGGGTCAGGGCTGGAATCCGATTATTGGCCACACAGATCTTCACGGTCTCCTCTACGCCCAGCTTTTCGATCCATCTTTGAACCAACCACAAAGGATGGGACTGGGTAATCGCAATGTGGAGGGCTGGGTCTTGACGCTCATCCGGATAAGGAATCGTTTCCTTTTCTCTTATGGCGGAACGGAGAATAGCATTCGCGAAACCCCCTCCCCCTTTCCCTCGAATCCTTTTGGCCAACTCCACAGACTCATTCACAGCGGCTGAGGCAGGAGTCTTCGTTAAGAAGAAGATCTGGTAGAGTCCGAGGCGGAGGGTATTCAACATTTCGGATTCGATCTTTTCAAATGGGATTTTTGCAAAATGGCGGATGATCCAGTCGAGCTTGCCTCTCCACCGGAGGACACCGTAGGTCAATTCGGTAAGGAAGGCTCGATCGAGAGAGGTGAGATGCCGATATCGCTTGAAGGAATCATTGAGGAGATCATCAGGGTGGCGATCAGTCTCTTCAACCCGATTCAGGAGGTCGAGGCTGATCGCCCTTGGATGTTTCCTTCTCAAAACTTTCCTGTCCTTGCCATCTCCTCAAGCCTGGCAATCCGTTCTTCAATAGGCGGGTGAGTGCTAAATAAAGAAAGAACACCCTTTCCGGTTAATGGGTTGACGATGAACATATGGGCCGTGGAAGGATTCGCTTGCATAGGAATTTTATGGGCAGCCATATCCAGCTTGCCCAGGGCTTTTGCCAGGTAGGCGGGATGGCTGAGATGGGCTCCACCCTCATCGGCCATGTATTCCCTCGAGCGAGAGATGGCCATCTGAATCAGCATGGCTGAAAACGCGGCGACCATCGAGAAGATGAGGGTGAAAAGGAAGTTTCCGCCTCCTCCGCCGCCTCCTTCCTCATCGGATCGCCCTCCACCAAAGATGGCACCCCAGCGGGCCATCGAAGAGAGCATGCTGATGGCCCCCGCAATGGTTGCCGCGATGGTGCTGATCAAGATATCCCGGTGACGGATATGGGAAAGCTCATGGCCGATCACTCCCATCAGTTCTTCCTTGGATAGCATTCTCAGAATGCCTGAGGTTACGGCGACGGCAGCATGCTCCGGATTTCTCCCTGTGGCAAAGGCGTTGGGGGTATCATTCTCCATAACGTAGACCTTTGGCATGGGCATGCTGGCCTTGCTCGTCAAGTCTGCAACGACCTGATAGAGTTCAGGGGCTTCACTCTGCGTGACTTGCTGAGCTCCATACATCCGGAGGACAATCTTGTCGCTGAACCAATAGGTCACGAAATTCATCAGGGCGGCAAAGACAAAAGCAGTGATGGCCCCGTCCCTTCCTCCGATCGCAGATCCGACCAGAACGAACAGGACGGTCAAAACGAGCATCAAAAGAAATGTCTTGAAACGATTCATTGATTCATCAACCTCCTAATTTAACAAAACTTTTAATCCCCCCAGCCCCCCTTTAATAAAGGGGGAGAGGGAGGATTTCACAGACAATATAATAATAAACGTAAATTCTGTCAATTGCTACGAGCACTCTGGGGTTCCAGAAAATCTAAGATGGCACCCTTTACTTTTTCAATATCGACCTTCGTATTGATGCAGGGGCCGTGAGGCCGTTCGTTCAGGATGCCGATCACGGGAATCGGGTAGCTGTCTTGTATCCCGCTGGTGAGATCAAGTTCACAGGCCACGGCCACGATCGCTTCCGGTTTGTTTTCCACGATGATTCTTCTTGCCAAGGTCCCGCCTGTGGCCACAGCGATTCTCACCTGATATTGGTCAGCGAGTTCAATCAGATCTTTGATTTCACATTTCCCGCATCCTTTGCAGTTCTTCACATTTCCTGTGATCTTGATCTGACATTCAAAATCCTGGATACAGTGAGGGAGGAGAACCAAAAGCCGATTGGGGCGAGTTCTGTTGGTATTCGATCGAACGAGATGATTATTTAACTCGATAAAGGACTGCTTGACCTTCTCCCTGGACACCCCGAACAACCTTCCCATCAAGATCATGAAGGGGAAAAGGACCTTTGCGACCAGCCCTCGCAATTTATGAGAAAGAAAGATGTCCTTTCCTCTGAGAATGGTGAAGACGAGGAGGAGTCCTCCGGAGAGCATGAGAAAGACCAGAACGGCGAGGACGAGAGTGAAGAAGAGAGGAAGAGAGGGATGGATGTTTCTCAGTCCCACCATCGGGACATACCAGAGCATAAAGATCAAAAAGAAGAGGATCAAACAGGTGATGACTAGAAGACCAATGAAGATCCGCTTCTGAGGCCTGACTTCCAAAGGAACCTCCGAAAAAAATTCCAAACGTCAAATTTCAAAATCCAAAGTTCAAATGAACCAGAAAAAATTTCAAATGCCAAAACTTAAATGAAAATTCTTGAACTTATTTCTCCCTCCTTTTTGAACTTTGGCATTCATTTGACATTTGAACTTTGGCATTTGTCATTCTCATCTTAAACAAGCACTGTGCCTACCGAAACAGGGTGTCCGGACAAGAAATCCCTTACGCTCATCCTTCTCTTACCTTCCAATTGGACTTCCTTGAGAAGATAGGAATCCTTTCCCGTCTCGATCTCAATAAAATCCGTTCCTACCCAGAGGACTGTTCCCGCCTTTCCAGTTGCCTTCCCTTTCCTGACCTCCCCTTTGTAAATCTTTAGTATTTGCCCTTGCCACTCCGTATAAGCCCCTGGCCATGCATGGAAGGCCCGGACCTGACGGTCAATCTCTTCAGCCCCTTTTGTCCAATGAATCTGCCCATCCTCTTTTTTAAGCATGGGCGCATAGGTCGCCTTTGAATGATCCTGTGGAGCGGGATGAATCTCGCCTTTTTTCATTTTCTCCAATGTTTCTGACAATAACTGAGCCCCCAAGGACGCCAATCGATCATGTAACGTCTCGGTGGTCTCATCTTCATGGATTGGGATCTCGGACTGTAAAAGAATATCTCCGGTATCCATGCCTTCGTCCATGAGCATGGTAGTGATTCCTGTCTTCTTCGCTCCGTTGAGGATGGCCCAGGCAATGGGGGCAGAGCCACGATATTTTGGCAGAAGGGAGGCATGGATATTCATCGCTCCGTATTCGGGAAGGCTCAGAACAGTCTTGGGAAGGATCTGACCATAGGCGGCGACCACAAAAAGATCGGCTCCAAAACCTTTTAGCTTCTCCTGGAAAGACACCTCTTTTACTTTTTCCGGTTGGAGAATGGAGAGCCCTTTCTGAAGAGCAACCTCTTTTACCGGGGAAGCAATCACTTTTCGCCCTCTTCCCTTTTCTCTGTCAGGCTGGGTCACCACGGCAACGACTTCATCCGATCCCTGGATCAATGTCTCCAGGGAAGGAAGGGCAAAGGAGGGGGTCCCAAAAAAAACGATTCGCCATGACGGGTTGCTCAAGGCCTTTCTTCCTTCCTTCTTTCCTTTTTCACCTTCCTCCGGTAAACATCCCTCTTCAATGGACTGACCCTGTCCAGAATGAGGACCCCATTGAGATGATCGATTTCGTGTTGAAGGGCGAAGGCCAATATCCCCTCTCCTGAAATTTCCACTTTCCTCCCATCCGGAGAGATTCCACGGACTTGAACCTTCTCTTTTCTCTTCACCATTTCCAGACAGTCGGGGACGCTCAGACACCCCTCCTCATGATCGACGTCCCCCTCCTCTAAAACGATTTCGGGATTAATTATGACAAAGAGAGATTGCTGAGGATCCATCGGGCTCACATCGACAACAATCACCCTTCTCGAAATTCCAACCTGGGGAGCAGCCAAACCAACCCCGCCAGCATCATACATGGTCTCGGTCATATCCTGAATCAATTTCTTTAATTCTCCATCAATCTGGTCCACTTCTCTGGAACGTTTCTTCAAGAGAGGGTGCGGATATGTCAGGATTTCCCGAATGGCCATCTTCTATCTCCTTTGTTTTTTTCTTAAATAGAATAACATGAAAAGAGAGAGGATGCCCAAAAAAATTCCTATCCCTTGAGAAGTGGATAGAAGGCCGTAAAAGACAGATCCCCGTGGGTCACCCCGCATCATTTCCACAAAGAAACGGATCATGGCATAGAGGAGGATCAGAAGCCAGAAGATTTGACCGTCAAACGCTTTTTTCTTCTCCCTCCATTTCAAAAAGAAAAAGAGGGCGAGGTTACTCCCTGCCTCATAAAGCTGAACGGGGTGGAGGAAGACATGAAGCGGAGCTAAAGAGTTTGGATCTGTAAAGACAACCCCCCATGGGAGGGATGTTTCTTTTCCATAACAGCACCCCGCGAAGAAACAGCCTAATCGACCGAAGAAGAGACCGATCGCAATGGAGGGGGAAAACAGGTCGGCAAAATTCCAGAGGGGCAACCGGTGCCACCTCATATACCCCATCGAAACTGCAACAGCCAGAATCAGGCCACCGTAGAAGACCAATCCTCCCTCCCATATCTTAAATATCTGGAGAGGGTTCTGACGATAGAGATCAACGTTGACCAGAATGAATAAGAGTCGCGACCCCACGATGGCCGAAAGGACGGTATAGAAGAAGAGGTTCGCCACATGTTCAAAAGGAACCCCTTCTTTTTGTGTTTTCAGAACGGCGAGGATCAACCCAACGACAAAACCAAGGGCGAGGAAGAAACCGTAAGCATAGATGCTCAGGCTGCCCAATCGGAAAAGAATGGGGGACATAACGAGAAGTTAAGAGTTACAAGTTAAAAGTTAAAAGTTGAAAAATGACATTCTCAAAAATGTCATTGCGAACCTTTCCCTTTTTGTCATTCTGAGCGAAGCGAAGAATCTCTTGAGATTGCCACGCCTGCGTGCCGGAACGCCTACCCGCAAGAAGGTTTCTCGAAAGATGACCACTTCGGCGTGCAGGCACGGGCTTCGCCCTCGCAACGACTTCGTCGGATTGCCGCGTCGCTTCGCTCCTCGCAATGACAACTTTCTTTGGACGTACACCTTAGATTTTT
>CAYMJV010000032.1:0-2786 GCA_964390545.1 uncultured Syntrophaceae bacterium
TCAACTTCAGAGTGGGATCTTCATCGCATCCAATCGGAAGGGGTATTCTTCCGAAGAGAGATAGGTTGGAAAGTTGACGAGTTGCTCACTCTCGTCAATCGTGTAAGTGCTCCATTGATTGCATTGGGGACAGTACGCAACCCATTCCTTCGATTCTCTTTTGCAGGTGGAACAGACAAAAGGGAGATAGGAAGTCCGGCTTAGTTCGAAGGTTTTCTCAAACTCCTGGGCGGCTTTGCTGAAGTCTTTCTTGTGGAGATAAATTTCCGCTAAAAGGCGATGAAGGGCAGGGAAGTCCTTTCGTCTCAAACTGATCTCATTGATCTCCTCCAGGGCCTCATCCAACATCTCCAGCCTCAAACAAAGTTTAGCGTAAAAGAACCCGATCACCCAATTATCTGGATCGTACCTGAAGGCTCTCTGATAGATTCGAAAGAGAGTATCCGGGTCCTCTCGGCTGAGATAGAGTTCCTCCAATCGAAGAAGGAAGATAACGGATTTGAATCGGGTGAAACTCTTTCCCCAGACCTTTCCGGCAGAGGCCCATTTTCCTTTCCGGAGGTAGATATCTCCCAGCAAAACAAACCCGGGTTGGAAGTTCTTTCGCTCCCTTACGATCTCTTTCGCTTCTTTAAGCGCACTCTCCAGGTGGTCTTCGCCCCCTCGGTCCACCAGGCCCCGGGCATATTCATACTTCAATCCCAGATAAAAACTGGTTTCCTCCTCCTCTGCCTTCTTTCCCTTGATCAATTTGAGAATCGTCTTTTGGGTCTTGATGGCCTCTTCCCATTTCCGATTCTCACGATAGATCTCCCTCAAACACTTTAAGGCCTTCACATTGCCTTCATCCAATCCAATAAGGCGATGAAGCGTTTGGGTCGCCTCATCGTATCGCTTCATCCGATGGTAAAGCTCTGCCTCGCGGAGGAGAATGTCCACATTCCGAATGTCAATCAACCGAGCCCTTTCTAGCCAATAGAGGGCTTCTTCTTGACTCCCCTCTTTGAGGGAGATCTCCGAGAGCCTGAAATAAAGATCGATCTGCGACGGGTCTTTTTTCAAAACCTCCACGAAGTGGGTCTTTGCCTTGGCCAGATCTCCCCGGAGAAAGTCCTCCATGCCGCGATTGAACTCATCCTTGAGGGTATGGGCTTTCTTTATCCCGCGTGATTTTTGATAGCCTTCGATCGCCCGTTTGGCATCCCGGGTCAGGGTGATGAAGAAGGCCAGCATGACCCCCAAGATAAAGGAAGAGATCATGAGAGTGGAGAGGTCCGTCGGGATCAACTTCCCAAAGAAATGAAATTCCACATCCAGGGGATTGAGGAAGGAAAGCCAGCAGAAGAGTGAGATGACGATCAAAATGATGATAATTAAGAGCCGCGCCAACATCTCTATATTTTACCTTTCTCAAGCTTCATCAGGCAAGGGACACAATATTTGGCCACTGGGCGGACTTCTAGTCGTTTCAAGCTGATGGGTCCACCGCATTCCTCACAAGTTCCGTAGGTTCCATTGGCAATCCGATCTAAGGCTTCATCCACTTCCTGAAGCCTCACCCGGTCATTCTCGCTCAGACTGAGCAGGATCTGCTTGTTATAAATATTGGCCGCCTCATCCCCGATGTCTTGAATCCCGTCTTGCCCCATCTCCTTCGAGGATTCGGAAATCTGCTTCACCTCTCCGATGATATCCTCCCTTTCCTTTAGGAGGATCTTTTTAAATCGAGTAAGGGTCCTCTTATCTACCCCCTCTTTTTTGGGGTCCGATTTTCCTGCTACCAAAGATTACCTCTCTTAAAGTTCAATCCGCTGAGCATCCATCCAGAGCCCCTCGAGATCATAAAATTTCCTGACGGGATCGAGAAAGATATGAACGACCACGTCTGCGTAATCCAACAAGATCCACCTGCCCCCTGCTATCCCCTCTTGACCCAGGGGCCGAATCCCCTTCTTCTTGAGAGCCTCTTCAATCCCCTGGGCAATGGCCTGAACCTGCCGATCTGACCTGCCACTGCAGAGGAGAAAATAATCGGTGATCGAAGAAATCCCCTTTAACTCCAGAAGAACCGGATCTTGAGCTTTCTTTTCAACCGCTGCTTTCAAACAAAGCAGTGATTTGGTCTTTGAATCGGTGGCCATATCCTCCTTATCGGGTGAAATTTGAGTACTGCATTATACCAGAAAAAATGATGTTGACAATAGAAAAATGAGGCTCTTAATAAATAAAAATGCCATTTTTGACGGAAAATTTCAAACCCGGGTTTCTAAGGGTGTTAACCTCATAACTCTTAGCTCTTAACTTGTCCCCTCTGGTAAAGCCCATGCTTCTCGATATAGGTCTCTACCTCAGGAGGGACCAGATATTTTATCGACCCTCCTTTCTCCACCAAATCCCGGACCTTTGTGGAGGAAATATCTAAGAAATTGATTTCCTTAAACAAAATCATATTCCCAGAACCATGTACCCACCCAGAAGCTCCTTGGTCATATCGAAACGCTTGAGCCAAAACTCCCGGGAGAGGGGAAGCGTGTATTAAGCCAGGTCGGGCCATGACGATGAAATTGCACAAGGAAAAGAGGTTTTGAAAATCCTTCCAGGTTTCAATTTCCACGAAGGCATCTCTTCCTAAGATAAAGTACAGGGAGTCCTTAGACTTCTCACGAAAATATCGGATCGTATCAATGGAATAAGATTTCCCTGTTCTTTTAAGCTCAACATCAGAAGTGGAGAATCGGGGATTCTTCCGAGTGGCTCGCTTCACCATCTCGAGGCGGTGGTGGGCT
>CAYMJV010000032.1:2886-32781 GCA_964390545.1 uncultured Syntrophaceae bacterium
TCTCTTCGGCTCCCCTAAGGTGACCCAAGTGAATGGGATTGAAGGTACCCCCAAAAAGCCCAATCTTTTTCTGTCCTACCTCTTTTTTTGCCTCCAAATCACTCCCTTTGGTCATCGTTTCTAAGAATTCAAGACGAGAATGTCAAATGACAAAGCTCAAAGTTCAAATCAAATCCAAAGCTCAAACGAGATGCCGAATCAAGTTCGGCATGACAAGTATGGCATTCTGAACCCGTTTCAGAATCCAATTTCGAATTTTGACATTGATTTGACATTTGGATTTTGACATTTGAAATTTTCACGTGCGGATTTGTCCATTTCCAAAAACGAAGATGTTCATCAACCTGCCTTCTCGGGTAAGGCCAAAATACTGGAACCTACCTTCACCACAATTCGGTTCGCCTTCTCAAGCGTCTTCTTGCGTATATCCTTATGGCTCATTTCCCTGATCCATGATGGATCGGAGTGCCCGGGAGACGGCTTCCATCATCTCTTCCATTCCCTCTCCTGTTTTCCCAGAGATCCTGTAAAACGGATGACCCATCTTTTCAAACTGTTTTTCCAAATCCCCTGCCCTTTCCCGGACCGATGGAAGGTCAATTTTATTGAGTGCCACAATCTGAATCTTTTCAAGGAGCAACGGGTGGTAGGCCTTCAACTCCTGGTTGAGGGCATGAAAGTCCTTGATCGGATGGCGTGAGGGATCACCAGAAAATTCCAAAAGATGAATGAAGAGACGTGTCCGCTCCACATGCCTGAGAAACGTTAATCCAAGCCCTGTTCCTTGAGAGGCGCCTTCGATCAATCCCGGGATGTCGGCCACCACGAAAGGCCGGCCTTCCTCCCGGACCACCACCCCCAGGTTGGGAATGAGGGTGGTGAAAGGATAGTCGGCGATCTTCGGTCTTGCAGAGGAAATCTTTGAGAGAAGGGTTGACTTTCCCACATTGGGGAACCCAATGAGACCCACATCGGCGAGGAGTTTGAGTTCGAGGCGAAGCCACCGTTCCTCTCCCCGTTCCCCTTTTTCAGCCCGACGGGGTGCACGAAGTGTGGAGGTAGCAAATCGTGCATTTCCACGACCGCCCCGTCCCCCCCTGGCTGCCACGAACGGTTGGCCGTCGAAGAGGAGGTCTTGAAGGACTTCTCCTGTCTGATCCTCTCGAACAAGGGTTCCTACTGGAATGCGAAGGATCAGGTCCTCTCCATTCCTTCCTGTCTGATCTTTGCCTTTTCCGTGAGATCCCCTTTGGGCACGAATCTGTTTGGGGTAGGTAAAATCGAGAAGGGTAGAAAGCTGAGCATCAGCCTGAAGGATCACATCCCCACCTTTTCCTCCGTCACCGCCGTCCGGTCCTCCTCTGGGGATGAAGCGTTCTCGGCGAAAACTGACACAACCGTTGCCCCCATCGCCCGCCTTCACATGGATTCTCGCTTCATCCACAAATTTCATCTTCGCTGAATGAAGGCCAAATGGAGAAGCCCCAAACCATGTTAGGTTTGGGCTTAACCCTGAACCACATGGGATCTAGAACATGAGGTCGACATCCAACATGGCGTAGGGGCGAAGTCCTGAACCCTAGGTGGTTCAGGAGGCGTGGATACTCACGTGCTTCTTATCTCTTCCCTTCGTCTCGTATTTGACAATTCCATCGATTCTGGCAAAGAGAGTGTAATCTTTCCCCATCCCCACATTTTCTCCGGGGTGAATTCGGGTCCCTTTCTGACGGACCAAGATGCTTCCTGCCTGAACCAACTGTCCGCTGAATCGTTTTACACCCAAACGCTGCCCAGCACTATCTCTGCCGTTTCGAGAACTTCCTCCTGCCTTCTTATGTGCCATGACTTCCTCCGTTTAGGGTTGGAGGTTTGAGGCAAAGATTTAGCCTCCAGCCTCAATCCTCTAGCCTAAGCTGATATCATTCACCCTAATGTAAGTATAGGTCTGGCGGTGTCCTTTGGTTCGTCGGTAGTTCTTTCTCCTCTTCATTTTGTAGATTAAAACCTTCTTCCCTTTCACCTGCTGGACAATCTCGCCCGTGATCACTGCATTAGCCAAGAGGGGATTTCCCACCTGGACCTGACCTTCATGAGATACCATCAGGATATCTTTCATCGTCACCTGATCCCCTACTTTTCCTTCCATCTTCTCCACTCGGATGAGATCCCCCTGGGAGATTCGATATTCCTTTCCTCCTGTTTTCACCACGGCATACATCAGAAGCCTCCACATTAAAATATCAGAGAATAGTAATCGATTTCTAAGCTATTGTCAAACTTCAATAATGTTAAATTGTTCTTGGTGGAATCCGGCTTTCCCCTTGATCATGATCTTCTTTTTCAGTCTCTTCTCCAGTTCCTCTACCCTCCCCCTCTCCTCTTCATAAAGGAGGTCGGCCACCTCGGGATTGACCTCTACCAGAATGCTGTGGCCGCCCAAAGCAGACGAACTCCTCTCGATTTCTCGGAAGACATCATAACAGACCGTGGTCTTCGATTTGATCAGCCCGGCTCCCTCACAATAAGGGCAGGGTTCGCTGAGGATCCTCGAGATGTTCTCACGCGTTCTTTTTCGCGTCATCTCCACCAGGCCCAGCTCTGAAATCTCAAAGATGCTCGTCTTCTGACGATCCTTCCGGAGGGCTTCCTCGAAGGCCTGGAAGACCTTTTCTCGATCCCCTTCCCTTTCCATGTCGATAAAATCGATGATGATGATCCCACCGATATTTCGGAGCCTCAGCTGGTAGGCAATCTCTTTCGCTGCTTCCAGATTGGTTTTGAGAATTGTATCGGCCAGATTTCTCTTTCCCACATACCTTCCCGTGTTCACATCGATGGCCACGAGGGCCTCACACATATCGATGACGATATATCCTCCTGATTTAAGCCAGACCTTTCTGCCCAAGATTTTGTCGATCTCCATCTCGATGCCGTAGGCATCGAAGATGGGTCCCTCCTTTTCATAATGGAGGATCTCAAATCTCTGCTTGGGCATATAGGTGTTGATGAAGGAGAGGATGTTTTCATACTCATCCTTGGAGTCGATGATAATTCGATTAACCTGGGGGGAGAGGATATCCCGGATCACCCGGAGCACCATGGTCAGATCACTGTGAATGAGGGAGGGTGCTGTCGAGCTTTCTTTCTTCTTCTGGATGTTATTCCACAGGCGGAGAAGAAACTCCATGTCGTTCCGGATATCCTCAGACTCTGCACCCTCACTGGCTGTCCGAACAATGAAGCCACCTGAAGGGGGCTTCATGGTCAGGGCGACTTCTCTCAGTCTCCTCCGCTCCTTTTCATCCTTGATCCTCCTCGAGACCCCGATATGATCTACTGTAGGCATGTAAACGAGATATCTTCCCGGGAGTGTGATGTGGGAGGTGATTCGGGTCCCTTTGCTGCCGAGGGGTTCTTTCGAGACCTGAACAAGAACCTCTTGCCCTTCGGAGAGAAGATCCTCGATCTGTGAGGAGGGATTGAAATAATTTGGCAGTTCTTCCCCCTGGAAAATCATCTCTTCATAATCTTCCATCCCACCATAGACGTCGGAGACGTAGAGGAAGGAGGCCTTCTCCAGACCGATGTCAACGAAGGCGGCCTGCATTCCAGGCAGAACCTTTACAACCTTTCCTTTATAGATATTTCCCATGATCCCTCGGTCCTTGGTCCGCTCGATATAGAGTTCTGCAAGGCCTCTATCCTCCAAAAGAGCAACTCTTGTTTCTTGAGGCGTCACATTGATGATGAGCTCATTCGCCATGGCATACTCCTATAAAGCAAAGACACGGGATTGGAATACTTAAATCGTGGAATGATGGATCTTCAAGAATGGAGCAATCCACCAATTCTTCAAAAGTCTTAAATGCCAATATTCCATTATTCCAATTTGACGATTTTGCATTGGGCAAGAATCTCCTCTTCAAAACCTAGTATCGCTCCGACGATTTCTGTGGGTTTGGCTGTCCTTCCCATTCCATTCCGCAGAACCAATTCAATTCCCCAAGGGGGAGTTTCCCCTAAATCCTCTCTCCCCTCTTTTACCTCCATCTTCTCGATCAATGGCCGAATATCGACTCTCCTTTCCTTCCCTTTTCTCTCCTGATGAAGGATAAATTCCTCCTCCTCCAGAGCTTTCTGAATCCGGGGGATAGCCTTTTCTTTCGAAATGAGACGATCCAGAGTGACCCAATAGACTGAAGAAGTCAGCGCAGAGGAGGATGGGGAATTCAGAGGAACTTCCTCAGCTTCGAGGATTTCAATCCCCTTTGGGAGGGTTTGGTTAAGCTTCTCTTTAACCTCGCGTGAAGTGATTCGGCCTTCCAATTCCATATCGACGATTTCCATACGGCTTTCCATGCCCACCGGAATGGCCGTAGCGAAGATGATCCGTGGCATAGGATGGAAACCTTCTGAATAAGAGAGTGGGAGGTCAGCCCTCTTAGATGCGCGATGGAAGAGATGGGCGAGCTCGAGGTGGCTGATGAATCGAATCTCTCCCTCCTTTGTAAAACTGAGTCGAACCTTTTTCTTAATGGGCTTCCTCCGGATCCTTCCCTCTCCGCCCTTCTCCGTTTGTAGGATCCTTTCAGGATGGCTTTCTCTTATTCTTAGTCTTTCTCCATTGCAAACCCCGCAGCGGTAACAATCCTCTTTACAAGAAGGACTCGTCTCCTCCCTTAAGCCTTTCTGATACTCCTCCCACAGAAAAGGTGGCTCTATCCCAGTATCGATGAAGGACCAAGGGAGAGCTTCCGTGAAGTTCTTTCTCTGCGTATAGGCCTCCATCTTCACTTCTGCCCTCTCAAAGGCCTCTTTCCAGTGGGCATAATGGAACTGGTCACTCCAACCATCAAATCGACATCCCAGCCGATACGCCTCGATCAGGACCCGAGAGAGATGTCGATCCCCCATAGAAAAGATCCCTTCCAAAAAACTGAGATGAGGATCCTGCCATTTGAAACGGAGGGAATTCCTCTTCAACTCACTTCTTAAGAAAGAGAGATTTTCCTGCATCACCTCCAGAGGAATCTGAGACTCCCATTGGAAGGGCGTGTGAGGTTTGGGAACGAAAGTGGAGACGCTGACATTGATGTTGGGATGGATCTTCTGCCTCTCTCCCAAGGAGGAAATCTTCCTCGCCAGATGGACGATTCCTCTTAAGTCCTCTTCCCCTTCTGACGGAAGGCCCATCATGAAGTAGAGTTTGATGCCCTTCCAACCCTTTGAGAAGAGGTCGGCCACACCTTCGAAGAGAACCCCCTCATCCATCTCCTTATTAATCACCCGTCGCATCCGTTCCGTCCCAGCTTCAGGGGCAATGGTAAATCCTGTCTTCCTGACCCGTTTCACCTCCGCGGCGAGATCCTTCACCACGCTCTCGATCCTCAAGGAAGGGAATGAGACAGCCACCTTTTTCGATTCGTATCGATCCATTAAATGGGAGAGAAGGGGTCCAATGGAAGAGTAGTCTCCAGCACTGAGAGAGAGAAGTGAGATTTCTTCGTAACCCGTCTGTCTCAGGGCCAGGCTGATCACTTCCTGGATGCGTTCCGGACTTCTTTCTCGGTAAGGCCGGTAGATGAATCCTGCTTCGCAAAAACGGCATCCCCTCTTGCAGCCCCTGGCGATCTCTAAATTGAGACGGTCGTGGACTACTTTCATATAAGGGACGATGGGGCAAGTGGGAAAAGGAGACAGATTGAGGTCTGAGACAAACCGCTTTCGAATCTTTTGGCCCTTCGGGTGGAGACTAGGGATGTAGATCCCCTCGATTTGGGAAAGAGATCTTAAAAGATCCTCCTTCTTTCTTCTCACCTCTTTCCATGCGATCACTTGATCGCAGATTTCCAGGACGATTTCTTCGCCATCCCCGATGACGATGGCATCGAAGAAATCAGCTACGGGTTCTGGATTGAAGGCCGTCGGACCCCCTGCAATAATAAGCGGGAATCGCTCATCTCTATCCTTGGAGAAAAAGGGAATACGACAGAGGTCGAGCATATTGAGGACATTGGTGAAACCAAGTTCATATTGGAGGGAGAAACCCAGTATGTCAAACTGATCAAGCGGGGTGGAGGACTCGAGGGAAGAAAGAGGAAGGCCTTTCTGTCTCATGACCCTCTCCATATCAACCCAAGGGGCGAAGGTTCTTTCGCAGGCCACCCCTTCTTTTCCATTGAGGACATGATAGAGGATCTGAATCCCGAGATGGGACATCCCCACTTCATAAACATCGGGAAATGCCAGGCAGAACTTTAGCTTGATCTGAGCAGGGTCCTTTCTAATCGAATTGAACTCCTGTCCAAGATACCTAACCGGTTTTGAGACGAGTGAAAGGGCTTCTTTCAATTCATCACCGTCCAATTTGATATCACTCAAGAATATAAAAAGGGGAAAGCCTCTTATAATCTAACCCCTTTAGATTATTAAAAATACTACAATTTTGATTGACTGTCAATTTTGAGAGACCTTTGATAGGCCCCCTCACCCTCCCCTCTCCCCGCTGGGGAGAGGGATGGGGTGAGGGGAGATCAACAAATTTTATTGTCTTTTCCAACGCGGGAACATAGAATGATCTGTGTTAAATAAGAATAATCACATATCCATGGATACGGGAGGGATATATGAAATATCGATATATGGGCCGTACAGGACTTTTGGTCTCTCGTGTTTGTTTGGGGACCATGACCTTTGGTGCCAAGGATTGGGGCTGTGATCGTAAGACCTCGATGCAGCTCATCGATCTCTATTTAAATGCAGGAGGCAATTTCATCGATACCGCAGATATCTACGCTGGGAGTGCCTCTGAGGAGATTGTCGGAGAGGCCTCGAGAGATAAAAAGCGAGATGAAATCGTTTTAGCCACCAAATGTTTCTTTCGGACAGGGAAGTCTCCTAATGCCAAGGGGTTATCACGGAAACATATCATAGAAGCGTGTGAAGCAAGTTTGCGTCGTCTGCAGACAGATTATATTGACCTCTATTACATGCACGGGCCAGATTTCTTCACTCCCTTGGAAGAGACCATGAGAACCTTAAACGACCTGGTCCGCCAGGGAAAGGTCCGATACCTTGGGTGCAGCAACATTTTTGCATGGCAGATTCTTAAGGCCAATGGAATCAGCGCCCTCTTCAACCTTGAGAAGCTCACCTGCGGACAATATCTTTATAACCTCATCAACCGGGAGGCGGAGCGAGAGGTCTTGCCTGCCTGTAAAGATCAGGGGATGGGGGTGACCTGTTGGAGTCCTCTTGCCGGAGGGATTCTTCTTGGAAAATACCAGAAAGAGGAAAAACCCACTCCAGGGACTCGTTTGTTTTACCGCTCTGAAATTGACGGTCCGAGGTTTTGGCATCAGAGAGGTTTCGAGATGGCGAAGAAGCTTGATGAGCTTTCCCGAAAAACCGGGATTTCAAAAATTCAACTGGGCTTATCCTGGCCTCTTCATGACAAAAGAATCACCTCTGTGATTATCGGCGTAAAAAGTGAAAATCAACTTAAGGAGAACCTTGTGGTCGGAGATTGGAATTTGCCCAACGAGGTTTGGGAGGAAGTGAATAAAGAGACAGCTCTTGATCTAGGGCATCTCACTCAATTTGCCAGCCATGCCTACAGGACCGCGTTTGGAGAAGAAGAGACCTGATCGGTAGGACTGTCAGAGTGAAGCAGCCGCTCTCTTAAAGTGTCTTCCTATGAAGAACAAACGCATTATAGAATTCGATTCCAAAGAGCGGATCCTTGAATTGAAAATGTTGAAAAAGAACAAATCCAATTGACTTTCCCCTGGAATTTATGATAATAAAAGTGTAAAAATAATCCCGTATTCAGGTGGCCTAAAGCCGAAAAGGGAACCCCGTGAGAACCGGGGACGGCCACGCCGCTGTAATCGGGGACGAAACTTGCCAGATCCACTGCCCGAAGCCCTGAGTTTGTCGAAGGGTCAAAGGGCGGGAAGGGGCAAGGATTAGGACGATCCGTAAGCCAGAAAACCTGCCTGAATATGCTTCACGTTGAGTCTTCGGTGGAAGGCTGTGAAGGGTGATGTAAAAATTACCCAGTCTTTCTTCTGAAGACTGGGTTTTTTGTTTCTATGGCGATGAAGAACGAACGCCGCCATCCCTAGAGAATCCTGAAAATGAGGCTCTTCTTCTCCATCTCATTCCTAATCCATCTTGCTTTCTTTTCCATTGCCTCTATTTTGTTCTTAAACTCTAAGACGGATTGTCTGCCAACCCTTCATGTGGAAGTCACCCTCTACCCCTGGATGATAGAGGAGAAACAGACCAAGGTTTCCATCAAAAAAGAAGAAAAGGAGATCTTCCCTCTTCCTCCTCCAGAGGTCGAGGTGAGGGAACATCCTCTCAGTGAAGCTCCCCCTCCTCCCATAGAAGATAAAAGAGGGGAAATCAGAGATAAAGAAGACCAGGTTGAGAAGAAACCCATTGTCCTGGCTTCTTTGAATCCAGAGACCGTTTTGACCATTCAGAGGGAAGGTCCTTCCGAACCGCTCCCTTCTCCTTCCCGAAGTCCTTCTGTTGAGGAGGAGACGAAACAGGTGGCCAAATACCCATCCCTTTCTGAAGGAGAAGTTATCCTTATCCATCCGAAATATGCAGAGAATCCAAAACCCCTCTATCCCCGGGAGGCACGAAAAAATGGTTTTCAAGGGGAAGTGGTGTTAAAGGTAGAAGTTCTCTCCAATGGCCTCGTGGGGCAAGTGGAGGTGAAGAAATCCTCCGGCCATGAGATCCTCGACCGCTCCGCTCTTTCTGCAGTCAAACAATGGAAGTTTTTCCCTGCAAAGAGGGGAGAAAACGCCATTGCTTTTTGGGTGAATATTCCGATCAAATTTCAGCTTCAATGAGAAAAAGAGTTCTTGCCGGCTTTTTGATCTTGTTGTCTTCCTTATTCTGGGCCCCATACGCTCATTCCTCTTCGCAACGATTCAAAGACGAAGTAGGAAGGGAAGTGATCGTTCCTTTTCCTCCTAAGAAAATCGTCTCTTTAGCTCCCAACATTACCGAGATCCTTTTCAGCCTGGGCCTCGATCAAGAGATCGTAGGCGTCTCGGTCCATTGTAACTTTCCTGAACAGGTGAAGAGCAAGGTTCGGGTGGGAAGTTACATCAGCCTCGATTTTGAAAAAATTGTCTCTCTCAAGCCCGATCTGATCATTGCCACTGGAGCCGGAAATACAAGGGATATGGTGGAACGGCTCGAGCGCTTGGGGTTTGCGACTTATGTCATCTTTCCGAAGAATGTTGAGGATGTCATACGGAGTGTCGGTCATCTCAGCCAGCTGGTCGGCCGGGAGAAGGAAGGGGTGGAAATCATCCAGGAAATGAAGAGACGGAGGGAGAGGGTCGTGGAGCTAACTCTGGGCCTTCCCAAACCTCGCGTTTTTCTCCAGATCGGAGAGGCCCCTGTTGTAACCGTGGGGAAAAATAGTTTTGCAGACGATCTCATCCGTTTGGCGGGCGGTGACAATGTTGCGGGAAATGAGAAAGAGATGTATCCTCGATTTGGAATGGAAGAAATTTTAAAAAGATCTCCGGAAGTCATTCTCATCAGCTCGATGAATCCCAAGGGGAATTATCAAAAGGCTCTTCGGGAGTGGTCCCGTTGGAAGACGATCCCCGCCGTGAAGAATGGCCGAATCCACCTCCTCGATTCCGATCTGATTGACCGGCCATCCCCCCGGATCATCGAAGGATTAGAGGAGATGGCCAGGCTTCTCCACCCGGAACGATTTAAGAGACAATGATTTTTTTATGAAGATCCTTACCCTGAAAAAGGTTCTCCTTATCTCGGCTCTTCTCGGCCTCATCTTAATCCTTGTCACAATCCTCTCCATTATGATGGGAAGCGTGAAGGTGGAACCCCGTCGCTCCATCTCGATCCTCCTTCAATCGATTCTGGGTTTGAAAGGAGCAGGCACGGAGACCGAGAAAACGATCATTCTTTCCCTCCGGGTACCCAGGGCTCTCTTGGCAGGTCTGGTGGGAGCAGGTCTTTCTGTATCCGGTGCCATCTTTCAGGCCCTCCTGAGAAATCCTTTGGCCGATCCCTATATTCTCGGGGTTTCGAGTGGTGCGGCCGTCGGAGCGATCGTGGCCATCCTGATGGGATTGGGAACCCTCTCCTTTGGCCTTCCCTTGGCTTCCTTCATCGGAAGCCTGCTGACCATCCTCATTGTTTTTTATTTCGGTAGGCAGGAGGGAAAGATCCATCCCAACACGTTACTTCTGGCAGGTGTCATCGTCAGTTCCTCTCTCTCCGCCCTCATCATGTTTTTCCTGTCCATCTCCCAGAGAGAGGAACTCCGTACGATTGTCTTCTGGCTGATGGGAGACTTCAGCCTTTCCAATTATCAGGCGATCCGCCTCATTTTTCCCTATCTCTTATTCGCCTTTCTCCTTCTCTACGCTCATGCCCGCCAGTTCAATCTGATCCTTTCCGGAGAGGAGAGCGCGCTTCAATTGGGAGTGAATGTGGAGCGATTGAAGTTGATCTCCTATCTTGGCGCCTCCTTGATGACGGCGGCCTCGGTCTCGATGTGCGGTCTGATCGGCTTTGTGGGTCTGATTGTTCCCCACTCGGTGCGATTGATTTTCGGGCCTGACCACCGTCTTCTCCTCCCGGCTTCGGCCTTCGTGGGAGCCTCCTTTCTCATCGCCTCAGACACTCTGGGCCGAACCCTTTTTTCACCTGTGGAACTGCCGGTAGGAGTGATCACGGCTGCCTTCGGAGGTCCTTTCTTCATCTACCTGTTAAGAACGAGGAAAGTGGTTAAAATCTTATGATTGAAGTGGATTCGATTTTCTTCCGGTATCATCAAGACTGGGTGCTCCAGGATGTCTCCTTTCAGGTGAGAAAGGGAGAGTTCGTCGGTGTGATCGGCCCCAATGGCTCTGGAAAGACCACCCTCCTGAAGATCCTCTACCGCCTCCTCTCTCCCCAGCAGGGAGAGGTTCTTTTCGACCGCCTTTCTTTAAAGAAGATGAGTCGGAGGGAGATCGCCAAAAAGATCGCAGTGGTGGCTCAGGAGACCTATCCCGCCTTTCCTTTCCGTGCGATTGAGATGGTTTTGATGGGAAGGTCTCCTTATCTTGGCCATCTGATGTTTGAAAGCCCGAAGGATCTGGAGATTGCAAAAAAGGCGATGGAGTGGACAGAGATCCTTCCGATTTCTCAAAGGCCGATTGACGAGCTTTCCGGTGGGGAGAGAAAGAGGGTCTATATCGCCAGAGCCTTGGCACAGGAACCAGAGATGATCCTCCTTGATGAGCCCACGTCCAATTTAGATATCCATCACCAGGTCGAGTTCTTAGATCTCGTCCTCTCCCTCAATCGGGAAAAAGGCCTCACCATCCTCATGGCGTCCCATGATTTAAACCTCGCTTCTGAATATTGTGATCGCCTCATTTTTCTCCAGAATGGGAAGATTTATAAAATGGGCTCCCCTGAAGAAGTCATGACCCGGGAGAATATCGAAAAGGTTTATGGCTGCGAGGTATGGGTCGATCGAAATCCCGTTTCGGGGATGCCTCGCGTCAGCCTCTTGAGGAAGGGAGTCCATTAGATGGAACTCTGGAAAAGGCCTGTTTACAAAATTTTCGATACGGTGTAGGATGATCTTAGGGAGGATGGAGAATGGATGAAAGAGAGAATGCCTTAGCGGTTTTCATCGATTTTGAAAACCTCGCCCTCGGGCTCAAGGGGAAAAAAGATAAGCGGTTCGACATTCAGAAGGTTTTGGAACGCTTGGTGGAGAAGGGAAAGCTCATCGTAAAGAAAGCCTATGCAGATTGGGCTGATTACGCGGAGTATAAGAAACCCTTCCATGAGGCAGCCATTGAATTGATCGAGATCCCAAAACGTTCCTTGAGCGGAAAGAACTCCGCAGACATTCGGCTAGCTGTGGATTCCATCGATCTCTGTTACTCCAAAGAACATATCGATACTTTCGTCATCGTTTCCGGGGACAGCGATTTTTCCCATCTCGTCTCCAAACTGAAGGAGAATGGAAAGCGTGTGATCGGACTCGGGATGAAAGAATCGAGTTCTCATCTATTGATCAACAACTGTGATGAATTCATCTATTACGAAGATCTTGAACGACCGGTAGGTACCCCGCCTAAGATCGAGCAGGATCTGCCCAAGCCAAAGAAGGAAGCCTTTCAACTTCTGGTGGACTCTGTAGTGGCCTTGGTTCGTGAGAACAAGGAGGTCCTCTGGTCCTCTCTGGTTAAAGAGACGATAAAGCGGAAGAAGCCCTCCTTCAATGAATCCTATCATGGATATCGGACCTTCAGCGACCTCCTTGAAGATGCAGAGAAGGAAGGGATCGTGCGGCTTAAGACCGACCCCAGAAGCGGCACCTATGTGGTCGTTGGTTTTGGAAAAGTCGAGAAAAAAGATGAGGAAGGGGTGTTAAAAGAATCGAAAGAACGGAAACCAAGGAAGACCCAGAAGCCCCGCTGGCGCCCGAGGCAGAGAAGACAAGAATCTGCTCCTCCGCCCTCCACGCCGACGACGCCTGAGGCTGTGCCTTCAGAGTCGAACGCTTTGGAGGGCGACCCTACCTCATAACTTGTTCTTTTGTTAGCCCGCCATTGGAGGTTTGACCGGAACGTGCCCCGTCCCGCCCTAGCGGGATAGGCGGGGTCAAGGGGCACAATATAAGATGAAATTACCTTGCCGGGAAGCCCCGCCTATGGGCGGGGAGCTTCAAATGCTTCTCCATTCCTCTAAACCAACCGAGTAATCCCCTCCGCGACCTTCGGATAGTGAGTGGCCATCTTGAGATCATGCCCGGGAAAGAGAAGATTGATAGAGGAAACTTTTGATTTTAACTTATCATAGGTCTTCATCCAGGCAACCATATCCGTAATGAAAGTGCTCGGGATCTCTTCTTCATAATTTCTGAAAATATGAGCACAGTCCGATCCGACGATGGCTGTGCCTTTTGCCGTATTTACAGCCACTACTTGGAGTCCTGGAGTGTGGCCTGGGGCCAGGAGAAGTTCGATTCCTGGTAGGATCGCCTGGTCGCCTTTTATGATAACGAGTCTTCCTGTTCCCTCGAGATTAGCGAGATTCGCATTTCGATCAGGGGCAGAAAGCCTAAGGAAGGGAGGTTTCTTTGCCACAGGATCTTTTATCCAAAAATTGAATTCTTTTTCCTGGACATAGAAGGTCGCTTTGGGAAAGAGTTCAATTCCATTGGTATGATCAAAATGAATATGGGTAATCACCACCTTCTTAACCTGGGAGGCTTCAATCCCGATCCCCTTCAGGACATGAACTGGATTCATATAACCCTGAAGTCCCATTTCCTGGGCGAGAGAGGGGGACACCCCACAATCGACGATCAATATTTCATCTTTTCCTTTCACGACCCAGATGTAGTAATTAATCTCGATCTCCTTCTCCCAGTCCGTATTCCACAGAACTTTTGCTAGAGGGCGGATAAAAGGACCTGCATATTTGACTGCATAGATTTCATAAACCGGTGTCGATGGTAGCATCGTGTTTCCCCTTCCATATCTTAATCCCTCTCACCCTCCCCTTATAAAAGGGAGGAGACAATAATTCTCCCTTTTGTAAATGGGGATTATTTATTTTCCCGTGCTCACTCAACGCTGCTCGAAGAAATCTTTGAACTTTAGGAGCCGTTCTTCCTGCTCCCGGAGCAGCCCGTGAGCTTCTTCAACGGAGACGGGAGCAAACCTCACTCGATCTCCGGGCTTGAGTTGAGCGACCTTGCTTAGATCCGTGGAAATCACCGCGGCGATCTTCGTATAACCTCCGGTGACCAATTCCGTTAGAATGATGATGGGTTTTCCATCGCCAGGGACTTGAATGGCACCGGCAATCAGACCCTCTGAGATGATGGATTCGTCCACATCAGATCGCCTCTCAATTTGGGGCCCATCGAGGCGAACTCCCATCCGGTCGCATCGGGGAGTAACCTGATAGAAGGATGAAGAGAGGGTTTGCAAGCCCTTCTCTGTGAAGTGGTAATCCTGGGGACCAGAAATCACTCTCAGAAGCGCTTCCTTGCCGAATTGGGGAATCCAATCACCCGGAAATCGAAAGCCCAATTGACTTAAAGAGGATCGGATATCCGGGGTAAAGAGGATGTCCCCCTTTTTGAGAGCCCTTCCATCCAAACCTCCGAACTTCCCTGAAAGATAAGTGGATCGGCTTCCCATAACTTCTGGGAAGATCAATCCTCCGCTCGCGGCCAGATAGGCACGGCAACCGGTTCGGACTTTTTTGAAGTTGATGATATCCCCTTCTACAAGCAGATGGGTTCTCCACATCTCCAGGGGTTCTCCATTCAATATAGGAGAGAGATCACCGCCGGTAACCGCCATTACAACCTCTCTCAGGGCCTTTAGCTTGAGCCCCATGACCGTGGTTTCGATAGACGCCTCTCCCTCAGGATTTCCTACCAGCAGGTTTCCAACTCTGCAGGAAAAAGGATCTAAGGCTCCAGAAGGGGGGACTCCAAACTGACTGAATCCATACCGACCGAGATCCTGAATCGTTGTCAGGATTCCGGGTTCTAGGACCTCAAAAGTTGCTACTCTTTCCAACCTTAAACTCCCCTCTGGCAACCGCAGAGAGTTGCCCCTACTTTTTCATTGATTCGGTTACACGCTATGCCCTATGGGCCATGGGCTTTGCGAATTCCATTCGTGGAATTCTTTCTCGCTGATCGGATAGAATTGAACCAGGTCTCCCATCCGAAGGAGAGCCGGGGGTTCCTTTTCAGGATTGAAAAGTTTAACAGGAGTTCGTCCAAGGATCTGCCAGCCTCCGGGACTCTCGACCGGATAGATGCCTGTCTGTTTCTGAGCAATGGCGACAGAGCCTGCAGGAACTGAGAGCCGTGGTGTTTTGAGACGGGGTGTGACGAGGGCATCCGGAAGCTCTCCCATATAAGGGAACCCGGGCATAAAGCCAATCATGTAGATGAAGTAGGGTTTGCTGCAATGGAGCCGGATGACTTCTTCAGGAGTAAGGTGAAGATATTCGGCAACCTTTCTTAAATCCGGGCCAAAGGTCTCACCATAGAGGACAGGAATTTTTGTCAATGTTGGATCCGGAAAAGAGATCTCTTTCAAACCCTCCTCAAGCTGTTTCAGCCTTCTCTTCAGGTCTTCAAGGGGAATGATCAATGGATTGTACAAGACAAGCAGAGAGCGGTAGGTCGGAACAGTTTCAATGATCCCATTCATGGCTTCGGCCTGGAGGGCCAGAGCCATCTTCCTCACCTTCTCATTGACCTCAGCACTGATCTCATCGCCGAATTCGAGGAGGAGACCACGGTCACCCATCAGGAAGAAACGTGTTTCAGAATAAAGTTCCATGCTAGTGGACGAAAAAAGTAATGGATTATTATTTGGGTCATTCCTGCGGAAGCAGGAATCTATTTATGTGCTTATATACTGGATTCCCGCCGGAGTTTACCCCGTACTTGATACGGGGCGGGAATGACAATCGAGAATGACTATCGACACGTAGATGGATAGCCCAAGACACAAACCGGAAAAGTTCTCCAGGGTTAGAAACTCATCAAATGAAATTCTTCAAGGCGGTGACTTCCACCCCCGAGGCTTTTAGATCCTCGCGGATTTTCTTCACCATCTGGACCGCCGCAGGATTATCCCCATGCACACAGAGGGTTTCCGCTTTGAGCCCAATCTCTGTCCCATCGATGGCGATCACTCTTCCTTCCAGAGCCATCTTGAGAGCCCTTTTAGCAACCACTTCATGGTCATGGATGACCGCACCTTTCTCTCTTCGAGAGACCAAAGAGCCATCGCGATTGTAGGCCCGGTCAGGAAAGGCTTCGAACGCAATCCGAAGGTCATAACGTTTTCCGATCTCGAGGAGGGGCTCTTTCTTCGAAGAAGCTAAGACGACCAAGATGATTTCTCGATCTATTCTGGCGACCACCTCTGCAATGGCGTCCCATATCTTGGGATTGCCAACAGCCATATTATAGAGAGCGCCATGGGGTTTTAAATGTTGGAGCCTCAGCCCCTGAGAAGCGGCAAAGGCCTGTAAAGCTCCCATTTGATAGACAACGTCATCCTTTATTTCCTCGAGAGAGGCATCCACATTTCTTCGTCCAAATCCGATGAGATCAGGGAATCCAGGATGGGCTCCAACTTCCACCCCATGCTGCTTGGCTAAAGAGATCGTCTTTTTCATCACCCCGGGATCTCCACCATGGAATCCGCAGGCAATGTTGGCAGAAGTGATATGGGGGATCACTTCTTCATCAAGTCCCAGTTTGTAGATGCCAAAGCTCTCCCCCACATCAGAGTTCATATCGATCTGGATCTTTCGAGTCATATCCCTTCCTCCAATACCATCTGGATAGCCCCCTTGGGACAGACAGCGGCACAGATGCCACACCCTTTGCAATAATCTAAATCGATCCTCACCTCTCCTGTCTTCTCATCCCGGGTAATGCAGAGATCCGGGCAGAAAAGGTTGCAAATCTCACACGATTCGCACTCCCTCAAGCTCAAACAACGCTGAGCTTCTTGAATGGCCCTTTGTTTCAGAGGGCTCGATTTTACCGTAGCAAATCCCCTCTTCCGTTCTTTGAGGGAAAGGGTCCTTCGTTTGGGCTTCCGAGCGATTTCTTTCTTGCATTCTTTAGCCATAAATAGAGACCCGATTTCAAAACTTCGAGAATTCCAAATGTCCAAGTTCAAATGTCAAATCAAATCCAAATGACAAATATCAAAACTTTCTTGACTTAGCAATCGGACATTCATTTGACATTTGTCATTTGAAATTTCGATTTATAGTTCTTCTCTCCGCTGTGCACTGCCATTTCTTACGAGAGATATTCGTGGATCGATTGGGCCCCTTTCTTTCCGTCGGCGATGGCATCGATGGCCCATCCCGGCCCTCTCACCAAATCGCCACCTGCGAATACTCCTTTGAGGCTAGTCTCCCCTGTCCCTGGATTAATTCGAATCGTCCCGTCTTGATTCGTGTCCAACCCTCTTAAGGCCTTTCGATCAACCCTTTGGCCGATGGCTGCGATGATGGTATCGGCTTGGACTTTGAAGTTGGACCCTTCTATCGGGACCGGTTTCCTTCTCCCCGACCTGTCGGGTTCTCCGAGTTTCATCCGGGCACACTCCATCTCAGCGACCTTCCCTCCTTTTCCAATAATCTTAAGAGGAGAGGCGAGAAAATGGATCTTCACTCCTTCCTGGATGGCTTCTTCTACTTCTTCAGGGATGGCTGGCATCTCGTTTCTTGATCTTCGATAATAGATCTCGACCTTCTTCGCACCCAGACGGAGAGCTGAGCGAGCTACGTCCACAGCCACATTCCCACCGCCAATGACAGCAACCTTCTTCCCCATCTCTATCTTCTTTCCCAGATTGATATCCCTCAGAAACTCCACTCCAGGAAACACTCCCCGAAAACTTTCACCGGGTATTCTTAGGTTGATACTGCGATGGGCTCCTGTGGAAAGAAAGACTGCATGGAACCCGAGTTTTCGAAATGACGTTCCGTTGTCCCCTAGGGAGAAGAAATGGTTTGTCTTCATTTCAACGCCCAACTTTCTGATTCCTTCGATCTCCATGTTGAGAATATCTCTGGGCAATCGATAGGCGGGTATCCCGACGGAGAGCATCCCTCCAAGAACTGGAAGGGCTTCGTAGATCGTCACCTCATATCCGAGGAGGCTCAAATCATTGGCGGCTGCAAGGCCTGCCGGCCCGGAGCCAATTACCAAAACTTTTTGACGCTTCTTTTTTTCTCTCCTCTTTCTTTGGATGCTCCCCCGCTCGTACTGAGCCACAAATCGTTTCAGAAGCCGCATGGGAACGGGATCATCCACGCCCTCTCTCAAGCAGGCCTCCTCACAGGGGTGATGACAGATGAAACCGCACACAGCGGGGAGAGGATTGACCTCACGGATCAACTCTAAGGCCTCTCTGAATTTCTCCTTAGCGATAAGAACCACATAACCTCTTGCATCCTGCCGAATAGGACAGGCCTTCTGGCAGGGAGGAAGGGAAAGACTTTCTTCAGGGTCCCTCTTTCCGGCTCTTCCGCGGTAGAGGGTGCCTCGAAGGCTCTTCTCCTCTTTTCGATATTCTGGAATGAGCTCAGCAGGGCAACCCCGAATGCAGACGTCACAGCTATGACACTTTTCGGACTGGATGACGGGTCGGTGGGTTCTTCCCTCAACCATGGATCTGCCTCCCCAAGCCCATTCCTATCCGAAGGGCTTTGAGGTTGAGAGACTGGAATCGTTCACTCACATGAAGAGCAATCGCCCGTCGAATCGCTTTAGGGGAAACAATCTTTGTGATCTCGACAAGAGCTCCCAGAAGGATGAGGTTGGCCACCTGCTTATTCTTCAGTTTCTTCAGGGCAAACTCCGTGCAAGGCACGCCCACCTGTTTGACCTCTACCCCCTCTTTCGGAGTGATCAGACTGCGGTCATAGAGAATGAGTCCGGACTTTCCCTTCACATCTTTCCAGTTGAGATCGTAGGCACCCTGTGACATAGCAATGAGGATATCCACTAGGGTCAGATGAGGAAAATCGATCAGACCCTCTGAAAAGACGATTTCTGATTTACATCCTGAGCCCCTGGCTTGGGCCCCGTAGGAATTTGATCCAGCGGTCTGTTTTCCATCGATGACCCCTGCTTCTCCGAGAAGAACGCCCGCAAGAACTACGCCCTGGCCTCCGAATCCGCTGATGCGCACCTGGGTGATTTCTGACATGATCAAAATTCTCCAGTGATGATCCTCTCTGCCATTTCTTCCTGGGTCAGCCCTTTTGCCTCTTCTTCCAGAATGCACCGCCGGATCAGATCCTTCATCATCTCATCGGGCCGATCCGGTCGATTCCTTCTTCCGAATTGGGTGGGACAGGGAGAGAGGACTTCGATGAATGAGAATCCTGAATGAAGAAGTGATTTCTTGATGGCCCTGACAAGAGCCACGGGTTGGGTGACCGAAAATCGAGCCACATAGGTGGCTCCTGCGGCCTTGACGAGGTTGCACAGATCGAAGGGCTGGTAGGGATTCCCTTCCTCGGTGGTAGAGGTTCGGGCTCCCTTAGGTGTTGTCGATGCCGCCTGCCCTCCGGTCATCCCGTAGATCATATTGTTCGCGCAGATCACTTTGAGATCAATATTTCTCCTCGCTGCATGGATGAGATGGTTTCCGCCAATGGAGGAGAGATCGCCATCCCCGCTGATCACCATGACACAAAGATCCGGGTTGTAGAGTTTAGCTCCAGTCGCAAAGGCCAAAGCCCTTCCATGGAGGGTATGGAGCGTGTCACCATTGAAGTTGGGGCTTGGAATCCAAGCTGCACAACCGATGCCCGAGACGAAAAGCATCTTCTTCATATCCATTTTTGATTCATCAATGGCCCTCAAAATGAGACCCATCAATATGCCGTGGCCACAACCTGGGCAGAAGGGCGTCGATTTCACGCCAGGTCGAATATACTTCTCCAAGGCTCGCACCATCTGTAGATTCCCTCCTGAGTACCTCTTGCCGTCGTCCCTTTTAGGAATCAAAAATTCCAAATCCCAAATTCCAAATCCCAAATAAATCCGAAGCACCAATGTTCAAATGATCAAAACAATTTTGTTTGTGATTTCGAATTTGGTTCATTGGAATTTATTTGTGACTTGGTGCTTGGCATTTGGTGCTTATCTCAGATTCAAGAAACCTCTAAGGCTTATGTCGTAATGACGATCATTAGGCTATCTTCCTCAACCAATCCATGATCGTTTCAGGTCTGATGACCTCCCCATCTGTCTGGTTGAGGGGGATCACTTCACCTGGGCAGAGCTTTCTTACTTCCCCCACCACTTGCCCCTGATTCATTTCTGGAACCATTACCTTCTTGCCTCTCTTTACAACTTCTGCTACGGCCTCCTCTGGAAAAGGCCACAGCGTCTTGAGCCTCAACAGCCCCACTTTCTTCCCTTCCTTCCTCAACCGTTTGACCACAAAGAGGCTGGTTCGAGCAGTGAATCCATAGGTGATGAGAAAGATTTCAGAATCATCTAAGAAATAACCTTCCGTTCCACTGATCACACTTCGATGGTTCAAAATCTTCTTGTTGATTCGCTCCACCAGTTTGGCATGAGCCTCAGGCGCATCGGTCTTTCGAAATCCTAGTTCATTATGGGTGGACCCGGTGACTAAAAGGCGTTCTCCTTCTCCAAAGGCTGGCATGGGAGGCACCCCGTCTTTCTCTTCTGTGCCAAAGGGGGATCCCCCCTTCTTCTTCTTTCTATCCCAAATCTCCACTCTGGCGTTGACAGACATGCTCTCCCTCAGATGGCCCACGGCCTCGTCAGCCATGACAAAAGCGGGGACTCGATACTGCTCACTGAGATTAAAGGCACCGAGTGTAAGGTCATACATCTCTTGGACAGACCAGGGAGAGAGGGCGATTACCTGGTAATCTCCATGGGAACCCCACTTCGCCTGCATGATGTCTCCACTTCCGACCCGGGTCGCCTGTCCGGTACAGGGACCGGCCCTCTGAACATCAATGATCACACAGGGTGTTTCGGTGAAGGCGGCATATCCGATCGCCTCCTGCATCAAACTGAACCCAGGCCCTGAAGTCGCCGTCATGGCCTTGGCCCCGGCCCAGGAGGCACCGATCACGGCAGAGATGGAAGCGATCTCGTCTTCCATCTGAATAAAGACCCCCCGCACCTCTCTCAATCGGAGAGCCATTCTCTCCATGATCTCACTGGAAGGGGTAATGGGGTATCCGGCGTAAAATCGGCAACCTGCCGCAACGGCTCCTTCGGCCGCTGCGTCATTTCCTGAAAGATAATGCATCCCTTTCGGGAAAGGAGATTTGACCCATCGAGAAGGCATTACATCACCCTTAATATCTAAGATTACAACGGTTATTCAAAGGAAGCCTGATATCCTCAAGAATATTCTTGACAAATATTAAATTAAAAGGGATAAATAAATCAATATAGAAAAAATGGGGGAGGTGAAAAATCATGGCTTGCGGAATGAAACATCCCAAAGCAAAAAAGACCACAAAGAAAGCTACGAAGAAGAAATAGTTATTTCGATGGTTCCTCCTCCCATTGAAAGCGATATTTTTTTCTTGACAACGGGGGGGAATTTTGTTATCGGTCTTTCTTATGTAATTCCTTTGGAATCTCTTTTATTATAAATAAAAGGGTTTGGATTTGATGAGGAAAGGAGGTGAAGGGTAATGAAGAGAGTAATGAGTATCTTTTTGGCATTGGCGATTTTGGCAGTTTTTTCCCTTGGGTGCGCACAGGTGGCAAAAGACACGAAGATTAAATGTCCAAAATGCGGTGCCGTCTTCACCGTGGATGAAGGCATGGCCGAAATTCAGAAGAAGGGTTTCTAAAGCATCATTTCTTTCAAGGAAAATTCTTAGCCTCTGGAGGAAAAAGAAAGATTTTAAAAGGGAAGAGATTTTCTCTTCCCTTTTATTTTTGGGAGTCCAGATTCGATCTTCAGAAGTCGAATTCAACAATGGGATCTTCCCGATTCAGGATGGACGAAGAAATCTTTCCTCCCAAATACCTCGGGATCAGGTCCTGAAGTTCCAGAATAATTTCTTCTGCCCTTTTTCTTCCAACCTCCCCCAATACATCGATTGGGATGAAGATGTTTTTCGTCTTCTCTGTTGCTTTATCCTTTTCACATTGACGCCATACCCAATTTCGAGTCAACACCTCTCGATCATCTCGATAAACCAACTCCCCCTTTGGAACGGTCACCGTCTCCCCTCCACCCATGGGCGTAAAGGGTTCCCAACCTTCGGCAAACCGGAGATGAAGATTTCCATTGAGGGTATCCATGTCATGGCCTCCCATGGGAACCAGATATTTCAAAGAGAGGCTGTTATAGAGGTCGACCAGAGGATTGATCTTCGGAAAAGGATCTCCTTTGAGAATCCTTCGGGCCATGGATTCAATGGAGCTTGGAAATTTACTTCCCGAGATGCCCAATTTAGAAAAGGCGTTCCTCCAAGGTTTAATCCTGGGATGCTCCTGGGCTTTTTCAGTGACAAAATTCTTCTTCATCTCCTCAATGGTTTGAGAAAGAAGGGCGTCAATCTCCCCAGAGGGATGGGTGTTATCCACCCCTGTGGCCACACCCACTCCAATAGTGAGGTCGGGTAACAGATCGAAGAGCTCCTTCTGGATCGAAAAGCGCATCATTTTTTCCCCTTTTTTCTTTCCCCTAACACTCTGGTTCTTAAATGTCAATCCTTTGGATCTCCCACCTTGTGACCAGAGCTTGACTCCGACGTGATCTCTTGGCCTGAGCGGCTCGACCGAGCTTTCGACCCGAGCTCAAGCCGAGGGGCTCGCCGAAGTCTCGGACCGGAGCCTCAGTCGAACGGGCCAATTCATCATACAAATGAACCTGTCTTGACGGGAGGAACCAATTCCCTTATAGTGAAATCCATGGAGATTAAACCTCATATCTTAGTGGTCGATGATGAACCTGCTGCCAGGCAGTCTCTCGAGGTGATTCTGGAGGACAATTATGAGGTCCTGAGTGCAGGAAGTGGGCAGGAGGCGTTGGAAGCTCTTCAAAAGATCCCTGTAGACCTCATCCTTTTGGATGTCAATATGCCAGAGATGGATGGGTTGGAGACCCTTCGCAGGATTAAGGACCAGGAGGAAGAGGTGGATGTGATCATGGTTTCCGCTCTCAACCTGGCGCGAAAGGCTGTCGACGCCATCAAACTGGGGGCTTACGATTACATCACCAAGCCCTATGAGCCTGAGGACATTCTCTCCACAGTGGCTCGGGTGATGAGTAAACGGAATCTCCATAAAGAACTGACCTTCCTGCGAAAGGAGGTGGAGGCCTACCGTGGCTTTGATCAGATTATCAGCCAGAACAAGAAAATGTTTGAAATCTTCGAGCTCATCAAGAAGGTGGCTCTCACCTCCACGAATATCCTGGTCACCGGGGAAAGTGGAACAGGTAAGGAACTGGTTGCTCGTGCTATCCACAACCAGGGAAATCGAAAGAGCGGGCCCTTCGTGGCCATCAATTGCGCTTCCATTCCATCGGAATTAATGGAGAGCGAGATGTTTGGCCATGAAAAGGGAGCCTTCACAGGCGCCCACACACGAACCATAGGGAAATTTGAATACGCGAATGGAGGGACTCTCTTCCTCGACGAAATCTCTGCCTTGAGATCGGATCTTCAGGCGAAACTCCTTCGCGTCCTTCAAGAGAAGGAGATCGAACGGATCGGTTCGAACAGACCGATGCGAGTGGATATTCGGGTGATCTCAGCCACCAATACAAACCTTGACGATGCTGTGGCTCAGGGGAAATTTCGTCAGGACCTCTACTTCCGGCTCAATGTGGTTCCCATCCACATCCCTCCCTTGAGGGAGAGGAAAGAGGACATCCCTTTTCTCGTCAAACACTTCCTCAACAAATTCAATATCTCATTCAACAAGAAAATCCCAGGATTCTCCGAGAAGGCTATGGAGGCCCTTAACAGATACCCTTGGCCGGGAAATATCCGAGAGCTAGAGAATCTCATCGAGAGGATTGTCGTCCTTTCCTCGGGTGACCTCTCCATTGACTTAAAGGATATCCCTTTTGAGATCTTGATGCACTCGGGTCAAGATATCCAGGATCTGATCCCCAAGCAAGCAGGGCTTATTAAAATCAGAGAAGCCATGGAGAAGCGGATTATCCTTAATGTCCTCGAAGCTACCCAGTGGAACCAGACGGAGACGGCTAAAATTCTAAAAGTCAATCGGAACACCCTTATTCAAAAAGCCAAACAACTGGGCATCCTGCTGAAAAGAGCAGACTGAAGTCATTTGCTCATTTTTCTGTAAACTGCCTACTATTTTGTACACTCCAAATTCTTCCTATCATATCAATTGGTTTTCCCTATTACTCTCTCTATTCAAAGATCTTTGCTTACAATACTGAGCAAGGGGAAAAAGAAAGATTCATCGGGCCTTTAAAGTAGCCTTTTTAGAATTTCTTTAAAAACAACGTATTACCTGCCACAGGAAGATGGGATGTTTCATGAATCAATTGGCATCCATCTTGCCTCTCCATACGATTAGTTTTTCCCCCTTTCCCTATCCAAAAATTTATTGTCCAAGGAGGTGATCAAATGAAGAAGATTGCGGTCGAGCTGTTCATCATTACAGCTACAGTGATGGTCTATGTGGTGCCTGCCCTTGCCGGATTCGGCGGTTGGTAGTCTTCAAACTTCATCTCTAATCTACAAGAAAAAGAGGCATATCCTGTGGAAAGGTTATGCTTCTTTTTTTTGGTTTTAACTTTGACAATTTCTTCATTTCTCTCTATGATTGGTAAGAAAATCTCGTAAGTATTTAGCGAATGGTCCAAATGAAAAGAAACAGGATGATTACGTTGGCTGTATTTCTTTTAGTATCCATTGGCGTATTTTTTCATGGGGCAACTCAGAATAGTCTGGGTGAAACAAAAGATAGGGAAGAGCCTTTTCGAGGAGGAACGTATCGCAGACCTTTAGAATATATGCCCCGAACCTTCGATCCTGCCCTGGCTGGGGACATTTATTCTTTCACCATCATTCAACAATTATTCGATGGTCTTGTTCAATTCGACCAGAATCTCAATGTCATTCCGGCCATTGCCAAATCTTGGAAAATCTCTCCTGATGGTCTCATCTATACCTTTTTTCTGAGGGAAGGTGTGAAATTCCATACCGGAAGGGAGATTGTAGCAGACGATTTCGTTTATTCCTTCACCCGGATGGTAGACCCCAAGAATAAATCTCCAGCATCCCATTTATTGGAAAAAGTCCAAGGTTTTAATGAATTCCAAGATGGGAAAACAAACGATCTAAAAGGACTCAAATCTGTAGATAAGCATATCTTTGAAATAAGATTGTCTGCTCCCTTTTACCCCTTCATCTCTGTATTGGGGACCTTCCATTTCAAGGTGGTGCCCAAAGAGGAGATTGAGAAACCGGAGTCCGTTTTTGCGAGGCATCCGATAGGATCCGGCCCATTTAGATTTGTTTCCATGAAAGAGAGAGAGGAGATTATCCTTGAGTCAAATCACGACTATTTTGAGGGGAGACCTTACCTGGACAAAATTATTTTTAAGATCTTTCACGGAGCCCCTCGGGAAAACATACTTAAAGAGTTTAAAGAGGGAGGGCTTGAAGAATCTTTCCTCCCGCCGGAGGAAATAGAAAGGGTGGTACGTGAGAAGCGTTACCTCTTTTTTCGAAAACCGATGCTCTCTTTAAGATTCTATGGGTTAAATCCGTTATTAAAACCATTAGATAGCAAGAAATTGAGGAAAGCCATAAACTTTGCAATCGATAAGAAATTCATCGTCTCCCAAATCCATAGGGATCAGTTCCATCTGGCCACAGGGATTTTGCCTCCTGGAATGCCTGGCTATGATCCCATGAGAAATCCTTACCCCTTGAGTGAAGCTCAGGCCTCAAAACTCTTGTCCGAAGCAGGTTATCGAAAAGGGCAAACCCTGCGATCGCTGGAAATCTGGAGTAGCACAAGCTCCGAAGCTGCACAAAAGGAATTGAACGAAGTTCAATCCCAATTGGGAAAAGTTGGAATACCCACTACCCTTCATTTCGAAACGAACTGGCCAAATTTTGAATCAATGTTAAGGGCAAACAAAGCATCTATGTTTGTCTTGGCCTTGTATGCCGATTTCCCGGATCCCGATAGCTTCCTTTACAACCTCTTTCACTCCAAATCAAAAAATAATCTTGTGGCTTACGATCGTCCGGAAGTAGACCAACTCCTTGATAAAGCAAGGACAGAAAGGGATTATCTGAAACGAATGGAGATGTATCGAAAGATTGAGGAGATGATATTAGATGACGCACCGATCGTTCCTATGATTAACCATTTCTTTCAGATGGTCTACCAGCCTTTTGTCAGGGGCATTGAGGTCAATGCCCTCGGAAGCCCCTATATTCCGATGAAAAAAATCTGGCTAAAAAAGCGGGAATAATCTTTTGGTTTCGGAATCCAAATGGATTCTAATAAAAGTCTTAAACCTATTCGCCTTCAAACCCGACTCATCCTCTACTCTACGCTCCTGATCGTCCTTATCATGGCTTTGGTTTTCATCCTGGTAGGGAAAAGGCAGTCCGAAAGCATCCAGGACGAGGCCAAGAAGCGAGGCATGGCGGTTGCCCAAAATTTGGCCTCTGTTAGTACAAATGCTCTCCTGACCTATAACTATGTGGTCTTGGAGCAAAATGCAGAGAGGGTCGCTCTTGAAGAGGACATCCTCTATATCATCATTCATGATAAGGAGGATAAGGTGGCCGCCTACAGTCAGCATGGCGAGAAGCAGGGGATGGTTCTTACGGATGAGGTGAGCCAGAAAGCGGTGAGGACCAAGGAGCCTCTGATCCAATCTACCCACTTCGGAGTGAAAGGGGCTCCTTTATTGGATATTTCTATCCCGGTCTACATCAAAGAGTCCGAAGAGAAGTGGGGCACCGTTCGAATCGGCCTCTCCCTTGAAAGGATGTACGAACAGATTTCAGAGACCCGTCTCAACCTCCTCCTCCTGGGCGTGTTCGCCATTTTTCTCGGAACCCTGGGGTCCATTTTCTTCGCGAGACGCATCACCAAACCGATTTCGAAACTGGTGGGAACGACCATCTCGGCTGCCCAAGGGGACCTCCAACAAGTGATCGATATCCGCACCGGGGATGAGATTGAAGAACTGGGTCGAAATTTCAACTTCATGATGGAGCAGATCCGACTCCATCGCAATCAGCTGGAGGATCGCCTTCGAGAGATTACCTCTCTCAAGGCTTATACCGACAATGTCCTTGCCTCGATGACCAACGGGCTGATGACCATTGATTTAGAGAAGAAGATCGTCACGGTTAACGAAATGGCTGAGAGAATCATTGGGAGAGGAGAAGGGGGAATTGCAGGATTCTCAATGGAGCAAGTTTTGGGTGAGCAGCATCCTCTTTACAAAATCCTGATTGAAACCCTGACACAGGAAAAAGGAATATCGCATATCGAAGTAGAATTGAAGAGGGATGGAGAGAGTCTATGGTTGATTGCGGGCACCTCCTTGCTGATCGGTGGAGAGGGAAAAACCGCTGGCGCTCTTGCGATCTTCCAGGATATCACTGAAATCAAGGCTCTCGAAGAAAAACTCCGTCAGGCGGACCGACTGGCGGCTCTCGGGACCCTCTCGGCAGGCCTGGCCCATGAGATTAAGAATCCCCTCTCTGCCATTAAAACCTTTGTCCAGCTCCTCCCACAAAAGATGGGGAATCTCTCTTTTATAGAGAAGTTTAACATCACCGTTCCGAGGGAAATCGATCGCATCAATCATTTGGTGGAAGATCTATTGGAATTGACCCGGAGAAGGGTAAGACCCCTGGTCGATCTGAAAGTGGATTCTTTGATCCTCCAGGTCATTGATCTTCATGGAGAGGAGCTCAAGAAGAGGCAGATTGCTTTCCAAGACCATCTGAATAAGACGATCCCTCCTGTTCATGGAGATTCGGAAACACTCTATCGAGCCTTCTCCAATCTCATCATCAATGCCATCCAAGCCATGCCCAATGGTGGAACCCTTTCCATCTCTTCTAAATTAGACCTCTCTTCCTCATCGCTTGAGATCACCTTCAGAGATACGGGAATCGGAATGGATGAAACCACGGCTAAGAATATTTTTAACCCTTTCTTTACGACCAAGGATAAAGGCGCGGGTCTAGGATTGGCCCTCACCCGGAAGATTATTGAAGACCATAGAGGGACGATTGAAGTCATGAGTGAAAAGGGGATGGGGACTACCTTTATTGTTCTCTTCCCTGTTGTAAAAGTTTAAAGTTGCCTATCGTTATAAGCAGTTATGGGCTTAACACCCTATACCTTCCTTTCCCCTTCAAGTTTATAACTCTTCGAAATTAATAGGATTAAATTCCTGCAGGATAATTTAGAGACGTTGGCATTCTATTTGCTGAGATTTCTCAGAAGGGAAAGAGGGGAGGGTCAGGATTTCGATCAACATGGAGGGGAATCATGGAAAATCTTTCCAAACGCATCTTGGTGGTGGATGACGATCAAGGGATTTTGGACTCCTTCGAGGTCCTTCTGGGCGACCGCTATGATCTGGTGAAGGCGGAGAACGGCTACGAGGCCCTCCGGATCCTCGAAACCAATCCGCCCCAGCTGATGTTTTTAGATATTAAGATGCCCGGCCTCGACGGGATCGATGTGCTGAAAAGACTACAGGGGGATCGAAAAAGGGTAGATGTTGTGATCATCACAGCCAGCGATCAGGAAAAGACCGAAAAGGAGGCGAAGTCTTTAGGCGTCATCGATTATTTGAAGAAGCCTCTGGATATCTTTGAGGTGGACAGGATTACTTCCCAAGTTCTCCCTTGAAGTTTTGAAGGGAGAAGGGTCGGGAAGATTTTATATTATTCAATCAAAGGGGACAAGGACTGGAGCATGGGTAAGGAAGTCGGACCGCGAAGGGAGCCGTATGTGAAGGCCTCTTTCGAACGTCCCATCTTGAAAGAACAACCCACTGCTGTTGTTACCTACATCACTGCCTTCGATGAAACCAGGAATAGACTTTACATCAGCCCTCAAATTGAGGCGATGCTGGGCTTCTCAGCAGACGAATGGTTGGGGGATCCCGGTCTCGTCCTCAAGCAACTTCATCCAGATGATCGAGAGCGAGTGCTCGCAGAGGTTTTTGAGAGCAGAAACACTGGGAAACCCTTCTGTTCTGAATATCGCTTGCTCGCCCGAGATGGACATATTGTTTGGGTTCGTGATGAGGCAATTGTGATGCGGGATGAGGCGGGCCGCCCATGTTTTATGCAAGGACTTCTCCTGGACATTTCCGAGCAGAAGCGGAAAGAGGAGATGCTCCAGAAGAGCGAATCGAAGTTTCGGACTATTTTCGAAAGGGTCGCTGTTGGCATCGCACTCGTAAGCATAGACGGTCAACTCGTGGAGAGCAATCCTGCGCTGCGGGAGATGTTACGGTATGGTGCAGAAGAGCTTCGAAACAGGGTTTTCAATGAGTTCATCCATCCAGAGGATGCTGTCATCGATGTCGATCTTGATCAGGAGCTCATCGCAGGGAAACGGGATCATTACCAGATCGAGAAACGTTTTGTTCGAAAGGATGGAGGGGTGGTTTGGTGCCAACTGAATGTCTCCCTCGTTCGAGGGGGTCAAGAGGAACGACCGTTCACCATATGCATGGTGGAGGACATCACCGAACGAAAGCGGTTGGAGACACAATTTTTCCAGTCCCAAAAGATGGAGACGATTGGCAGGCTTGCAGGGGGTATTGCCCATGACTTTAACAACCTCTTAACGGTCATCAAAGGATACACCCAACTCTCGCTCAGCCATATTCAAGAAGGTGACCCCTGTAGGGAGAATATCGAAGAAATCAAAGCCGCGGCAGAGCGAGCGGCTGAATTGACCAATCAACTCCTCACCTTTAGTCGGCGTCAGATTCTCGACATGAAGGTACTCGATCTAAACACCATTGTAAGGGGGCTGGAGAAAATGACGGGCCGCATCATTGGGGAGGACATCGAGATGGTCACTGTTCTGGATGATCATCTCGGAAGGGTAAAGACAGATCCAAGCCAGATTGAGCAGGTGATCCTCAACCTTGTGGTGAATGCCAGAGATGCAATGCCAGCTGGAGGAAAGCTGGCCATTGAGACGGCAAATGTTGTACTCGATGAGACCTACGCCCGCACTCATATCGGCGTGGCGCCGGGGAGTTATGTGATGCTCTCGGTAAGCGATACAGGGTGCGGGATGTCACC
>CAYMJV010000033.1:0-32009 GCA_964390545.1 uncultured Syntrophaceae bacterium
GCGAAAGTTTGGGGATTTAAAAGGCAGAAGGCAGTAGGGAGATGGTAGTAAGCAGTAGGCAGAAAACGGATCGAGATTTTAGACGCTATGCGCTATGCTCTTTGCCCTATGCCATTTTCAGGACGATGCGTGCATCAACGGCGACGACTCCCTTCTCTAGTACTTTGACTGGATTGATGTCGATCCCTTCGATTTCTGGGAAGTCGGCCACCAACTGCGACAACCTGAGAAGGCTTTCGACCAAGGCCTCGGTATCGAGCGGTTTTTCTCCTCGAAGGCCCTTGAAAATATCAGAACCCTTTGTTTCTGAAATCATCTCCTCTGCTTCGAACCGATTGATGGGAGCCACCCGGAGAGAAGTCTCTTTAAGGATCTCAACAAAAATGCCTCCCAGACCAAAGAGCACGACAGGACCAAAGGAAGGGTCTCGTTTCGCCCCCAAAATAACTTCCCTCCCATCGGGGACCATCTTCTGAACGAGAACGCCTACGACTTTTCCTTGATTCAGGCTATTCATCTTCTCGTAAGCCTTCTCTGCCTGTGAAAAATCATTCAGGTTGAGCGTGACTCCTCCCACATCCGATTTGTGTGAGATTTCGGGAGAGACAACCTTGAGGGCAACGGGTTCCCCAAGTTTTTCCATTGCCTTTTGCAGATCACCCTTTCCTTGGACTACCTGGTAATCTGCTACGGAAATCCCATAAGCCTGGAGAACTTCGAAAGCCTCCGGGAGAAGGAGATCCCTCTCTTCCCCTCTCGCTTTTTGAAAAAGATGTTCCACCCGGTCACGATTGACTGAAAAAAAAGTAGGCTTCTCTTTCAAAATATTCAGCTTCCTATAGTGATCTCTTGACACGGCTAATGCCATTAAAGCATCTTCAGGCTCTGCGAAGATGGGATAGTCGAGAGCCCTCTTGATATAAGCCAACTCCTCTTCATCAGTGTTGTATTGAAGAGCAACGGGTTTCTGATATTGAATCGAAAGGTCTTTCACGGCCTGGATGAACCTCCGGGAAGGTTCTTTTTCCTCTGCTGTGGCTCCGTGCATGAAAAGAATTCCATCGACCATAGGGAATTTAAGGACCTGTTGGAGGATATTCGTGTAGAGGTCGAAGTTGAAGAGATCGCCAAGATCGAGGGGATTGGTGGGCTGGATGACCTTCGCCCGGAAGAAGCTGTGGAAGCGTTCCTGAAGGGTCTTGTCTGGAGGCAGAAGATGGAACCCATGCTTTTCTGCCGAATCGGCAGCAACGACACCGATTCCTCCTGATCGGGAGATGATGACCAGATTTTTTCCTTTAATGGGTAGGAGAGATAGAATTTTCACCGCATTGACAAAGGAGCGGAAGTCCTTTGTCCGAATAATGTCCGCCTGTCGAAGTGCTGCCTCAACAACCCTGTCATCATTGGCGAGGGCAGCGGTATGGAGCTTCGCAATATGCCGACTTCCTTCTCCTGTATTGGCTTTGTGGAGAATGATGGGCTTCGAAGTGGATCGGGCGATGTCCATCAACTTCCTTCCCCTCTCAAGACTTTCAAGGTAGAGGCCGATGATCTCTGTCTGAGGATCTTCGATCAGATACTTCAGATAGTCGATCTCATCGAGGTCCAACTTGTTTCCCATGCTAACGATTTTCGAAAGACCTACGTTGGCGCTTGTGAGGAGATTCGCGTAGGCGAGGAGGACGCCTCCGCTCTGGGCCAGGATGGATATTTTCCCCTTGCTGACAGGGCCCCTTTTAAGTTTGACAAAAGGAACAACAAAACCATTGTGGACATTCATGAGCCCGATCCCGTTGGGTCCTACGATCCGGATCCCCCATTTCCGCGCAATTTGGAGGATCTCACTCTCTAGTTGAGCCCCTTCTTCAGAGTATTCCCTGAAGCCTCCGGTTTCGATGATGGCCCAGCGAATCCCTTTCTGTCCGCACGATTCCAATATCCCTGGTACTGTTGAGGCAGGGGTGAGGATGACGGCCACATCGATCCCTTCATGAAGGTCTTCCATGGAGGTGCAGATTCTTCTCCCAAATAGAATCCCACCTTTTTTCCCGACAAAAAAGATCTCCCCGTTAAATTGAAATTCAAAGAGATTTTCGACAATGTTTCTGGCGAGATTATCCGGTCTTTCTGAGACACCGACGACAACCACTGATTTTGGATAGAAGAGTTGGTCCACTTTAGATCCTCCTTAAATCCCTCCCCACCTCCCTTTAATAAAGGGAGGTGTAAGACATCCCCCTTTTGTAAAGTCAGTACGACTCGAAACCGAGGGGGATGGAGGGGGATTATATATCAAATTCCTTTATTAAAGGGGCTGCCATATCCTGTCAATTCGACATACCCCACTCCCTTAATAGGGTTTCCCTGATATTTTCCTTCAACTTTAACGCTACCTTCCCAGTAGGTCACCCTCGTTGATTCCTGGGTGATCAACTCCTGGTCCTTGACCGTAGGAGTGAGCATCAATTCTATTCGATGGCTGGGAACGTCAATCCTCCATTCGGAGGGATAGGTGGCTCCGGTCTTTTGGCTTCTCCATCGATCCAATGATTGGACCTGAAATTCTTTTAGAAGGAGGGCATAATGGATTCCGTCCTGTAAGATGATCGTCCCGCTTGAATAGGGATCGATCCTTCCATCCTGATGGCGAATCTGATAGATCATCAAATCTACACCGTTCTCCAATTGAATACCAAACCAATCCCATCCCACCTGATACTCCCGTAGTTGGGTGGAACCGAATTCGTGATCCATCCAAGTTCTGCCCTGAACAGGGATCTCTTTCTTTTTCAAAAAGATCTTCCCCTCTGTTTTTAGCCGTGTGATGGAATAATAATGAGAGGCATTTCCCTCTCCCTCTGCCTTCTGGCTGATTCCATTGTGACCATGGATGACGGGTTTCTTTTCAGGAGTGAGTAGAAGTTCAATGCCAAAGTCCTCATCCCCGCCTTTGAGGAAGTGATCCCTCATGCCCGTCCCTTTCCCCTCCAAGAACCAGTCTTCGACCCAGACCCGAAAAGGCTTTCCATCTCTCTCATAGGAAGAAGCGCCAGCCTCCCCCAGACTCCCGCGACTGATCTTCTCCCGATACTTGAACCTCTTTTTGGATTCATCTGTCAGAGCGAGATGGGCAAAGTAGAGGTTTTGGATCGCCCATTTCGATTTCTCACCTTTCGTCTCTCTCCCTAAAGCTGTCCTGAAAAAGGTGAGTTGGTATCCATACGATTTCTTCTCTTGATTATAAAGATGCCCTGAATAATACCACCATTCTGTCTTAAATTCAGGATGGGAGAAATGGTCCTGAGGGAAAGAAAAAGTTCTTCCCGGAAGGGCGCGTTTGAAATCCTCGGCAAAGAGATACGAAGTGGTGAGGTGGAAAAGAAGGATTATCCAGAAAGTGGTTTTTGTCATTCTGAGGAGCAAGGCGACGAAGAATCTAATGATAAGAGATTCTTCACGGAGTTTACCCTGAGATCCTTCACTCCGTTCAGGATGACCCTTCGTGGAGTTTATCCTGTGCGAAGCCCCGAACCTAATATGGTACGGGGCAGAGCGAATGGACTCAGGGTGACACATGACGAAGGGTTCAGAATGACAACAAAAAGCCTTATCTTCCAGGTTGCCCTTGGAAGATGTCACCCTGAGTGTAACGAAGGGTCTTCTCCTAGAACCACCCTTCACCCAAATCCTCCCATTTCGGATTCACCGACCCAATCAATGCTATCTTTTTGCTTCGCAACCACCCCTTAATCTGTTTCTCCCTCGTAATTGCAGATAGAATGTCATTGGTTTCTTCAAAATAAACTAACTTTGTTATGTTATATTTCTTGGTAAATCCATCGATCATTTTATTCTTATGTTCGTAAACGCGACGAGTCAAGTCGTTTGTCACACCGGTATATAATGTTTTCGATCGGTTTGTCATTATGTAAACATAATACTGGTTCATTTAGGACTTCCATTATCGCCTATTGTCACCCTGAGCAAAGCGAAGGGTCTTGCCAGATCCTTCACTTTGTTCAGGATGAGACTTTATATCAGATTCTTCGCGGAGTTTATCCTGAGCCTAAAGATCAGACCCTTCGTTTCACTCAGGGTGACAGGGGGCGAAGGGCTCAGAATGACATGAACAGAAGGCTCATGGAATTGAGAATCACAATGTCATTTTGCGGAGCTTTGGCGCCGAGGGATCTCAGCTTTACTCGCTCTTTCCCTTAAAATCTGTTGATGCAATTCCTTAAAATCCTTTGGAGGAACGGCATCGGACTTTCTGACTAACCGGACGGCGGCCGCTGGACAGGGGACCGCACACACCCCGCAGCCGATACACCATTCCAGGTCGACTACAGGGAAATCCCCTTCCATTTTGATCACCTGGACAGGGCAGATCTCGACACATTGACCGCATCCGGTGCATCTCTCCCGGTCCGTCTCCCTGAGAAAATAGGTGGCCATCAAGACATCCCTTGGGATCTTTTTTCGTCTGATCGTCCCCACGGACCAGCAGCAACAACCACAGCAGTTGCAGGTATGTTTGATGCCATCTCTCGCGTTGTCCACAAGATGGACGAGTCCGGCTTCTTCAGATTTCTTGATCACTTCCAGGGCCTTTGCTTTTGTGATCTTTCTTCCAATCTCCTTTTCTATCAGATATTCTGCCAATTCATCGTATTTGATACAATTTTCGAGAGGATGGTCACACCGTTTCTTTCCGATCAGATGAGCGGTCGCCCGGCAGGGACAGTGAACAAGGGCAATGACTTTGACTTTCTGAATCAACTCCTCCATCATCTCAAAAGGAAAGACGGCATGGGTCTCGGGGTCGAATGAAAGGGTCGCAGGAACGTAACGGAATGCTTTTGTGCTCGTTTCTCCATAGGCTTCATACAACTGGTCTTTTCCGGAATACTTCGCAATCAGCTCGGCCATCTTTTTTGAATTTGGAGTTTCCACACCTCTCCAGAAGAAGGTCTGAGGGAAACCGTAACCAAATTGCTGAAGGGCGTACCCCATTTCACCCTTTTTCATCTTTTTAGAAAAGAGAAGTCCCCGGTGAGCCAAGTTTGACAGGGTAGATTCTAATTCTTTCTTTGGGATCTTTACATGAGGGGCGATCTGGCTGACGGAAACGGGTTCAAAAGGGATTACTTTTGTAGGAATGGCCAAAGCCACTTCAGCTTCTTGGGGAGTGAAGTTCTCCCGGAGGATTTCGATCAATTCTTCTTTCTCAGGATAACCCATGCCCAACGCCCCGAGATGCTTCGCCAAGTTCTTGTAGACTTCTTCACCCATGATCTTCTCCTCATATCGCCAATGGCAAATGGCCTATGGCTTATGACAAACAAATTCTTGGCTATTGGCCATCAGCAATCAGCTATTAGCCAACTCATAACTCTTAACTTTTAACTCATAACTTCTTTTTATTCCATCCTCAACGTGTCTACAGCATTCATCTTAGCAGCTCTTCGAGCCGGAATGAAGCCTGCAAGGGTGGAGGTGACCATGACCATCACCCAGAATTGAATTAAACTCCAGAGGGGAATGGAAAACTGGATCGTCCAACCAAAGGACTGTTTATTGATCACATGGATAAGGAGGAGCGATAGGAGGAAGCCGGCAATGAGCCCAAGGATATGACTGAAAAAACCAATCATTCCTGCTTCGATCAGGACAGTCTTTTGGACTTGCTTCTGAAACCCACCTACCGCCCTCAGGATGCCAATATCCCTCTGTCTTTCAATGATCAAGGCGTTCAAGGAATTAATGATTCCCAGGAAGGCGACAAAGATGGCGATGAATTCAAGCGAATAGGTAATGGCAAAGGTCTGGTCAAAAATCTTAAGGATTTCGTTTCGCAATTCGCGATGAGAGATGACAAAAACCTGGTAAGACTTTGAGTACTTTTCTCGAAAGAAATTCTTGAAGACCTCGAGGGAGACTCCTTCTTCAAGATAGATCCCCGCACTATGAAGAGTCTCGTCATTCCAGAGAGATTGAAAGAGCTTCTTCTCTATCAAGATCATTCCCCAGTCTGTGGAATAGTCATAGAAGACTCCTGAGACCAAAAAGTTCTGCTCCCCCGCTGGGGTGTTGAGCCGAATTCGGTCTCCAGGGTTCACTTGATGGCGGAGGGAGAAGCTCTCTGTGACGAGGATCGATTGGCCAGATGCAAAGGATTGGAGGATCTCTCTCGAGTTCCCTTTGGTGAAGCGAATGGTCTTCAGATGAAGGAAGACCTGTCCATTCACAGCAGCAATCAGGGCGGGTTGATCTCGGTATTCAACTTCTAAGGCCCTGAAGGAGTCTACGGCTTTAACGCCGGGAAGGGAAGGGAGCTCCCTTGATACTTCGAGAGGAAGAATGGCGGAGTAACCCGTAAGGGAATAAGAACCTGGGAAGATGAAGGCATCGCCATTGATCGATTGTTCTACCCAGAGATCGACGGTCTTCCTGAAGCTCAAGATCATGATGGAGATGCTGATGAGCATGGAGAGGGCAGTCATCAAGGCGGCGATCGTGATCACCGTCCTGGCCATGGAGTCCTGGATATAACGGCTCGCTAGTTTTCCTTCTACCCCGAAGAGGCGATGGATGAAAGGAGCGAAGAGGCGATTGAGCAAAATGATGATAGAGGGGATCATGAAAGCGATGCCGATAACGATGAGGAGAGCGGAGAGAAAGCCGAAGATGGGCTTCTGCTGAATCGGTTTCTGGAGGGCAAACAGAAGAGAGAGAAGGAGAAGGACGATGCCAATAAGGCTGAAGTGGGTGAGGCGGATCTTGACTTTGGTTTCCAGGGTACCGAGGGATAAGGCTTCTCGGGGTGCAATGCGAGAGGCCTCTCGCGCAGGGCCAATTGCGGAAAAGATTGACGCAGCCAATCCTATCCCAAACCCGCTTGCTAAAATGAAAGGGGAGATGACAAGATGTTCTGTCTTCACGATGATGTAAAGAGCGGTGATCGTCCTGGAGACGAAGAAGAGCATGACCTTTGCCAAACCGATTCCAACTCCTAAGCCGATGAGGCTACCAAACCCTCCGATGAGTCCTGCTTCGCACAGAAAGAGGCCAAGGATTTGAGACCGGGTGACGCCAAGGGCCCGGAGCATTCCAATCTCCCTCCTTCTCTGGATGACGGAGATGGAGATGGCATTGTAGATCAGAAACATTCCGACGACGAGGGAGATGAGGCTGAGGGCCGTGAGGTTAAGGTGGAAGGCAGAAACCATCTTTTCTATCTGACCGCTTCGGGTTTCGGGCCTGCGGATTTCCGTTCCAGGAGGTACGACCTTCTTCAGGTTTTTTTCCACTCCATCCGGGCCGGATGATTTTTCGACGATGAGGTCGATCCGATCAATGAGCCCTACCTTTTCCAGGGCTTCCTGAGCGGAGGCAATGTCCATGAGCCCGAAATTTCCCTCCAGCGATTTAGCTGGTCCCTCCATCTTTAGAAGACGGGTGATGGTGAGGATCACCTTTTTAGAACCGAAGATGAGAGGGAGAACATCTCCCTTCTTCAATCCATGTCGGCTGGCTAATTTTTCTGTAATGGCGATGGCTTTGGGATCCTTTAGAAACTGGAGGTCCTCTTCTGTGGGGTCATAAAATTGATAATTTCTGAACTGCTGATCGCTGAAGATATCAATTCCCAGGAGGTAGAGAGGTTCTCCGATGGGCTCATCGATCTTGGAGATGGACTGGATGACCGGCGTGGCCGCCATGACGCCGGGGACCTTCTTCGCCCTGAGATAAACTTCTTCAGAAAAACCTCTTCCGAAAGACGTGATTTGGAGGTTGGCCTTTCCGGAAACATGATCCACGGTGGCATTGAAGGATTCGATGGACGTATGAATGGCAATCTGTACGCTGACGAAAACGGAGACCCCAAGAACAATTCCTATAAGGGAAAGGAATGTCCTCATCTTATTGAGACGGAGGTGGGGGAAGGTGATTTTTTGGAGGAGGTAAGGTAAGGTCATAAACAAAAATCCAAATGTCAAAGTTCAAATGTCAAATGAATGTCAAAATAATTCAATGCCAAAACTTTTTTACCAGGAACTTTGATATTTGAAATTTGGATTTCCTTTGAACTTTGGGCTTTGACATTTGGCATTGCCTTGTTCAAAGGAGCTTCCCATCCTTCATGTTGAGGACACGATCGGCCATGGCAGCTCCTTCCTGGCTGTGAGTGACAAGAAGGATGGTCTTTCCCTCTTCGTCCTTCAACCGACGGAGGATCTCCAGGACCTGTTTTCCGGAGGCCGAATCGAGGTTTCCTGTGGGTTCATCCGCCAGGATGAGTTCAGGGTCATTGATAAGGGCGCGGCAGATGGCAACCCGCTGCATCTCACCGCCTGAAAGTTCATGGGGTTTGTGATGTTTTCTTTCGGAGAGGCCCATTTCATGCAGGAGGTGATCGATTTTTTCACCTAAAGAATTGGAGCTACCCTTCAGAAGATGAGGGAGGGCAATGTTCTCTTCGAGGCTCAGGATAGGGAGGAGATTGAAAAATTGGAAGATGATGCCAATCCGATCCCGACGGAAAAGGGTCAACCGCTTGTCGTCCATCTGGGTGATGTCTTCTCCATTAATAAGGACTTGTCCCTGGTCAGGAGAGTCCAGTCCCCCGATGATGTTGATCAGGGTGGATTTTCCGCACCCGCTTTTCCCTGTTACCGCAACAAATTCACCCCGGGAGATTTTCAGATGGAGATGGTCGAGAGCCACCACCGGGCTATTGCCCAGGCGATAGGTTTTAGTCACATCGGAGAGTTCAACGAAGTGATTGTCCATTTGAACAAAAAAGAGCAGGGATAAAACCTTCCCTGCTCTTTTTATATTAATGGGAGGAAAAAGGAGTTGTCAACCTTAAAAGAAAGCTTCCCCCATCCTTTCATAGGACGAAGAAAGCTTTAACTTGTTTTCTTTAAATGTTGAACGAGAATAATCAACATGACCGGGATGGCTATTCCGACAAGGGCGACAGCCCCTCCGACGATATAAATCTTGGGACCAATATCTTCTACGGTCCGGACGACCTGCATGATTGCAATGGAAACCATGGCTGCTAGGATACACATTAAGATGATGAGACCCACAACACTCGATGCACTTAGCTTTATCATTTTCGACCCCTCCTCTCTCGATGCCCGGAAGTCATCAGGATTTTGTATTCCCATTCAAACTTCAGAGACCCCCCTGGGTCACTCGATCCTGAGCCTCCGGAGCATGGTCTCCCCCGCGTTCTTAAGAGGGAGAATCCGGTTCATTCATCCTCATTTCTTCACAGCCACTGGCTCAGCACCGGGAACCACCATTTCCTCTTCCACCTTCTTCTCTTTCTTGAGTGCCATGGTAGTGGCTGTTCCAATGAAGCTGAAGAAGAGGATGGCTGCCGGGATCAACTGAAGGAGAACAATGACTGCTCCCACGATCAGGAAGATCCAGAGGGCGGTCCCAGCTCCCTTCAAATCGATGGATCGAGCAAATGCCGGAGTCGCAAGTAATGTCACGGCGACTCCCACCATCCCTGCTTTTAAAACCTCTCTCATTCTTAACATATCTCATTCCTCCCTTCTGTTTTGATAATCTTTATTTGCCTCAACCTTCAATTTGCATTTAGAATGCCAACTCAAGAAGGGAGAATTCAAAACTCTTAATCTCTTAATATTATTTAGTTTTTTCTTCTATTAATTATCTGAAAATTGATGTTCAATGGCCATTGTGTATTTTTATTTTATACATAAATGGGAGGCACTTTCGGCTATTTCAAAATAACTTATTGATATTTAAGTATAATTTGAGTATCAAAAATATATACATCAGTATAAGTTTCATATTCGTCGAGATGGTCCTAGAGGTTCTTCAAAACAGGCTTTTGGTAGGCTTTGAAGATCTAACCCCTCATACAGTCGTTCTATTTTTACAGATAATTCTCTAATCATTCTATGGAATGGTTCGGGAAGGAGAAGGGTTGTTTTGGCCACCTCTTCTTCATAAAGGTTATGTCTCAAATAATCTGGTTCCTTTTCGTCAAACCATATCTCTGCTTCCCAAGACCTTTGATTAAATGATTCCGTCTCGAATTCTTTCTCTTTCAGTCCGAAGGGATTGCCGTTGGAGATGAACGTGAGTATGCCATGGTTAGAGGTGACTCTTGTGGAGAGATTGGCATACATGCACATAAATTCTCCGCCAAAGGCAACTGCACGGATGGAGAATGAATGTCCATCGATCTTGCTCTCCACATATTCCTGAAGGAGATAGTAGTTCGACACGAGATTCAATTTCCAAAATTCTGATGCCTCGTTGATCACTTGAAAGTCTTTTCCCCCCCTTCCTACTCGGCGTTTGAGAACGACTTTCTTTTTCCTTTCAAGAAAGCGGTCAATCCCGACCAGATCCTCCGGATCGAGGATCATGGTCTCGGGCATGGGAGCAATGGATTTCAGGAGCTGGTATTGGTTCCATTTGTCTTCCAATCTCAGTCCGGGATGAAAGGTCTCCGGATACGGACCCATTCCATCCATCCATATCTTGAAGGGCTTGAGGCTCCCTATGAAGGGAAGGGAATCGATGTAACTTTTAAAAGTCCTTCCGTAAACCTTCCGGGAAGTCCATTCGATTCGCCGAAAAATGTCTGAAGGCTTTCCAAGGTAGACGAGATGGGTTAAATGGTACTCATGAGCTCCGCCGGGGAGGCCCACATTGACCTCCGAAATATAGAGCTTTAGTTCAGAAGTAATGAGAAAATCGATGCCGAGATACATTTTTTCTGTGATTCCTCAAGAGGAGTTGAAGAAAGTATAGCATAAAGATACCTTGCAAGGGGAAATTATTTGTGGAATCATAAGGTTATCCCGTGTGGAGCGTAGAAAGCAAAATTGATACTTCGACGGCGCCAACCCCCGGCCTTCAGGACGGGGTAAAAAAGCGCCGCTCAGTATCAACCCTGAGCCTTCGACCCGAGCTCAGGCCGAGGGGCAAACCCCGGGCGCTTGTCCTGAGTGCAGTCGAAGGATTAGACCGGGGATAGTCGAAGGGTTGATAAAAAAAGTTGACGGTTCAAAGGGATTGAATTTATAATTTAAAGTAAACCCCGTTAGAAGACCTTTGGCCCTCCAACTGGAAGGCTCACACGGGGCATTAAAACCCGTGTTCGCTCCCATAAGGAAATTATTTTCATTCCCGCTGCAAGCCCCGATAGAAGTGAAGCTTCACACGGGGCAAGCCGCGGGCTTTCTAACGGGGTAAACTTAATCAATAACGGGGGATTATACTATGTGGGATTATACGGAGAAGGTGAAAGATCACTTTCTAAACCCGAGGAATGTGGGTGAGATTGAGAATCCGGATGGTGTGGGGGAAGTGGGTTCTCTGGCCTGCGGGGATGCCCTGAGGCTTTCCTTCAAACTGGACGAGAAGAAACGCATCAAAGATGCGAAGTTTAAGACCTTTGGTTGTGCCAGTGCGATTGCTTCTTCTTCCGCCTTAACGGAAATCATTAAAGGAAGGACCCTCGAAGAAGCGGGAAAAGTTACCAATCAGGATATTGCCAACTATCTCGGAGGACTTCCGGAGGAAAAAATGCACTGCTCAGTTATGGGCAGGGAAGCCCTCGAAGCGGCCATTGCGAATTACCGAGGGGAGAAGGTAATCAAAGAAGATTTTGAGATCGTCTGTAAATGTTTTGGTGTGACGGATAATGAGATCATCAAAGCGATTCGGGAAAATAATCTCAAGACAATAGAACAGGTGACGTACTACACAAAGGCAGGGGGAGGATGCGGTCAGTGCCATCCAAAGATTGAAGCCCTTATTGAGAGGGTGAGAAAGGAAATGGAAAAGGAGGTCCCTCCTGCTAAACCAGAGAAAAGGAAGCTGACGAACATCCAGAAAATCAAATTGATTGAAGAGACGTTGGGAAGGGAGATCATCCCGGCTTTGAAGGCTGATGGGGGGGATTTGGATTTGATCGATATAGAAGGAAACAAGGTTTTGGTCGCCTTGAGGGGAAAGTGTTCATTCTGCCCAAGTTCCGAATTTACATTGAAACAGTATGTGGAATCAAAATTGAGAGAATTCGTCAGCGATGACATCGAGGTTGAGGAGGTCAGGCCGTGAAGACCGTTTATGTAGATAACAACGCGACGACAAAAGTGGCCCCAGAGGTCCTGGAGGCAATGCTTCCCTATTTTTCAGAGTTTTACGGAAATCCTTCCAGCATGCATTTCTTCGGAGGCCAAGTTCAAAAAAAGGTGGATGAGGCGAGAGACAAGGTGGCCGATTTTTTAGGGGCCGAACCTTCTGAAGTCGTCTTCACCAGTTGCGGGACGGAGAGCGACAATGCAGCTATCCTGGGCACGCTCGATTCCTACCCAGAAAAACGTCATCTCATCACCACTCGGGTAGAACATCCGGCGGTAGGTAATCTCTCAACCTACCTGGGTCGAAAGGGCTACCGGGTCACGGAACTCTCTGTGGATCGGGAAGGACGGCTGGATTTGGACGAATTGAGGGAATCGATTACCGACGAAACGACTCTGGTGACTATCATGTATGCGAATAATGAGACAGGAGTGATCTTCCCTGTCGAAGAGGTTGGTGAGATTGTAAAAGCTAAAGGGATTCCTTTCCATACGGATGCGGTCCAAGCAGCTGGAAAGATTCCTCTCAATCTCAAAAAATCGACCATTGACATGCTTTCCATCTCCGGGCATAAACTCCATGCTCCCAAAGGGATTGGGGTCCTCTATATCCGGAAGGGGACAAAGTTTTCTCCTTTTTTGATCGGTGGCCATCAGGAGAAGGGGAGAAGAGGAGGGACAGAGAATGTTCCTTACATCATCGGCCTTGGGAAGGCTTGCGAACTGGCCAAAAAGAACCTTGATGAGGAAAACACTCGAGTGAAAGCTTTAAGAGATTATCTCGAGGCGAAGCTTTTGGGAAAGATTCCCAATACGCTGGTAAACGGGGATCGAAAAAATCGGCTTCCCAACACCGTGAGCGTCAGTTTTGAATTCGTGGAGGGAGAATCGATCCTCTTGTTGCTTTCGGATCTTGGCATCTGTGCCTCTTCAGGGTCGGCCTGTACGTCTGGCTCCCTCGAACCTTCGCACGTTCTCAGGGCCATGGGTGTCCCTTTCACAGCTGCCCATGGTTCCATCCGTTTCAGCCTTTCCGTTTATAATACCAAGGAGGAAATGGATTACATCATCGAACATTTACCCCCCATCATTCAGAGATTGCGGGACATCTCGCCTTTCTGGAAGGACTATCTGAAGGCCCAGGGGAAGAAATAGTTTAACATCCATTTCTCATTTTGTCCCTCTCTGCCAAAGGTATCCCCCTGCCTCGGCTCAATCAATTAGATCAAGATGACGATCACCGCGGCCGCTATGCTTACGGTGATGATAGCCCAGTCCAAGACCGTAAGGTGCGGTTCGTATCGGAAGCGACGGCCTGGGGCTCCGAAACCACGAGCCTCCATCGCTTCTGCTAATTCGTCTGCTAATTGAAAGGCCTGAATGAGGAGAGGTCCGGCGAGAGCAGGGAAATACCGGAATGCTCTGAGGCCACCTTCGACAGGGATACCCCGTGCCCGCTGAGCATCTCGGATGCTGATGACCCTCCGGATGAGGACATGAACGAATTGCATGGAGGCAGTGAGCACAAAGGCGAAAGGATAGGGAACTCCCATCTTGATCAGGGCATTTGAAAGGGCTTCCGGGCTGGTGGTCTGGAAAAAAAGAAAGAAGACCGTGCCAATGGTAAGAAGGCGAAGGGCTGCCATGATGGCTGTCACCAGATCAAAGGCAAGTCCGGCGATGATGAAAAAAGTAAACGCAGCAAACCCCAGCCCCTTCAGCAGGCCCAACCAAGCGAGGCCGAGATGTAATAAAAGGGTGACCATTAAAAGGATTCCAAAAGCAATTGCAAGTTCGGACCACCCATGAAAGGTCATCAAAATACAGGTGGCTGCAAGAAGGGCAATCAATTTGGAACGGGGGTCAAGGGAGGACCCGATCAATCTCTACCTCCTTTGATGTTTCTTTCAGAGCCTGGATGAGTTGAAATCGTTGAGTTGGCCGAAGCCCTGCTTTGGCCATAGCCGTAGGGTTGGCCATGACCGCGTCCGGGGAGCCATCGGCAATAATTTGTCCTTCAGCTAGGATCAACCAGCGGCTGGCATGCTTGGCGGCAAATTCGAGATCATGAGTAATGAGCACGACGGTCCGCCTCTCTCGCTGCAATTCGTGAATCAGGTCAGCCAATTCCCGACGAAAGGGATCATCCTGTCCAGCTGTGGGCTCATCAAAAATGATCAAACCGGGTTGAGGCGCTAAAGCAGCAGCGAAGGAGACTCGCTTCTTCTGCCCTTCGCTTAAGCTGAAGGGGGATCGATCAAGAAGAGGCCCAAGCCCCAAGCGTTCGAATAACCGATTGCACCAAGCAGGATCGTAGGCCTGAAGCACTCTTGGACCAGTCAAAACTTCCTCGCGTACTGTCGTCCGAAAAAGTTGGTCATTCGGATTCTGCCAGGCGAACCCAACGTGTCGGGCCAGCTTCGAAACCGATGTTCTCCGAGTGTCCTGACCAAGGACCTTTAGCGATCCTCGGTCGGGTTTTAGTAAACCATTGAGATGCTTCGCGAGAGTCGTTTTCCCGGCTCCATTCCTTCCAATGAGGGCCACACACTCCCCGTGATCCAGCCTGAGATGAACCCCACGAAGAATGGCGTAATCCTTGTAATGAAACCAGAGATCCTCGGCTTCGACCACGGGACCGAGCGCTGAAGGAGGGGACCCAACAACGATAGAATTCTCTTCCCGCAAATTAAGCAGAACCTGTGGAGAAAGATGATTCGCGTCGATCTCCCGCAAGGCCTCCTGTATGGTGAAAGGAGTTTTTCCCCAGCCCAACGCACGGAAGAGTCGGACCAGTGGGGGAAGATTAAGACCATAGGTCGAAATATCTCCGGAAAGAACAGCATGCGGCGAACCATCGATTTTCCGTTCCCCCTGATGGAGAACGATCAGACGGTCCACATCGGTGATGATCTCATGAAGCCGATGCTCGATAATGATGAGAGTGATACCTTCCGATCGAATCAATCGAAGGGTCGTACGAAGTTGCTCAGCGCCCTCGGGGTCAAGGTGGGTAAAGGGTTCGTCAAGCAAAAGAATTCTCGGCCGGAGGGCCAGGATCGCTGCCAGTGCCACCCTCTGTTTTTCCCCTCCGGAGAGAGTGTGCGGAGACCTTTTGATGAGCGATTCGAGCCCCAAGAGTTTTTCCACCCAGGCAAGTCGTTCCTCGATGTCAAAGGGGGAGAGTCCCAGACTTTCCAGGCCGTAAGCGAGCTCTGCTTCAACGGAATAGTTAAATAATTGAGCATCCGGGTTCTGAAAGACCAGGCCAGCATGACGAAACAACTGATAGACAAGATGTTGGCGCGTATCAAGGCCTTCCAAAATAACTCGGCCCATCAACTGACCCTGATGAAAATGGGGGACCAGTCCGATGGAGGCCCGGCACAGGGTCGATTTACCGCTCCCACTCGCACCAGCAACAAGGACGCTCTCATCGGGTTTAATGGTCAGGTCGAGGTCATGAATTGCCCAAGCATCCGTGCCAGGGTATCGGTAGGAGACCTTTTCAAATTGGAGAGTCATGAGGCTGTGTCAAATCCCGTTTCGCTTCAGTTTGGCGATGCCAGCCCGTTCCAGGAGTTTGAGGGCTAAAACACCGATGATCGAACCGAGAAGGGAACTTCCAGAAAAAGTGATGATGAGGGCGCCCATGGCCATTCCTTTTTTCATCAATACGGGAGCAACGATCAAGGCACTGGCGATCGCTCCAAGAAGACCGGTGCCAATGATCTCTCCGAGTGCGGCGATATAAATGTTGCGAGTAGCACGGTAGGAAAAGCCTGCGATAAACGCCCCGATCATTCCGCCGGGAAAGGCCAGTAACGTTCCAGTACCAAGGGAATTGCGCAGGATGCCAATGATCAGCGCAATTCCAGCAGCCCACCAAGGGCCGAGCAGCACTGCTCCGAGGACATTAACAAAATGCTGCACTGGGTTTATTTTTGCAATGCCAATGGGGATGCTCGTAAAGGGGGAGAGAGCGACTCCGATCGCAACCAGAATGACCGCGCGAGCGACCTTCCGTGTATCCATAATTACCCTCCAAGTGTCTCCTCTCTCAGTTTGATTCTCTGCCGCATTTCCTCTGGGGTCAACGTGAATAAGATGTCGAGCAGCGTTGTTTTAAAAGTGCCAGGGCCTTTTGCTTGAAGAGCAGCCTGTTCTCCAGCCAAACCAAAAAAGGCGATCGCTCCTACGGCAGCCGTCAGGGGATCATTTTCGACAGCAGCGAAGGCACCAATGAGACCAGTAAGGATGCAACCCAAACCTGTCACCCGGGCCATCATAGGATGTCCATTCTCCACAATGACTTTACGTTCAGCGAATACGATGAGATCTTGTGGTCCACTGATGGCCACCACTGCTCCTGAGGTGTTTGAAAGTTGGGCGGCAGCTGTGGACAAATCCTCCGGCCCCGTGACAGCGTCAATCCCAGCCAGTTTGCCACCCCTTCCTGCAAGAAACCCGATTTCAGCCCGGTTTCCTTTAATGACAGTGAGACGAAGTTCAGTGACAATTCTTTTAGAGGCATTTATTCGGAATGGAGATGCCCCAACTCCGACGGGATCAAAGATCACCGGACGGCCTAACGCCACAGCTTGATGGCCCGCTCGCAGCATGGACTCAATTCCCAATGGAGAGGGAGTACCTAAATTAAGTACCAGGGCATCAGCGCCAGAGGTAATTTCTTTCACTTCTTCAGGAGTAAAGGCCATGATGGGCCGGGCACCCACAGCGTGGAGTGCACTGGCTACATCGTTCGCGGTCACCCAATTGCTGATCGCGTGAACAACAGGCTGCCTCTGGCGAACTGTCGAAAGAATCTTTATTAAGCGGTCAATTTCCAGGGGCATGGTATCCTTGACCCATAAAAAATGCCGACCTCGAAGGGTCGGCATTTTCAAATCCTTCTGTCGATCCCTCCGCTGGCATTATCCAGATCAGGTTCAGCGGGTCGGCGACTGTTTAGGTCACCCTCTCAGCTGGACTCGTCCCAGCTCCCCGCGACGTCTCGCAAACTTTACTCAATCCAAGTATAGGACAGCCTTCCAGGGAAGTCAACACTTCAGCTCACCGGCATAAATGCCAGGGCTCGCCTTCGACCCGAGATTTCGGCGAGCTCAGTCGGGCCGCTCCGGCCAAGGAGTTCAGAGGTGATCCTGAGCGGCGTTTTAGACCTTGTCCTGAAGGCAGCAGCTTGGCGCCGCCAAATGGGTCAAATCAATCAGTCGATGGAGCATTCCATATCTGCCCAGAGATTTATATTGACAAATCGGTTTTGAAATATTAGTATTTAAAGCACTAACTTTAAGTATTTAAAATACTAACCAAATGAGACCGGTAGAGCCCAATATCATCGATGATATCTTTGAAGCCCTTGATCGTCAGAATGCCGCGGTTGACCAGAATGGCTACCATGTCCAGGACCTATTTGCTCTTAAACCTACAGAAATTGAAATGGAAATGGCAGCGAAATGGGTGATTACTCAGGATGTTTCGGAGGTATTTAAAGCATTGCTAAAGGACTTTTTGGAGACTCATAACCATGGAAGCGTCGCTAAGAGAATTTAAGGAAAAGTTTTACAATGCACTCCTCGATATCCATTGGAAACAATGGGCCGCTTTAGGTGTTACATCCCATGTAAAGGCTGAGGGAAAGTGGATCATAGATCTTGAGCCCCTCACTGTGTCCACTCTCACCGTAGGTTTACACGATAAGCGTCTTTTATCCTCATCGACGGAGTGGCTAGTTAAAAAAGGGGAATGGATAAATCTCTCCCGCCTGAAAAGGATAGTGAAGGTTTTCCTAGAACGATCTCCGGGATTGGAAGAGCCTGCCCTTTTGCCTGAAATATTGGGGTTATTCATTGATACCTATAATAAGAATGCGCGTAATAAAATCAAATTTGGGAAATGCGATTCTGATGGACTTCGGAAGAATCTGATCAATGAATATAAGACTTTTTTTAATGCCTTCAAAATAAGAAATATCATAACAGAGCCCAGACTTCACCATTCATCCCTGATTCAACTTCTTCTAAGGAGCATTTTGGGTGTGGATGCCCATACCGAAATTCTTATTTACCTTTTAGCCAATGAGAGCGGTAACTCGAATTCCATTGCTAAAGAAATTTATTATAATCAAAAAAATATTTACACCATCCTTGAAAGATGGTCACGCGCGCAGATGGTAACAAAAATATCGGAGCAAAAAATCCCGCGTTATTCTTTAAATAGAAAAAAGGAGTTGCTTTATGCCTTCGGACTAAAAGAAATACCAAAATACATAAACTGGACCAGGACTTTTTTATTGTTAGACCGACTATCAAAAGCGCTTTCAACACCCCCCTGGTCTGACGATGAATATCTGCTGTCCTCTCTTTTTCGAGATCTTTTTAACGAGAGTAAATCAATAGGAAAATCTCTTGGTATAAATATGCCCGAACCCGCTCACTATCCAGGCAAGCAATACTTTTCCCCATTTGCCTTAGGAGTTCTTAGCATTCTCAAAAAACTTGCAAAAGGTGGCTAAGGGGAATTTATTGTGAGCTTCCATAGTTGACTGGACAAGGAAGTTGAAGCACAGCTCAGCTGCGTCTTTCTGCTCTGACAAAGGTTTGCTTCTTGCTATAAAATGTGCTTGAATAGGTATGAATGGAGGATATCAATATGCCCATCGTTGCCAAGAAAGTAATTGATGAAGTTTTGCAACTCCCAGCCGATGCCAGGGTGAGTCTGGTAGAACAGTTGCTTACCAGTCTTAACCTGCCCACGCAGCCAGAAGTTGACAGACTTTGGGCTAAGGAGGCTGAACGGCGTATCGCTCAAATTGACAAAGGCAAGGTGAGACAGCTTCCTGGCGCGAAGGTTTTTTCGGATCTTCGTAAGAAGTACGGAAGATGAAGTTCTACTTTCACCCCGATGCCAAAGAAGAATTGGATGGGGCTGTAGCGTACTATGAGCAATGCCAATCGGGGCTTGGTCTTGAGTTTGCAGAGGAAGTCTACGCCACCATTGCTCGTATCATTCAGTATCCGAACGCTTGGTCGACACTCTCAAAGAACTCCCGCCGTTGTTTGGTCAATAGGTTTCCATATGGAGTGATCTATCAAATCAAATCTCGTACTCTTCGCATCATTGCGGTAGCCCATCTCCATCGTCGGCCAGGCTACTGGAAAGAAAGAATCGAACAAAACAAATAACTCCAGCAAATGCAGCCAACATCGCCGTGGCGCTGTCTTTCAATTAGCGACCATCATATTCCGAACCAACCTCCCATTGAAGAATACTGAAACAATCAGTTTGTACCTGTTCTACCAATGTCGCCAAATCAAGTCTTGGCCTTCACACTTTAATCATTTGCTGCCTTGATTAGCTCCAAATAAGGATTAATGGGTTTGGGGTGTCCCCCTATCGATTGGTGTACCACGAAATGGAGGTGGGTAGGCGAGCGTTTGGGGTAAGCCTTCACACCTGTTCTTCCAACAGTTCCTAATCGGTTTCCCTTAGAAACGATTTGGCCAACGCTAACGAAGATTTCGTTCAAGTGGGCATAGTAATAGCACCGGCTCTTGATCGGATCATAGATCCAGACGCAGTTTCCTCCGCGTATTGGGCTTGAAGACTCCCAGTTGAGGTTGACCGAAACGACGATTCCAGAAGAGATGGAGACGACCTCCACAGGTTTCCCTGTACTATCATCGACGCTATCCTGATCCTTATCCCGGATAAAGATATCATGGCCGGGGTGGCCTTTGTGACGATTCCCATCAAAAAAGTCATAGCCTTTGGGCTGATATCCGCTTCCACCTTGCCCACCTATGGCACTTGGGCCGTATCCTTTCAAGGGGAAATCGGGGCGACCCTCTGATTTTTGGTTCCAGCTTTTTAAGTAACGATCTCTCAGCAAAGGCTCTAAGGCTCTCAATCTGGCCGAAGCTTCTTCCCTAGAAATCTGAGAATCCCGAATTTTCAGGTAGAGAAGGTGCCATTCCGCTGCAGGATTCTCTTGGCATAGGGCGGGTGAGAATGCGCAAAATGACGCCAAGGTTACAATAAGGAGGGTTGATAAAAAGAGTTCAAGGGCCAACCTAATTGCGGAATGCAGAATCAAGGGTTTCATAACAAAACACTCCGAACTCCGAACTACTAAGGAGTCCATAATTGAGTAGACATATTCTTCAGAAAATCTCCCCTAACCCCTCTTTTCCAAAGAGGGGAATTCCTCCCTTTTGTAAAGGGAGGGGAGGAGGGATTTAGTTTCCGATGTCTATATAATTATGGACTGACTAGTAATTACTCCGAACTCTTGGGTAACACGTATGCGTGAGCGTGTCTTCGATATTCTCCACTTCAAAAGTGACCGCATGAAGCTTTGTGGAATCCCGACTGGAGAAGACAAATTGCCCTGGGTTGATAGAGATTGTCTCTCCAATGCGATCGAAATATGCACCGGAGAGTTCGGGTGATTCATGAATATGACCATGAAGAGTTAAAAGAGGCTGATTTTCCTCAATAAAAAGTTTGATTGAACGACTTCCTGCTGATATTTTCCCTCGGATAAAATCCAATTTCGTCCCAAAGGGAGGCGAGTGCATCATATAGATCGCCCTTTTGTGACAAAGAGGGTCTGGAAGTTGTCTCAGATCCTCTCGAATGGTTTCCCGCTCCCTTAGATAGAGATACGGATCCACGGCGGTGAGTTGGTCCGTTTGGTCAGAGGATCTGATATAGGATGGATTCCTCTGGGGAGGCCAGGGGGCTTCTGGGTCGTCCATCTTCTCGTAATCCTTTGGCCGAAAAGGCGTCGGAGGAACAAAAGGGTATCCAATGAGGTCGTATCCATTCTTGAGTCGATAAATTCTCTGGTTGAGATCGACGATCCCCTCGGTTGGATATTTAAAGAGATAGGGATAACCGATGTCCCAATTCCCGGGAATGAGGAAGATCTGTCTGACCGAGGTGGTCTCTAAGATCTTTTTGAAAAAAGGGATGAGAAACTGATCCACAAAAATGTTTTGGTTGGGAATCATATCTTCATATCGCTTAGATGGAGGGAAGGAGGGAAGAAGATCACCGCCGAGGGCTATGATTTCTGCTGAGGAAGCGATAGATAGTTCTAAGAGTTCCTGATAGAGGTGAGTTTCCCCGTGGAGATCCGAAGTATAGAGGAGTTTCATCGACCCATTATTCCATCATTCCATTATTCCAGGTGCCCAGGTTATTCTTCAAAATCCTCCACAAGGGCCCAATCGTCCATCTTCTTCTCCATCTTGAAGGTCATGTTGCAATAGGAACAGAGAATCAGATCACCCGACGTTTCGTCTCCGTCCAATGGAATGTCAGCATCGCAGATAGGGCATGTCAGTTCTTTTGCCATGAAATACCTCCTGAGGTTATTGCTATAAACTTCTTATTTAACATGATAACAAAAATTCAGACATTTTTCTTCCTTTTTTTGCGGTCTTCTTTTATAATAAAGCATTAAGAATATTGTTGAATAGTTTGGAATTTGAGAGTGTGGAGCAAGGTATTTATATTTTGATCTTTTTACTCCGAACTAATAACTCCGAACTCATTACTGATGTATGGGGTTAAGGCATGTTTGGACTCGGTTTGCCGGAAATTCTGGTTATTTTAGTGATTCTCTTTCTCCTTTTTGGTGCGAAAAGGCTCCCTCAAATTGGGGAAGGTTTGGGGAAGACGGTTAAGGAGTTGAGAAAGATCCGGGACGAACGGAGGGCAGATAAGGAGAAAGAGAAAAAGGATCAGAAGGGCAATGTGATTTCTGAAATCAAGAAAGAAGTGGAAGATATCCCCGGGCTAAAAGAAGTCAAGGAGATCAAAAAGACTGCCGATCAGGTAAAAAACATTACAAAATTTCTAAAATAAAATTCATCCCCTCACGAAGTTCTCCCCTCACCCCCTCCCTCTCCCTTTTGAGACTGTGTCGTATTGGGGGGAAACGCCATGCTTGTCATTCTGAACGAAGTGAAGAATCTCATAGAATCAATAGGTTGGAAAACAGAGATTCTTCGGCTAATGCCTCAGAATGACATTACGACACAGTCTCTTTGGGGAGAGGGCTTCGTCGTGAGCTCAGCCGAACGAGAAGGGTGAAGGGAGATTTCAAATATCTTTGGTTAGGGTTTCCTTTCCTTCCATTCTGTGTGGAAGACTCCCTCTCGATCGATCCTTCGATAAGTATGGGCTCCGAAGTAGTCGCGCTGGGCTTGAATCAAATTAGCTGGCAACCGGGAGCTACGATAAGAGTCAAAGTACGCCAAAGAGGCACTCATTGCTGGAACTGGAATGGCCAGCTGGATGGCTGTCTGAACAACATGCCTCCAAGCCTCTTGTCGCTGAAGGAGAGCTTCCCGGAAGAAAGGAGCCAAGATCAAGTTCGGAAGCTCTGGGTTCTCCCGATAAGCTCTGGAGACATCGTCCAAGAATCGAGCCCGAATGATGCATCCACCGCGCCAGATGCGCGCGATTTCTGCTAAGTTCAAATGGTATTGATATTCGAAGCTGGCCGCCTGAAGCAGCGCCAGGCCTTGGGCATAGGAACAGATTTTCGAGGCATAGAGGGCATGACCAACCTTCTCCGTAAAAGTTCTTGGATCACCAGAGTAGTGATCAACAGTCAGCGGAAAAGCCTTGGCGGCTCTCTCTCGTTCCTCTTTGAAGACTGAGAGATTTCTTGCCTCTACGGCGGCATTGATCGTAGGGATGGGAATTCCCAGATCGAAGGCATTCTGACTGGTCCACTTTCCTGTTCCCTTTTGACCTGCGGAATCAAGAATCCTAGTGACCAGGGGTTGATTCGTTTCTCTGTCCGTAACCGTAAAGATGTCAGAGGTGATCTCAATCAAATAAGAGGAGAGGGGTCCATCATTCCATTGGGAGAATACTTGATGCAGTTCCTCGGCGGACAGGCCGAGTCCTCGATGGAGGATGTCGTAGGCTTCGGCAATGAGCTGCATATCGCCATATTCAATCGCGTTATGGATCATCTTAACATAATGTCCTGAGCCTCGGGGGCCGATATGAGTTACACAGGGATCCCCGCTAACCTTTGCCGCAATGGCTTTCAAGATAGATTCGATGAAAGCATAAGCCTCGGGAGAACCACCGGGCATAATGCTGGGGCCTTTGAGAGCACCTTCCTCTCCACCTGAAATTCCCGTTCCTATGTAAAGATAACCCTTTGATTCAACCTCCTTCGAACGGCGCTCCGTATCTTGAAAAAAGGAGTTCCCTCCGTCGATCATGAGATCACCCCGCTCGAGGAGTGGTGTTAATTGCGAGATCATTTCATCGACTGGCTGCCCCGCTTTGACCATCAGGAGAATCTTTCGCGGCCTTTCCAGCAACGTGACCAAATCCTTCAATGAATAAACAGCCTTAATATTCTTGCCTGCCGCCTTTTCCTTCATAAAAGCATCTGTCGTGGTCTTCGTGCGATTATAAACGGCAACCCTAAAACCATTTCGCTCCATGTTCAGGACCAAATTCTGGCCCATGACCGCTAGTCCGATTAAGCCGATATCATAGAGTTCCATCCTCTCCCTCCATAAAAAGGTGTCATTCTGAGGGGCATCGCCCCGAAGAATCTTCTTTCTTACTCAGGAAAAACTCCTCACGATTACACTTTATTCAATGGTCTTTTATCAGCTTTTCATAAAGAACTTTCTGGCGATCGATGGCTTTGAGATATCTTTCATGACGTTTGAAGTCTGGATCAAAGACCGGCCCAATAAAATCAGGAGCCACGCTGAGGTCTTCAAGAATACCGAGTGCCTCCAAGGCCAGGAGGGCAGCTCCCCTTCCAGAGGCTTCCTGCACCTCTGAAACAGCCACTGGTCGGCCGAGAGTATCCGCCATGATTTGAAGCCAGGAGGGAGAGTGAAGCAGAGCCCCGCCACTCGCAATAATCTGCCGTTCGGAGGGCAGAAGCTGGCGTAAGCGTTCGAAAACGATCGCAATCCGATAAGCCACTGCTTCCAAGCCCGCCCTAAGAATCTCGAGAGGGGTTGTGGCCAGAGAGAGACCATGAATGGTCCCTCGTGCATGGCCGGCCCAGCCAGGAGCTCTCTCTCCGGCCAGGAAGGGAAGCATGGTGAGGCCGTGAGCATCCGGTTCCATTTTGGCTAAAGCTTGCTCGACTTCCGAGAGGCTTTGGAGTTTCAGTGTTTTTGTCAGCCACGAAAAGAGACTCCCCCCTTCACTCAGTGCTCCTCCAGGGAGGGAGCGTCGACTATCCACACGGTAACACCAAAGGCCTTCAGGGATATGAGAAATAGGAAAGTCTACAACCGCACGAAGGGCACTTGTTGTTCCAACCGTCAAAGCAACTCGTTCTGGAGATATGCATCCGCTTCCGATATTTGCAGTTGCGCCATCCCCTAATGCAGGGAACCAAGGAATATTCTGAAGTGCAGGCCAGCGGTTGGCAAACTCAGGACGAAGCCCTCTTCGAAAATGATTGGAATCGACAAGGGGGGAGAGTTGATTCTTCCTGATCGGAAGGGCTTTTAGAAGAGCTTCATCCCAAACCAGATCGTATCGATTGAGTAGTCCTGACCACGAGGCAACAGAATAACTGACGGCAGACTCGCCAAAAAGTTTTAGCTCAAGATATTCTCCGATCGAAATCCACCGCGAGACCTGTTTGAAAAGATTGGGTCTCGTCTTGGCGAACCATTGAAAATAGGCGGGAAGGTAACAAGGATGGAAATGGCAACCTGTTCGCTCATGAACCGCAACCTCATTAAATTCAGCCTGAAGACCGGCGACTTCACCATACGCCCGCGTGTCAGCGTAGGTTGCAAGAGGGGTGATGGCTTGATTGGTACTATTTACTCCAAGGATATTGCCGACAAAGGTACAGGAGGCTACGCCTGCAATCCTTTGGCTCATAGAAGTAGCTTGTTCCATTACAGAGTCGATGCAACCCCAGGTGCGCTCCAGAATGAGATCGGGGTCTACCTCGGAAGCTCCCTCTGCTGTTGTTTTAATCTCAAGAGGCTGACGGGCTTCCATTCCACCAATCGCCCGCCCAAGGCAGTCAAAGAGAGAGGCTCGCACCGCAGAAGTGCCAGTATCAATTGAAAGGATAAAAGGTGATTCGGCTTGGCTTGGTGTAATGGAGGTCATTGTCAGATGATGATATCACATTTCCCTCCAAAAGATAAAAAATTGGCCTCTCATTTTTCTACTTGCAGGAAATCGACATTAATACGGAGAAATCCATATTGCGGGACTCCTTCCTCAAAGAGTAATTTCTTAATCTCGATCCAAATGCAACATTTCAGATAGTAATCCGTTGCGTAATAGGGTAATGAGCTTCCGTTGACCTTGAATTTCGGTGATTCAATGACTAAAATTAAATTAGTAAGAAAGGAAGGATTTCAATGGATAAAAGGAAGTTTATCTTCTGGGGAATAGTGCTATTAATTGGGCTTATGTTGACAGGTTGTGCAGGGGATTATGGCGCTCATGGTTATTCTGATTACCCTTACTACAACCAAGGCTATGGATATTACGGATCTCCGTATTATCGTGAAAATCATGGAGGCTGGTAACCGCCAAATTCTTGTTTTTGTTGACTTGTAGGTAATGCAAGTCTTAATCACCTTTCACTAACCAAGAAGTCTACGCCCTGGGTTTTGTATTCAGTTCTCAAAGAAGCCAATCAGGGTCAGAAATGGCTGTGGACTTTTTTGTTGAATGTTTCTATCCATAATAATCAACCTTGACGGCTGGCTTAGAGTGTCTAGTAGCAGGTCGAGTATTCAATCCCCTTAGTTTCAACCAGTCCTTATTGCTGTAAATCACGTTCTGTACGGACGTCCTCCTTTCCTTGCTCGTGGTCCTTAAATACTTACTATTTGTGACAAAATAGGTCATATTTTTGTCCTCCCGTAAAATTCCAATTCTTGAAATAATCCTTTAAAATCAAATAGTTTACGTATTTTGTTTCTTTTGGCACTAAAATTGATGGTAGATTAATCGCAGAGAAGAAACCTAAACTAATATTGCCGATAAAGCCAAACCACGAGTAATCGTGGGACGGAAAGCCACGGGTCTTTAAAACTGGGGACAGCCGGGTTGCCGAAGCAAGAGAAATTTTGCGGGGCTCGTGGTCTATATTTTCACGAGCCCCTTATTTTTAGGGTGGTTTAATTCATCTTTACCCCGTTAGAAAGCCCCACTGCTTGCAGCGGGGACGAAGGTAATTTCCTTATGGGAGCGAACAAAGGGTTTAATGCCCCGTGTCAGCCTTCCCGTTAGAGGATCAAAGGTCTTCTAACGGGGTTTACTGAAAACGCAAGAGGAGAGGAGACTGAACTCAATGGAAAAGCTGCTAGAGTTTTTAAAAGATGATGAGGGTGCTAGCGCTGTCGAATATGCCCTCCTCGTTGCTTTGATCACGGCAGTTATTGTCGGGGCTGTTACGCTTTTAGGTGGGAATTTGAAGGCGACATTTGATTATATCACAAGCATATTTTCTAAACCTTAATCTACCTGACCTAGGATATGGAATTGATTATTACGATCTTGATTTGCAACTTAACCCCTTCTAATCCCCAATTCTTCGCCGAACTTCAGGGTTAAGACTTGCAGCTTACCCATTCAATCCCCCTGGTTTTAACCAGCCTCAACATCTCTTTAAGAATAGCATTCAAGGCACAGCAGCTCCTTTCCATATTTCCCCGCATAGAGGTATCACCCCCACCCACGCCCTCCCCCATCGAGGGGGAGGGGTTATGCTACGATATTTTAATTCTGCATAAGTATTCTATTGACGATTTTTTCGTCAAAAGATATTCTTTTGGTTATAATTCTAACCCCACAAATTAGAATCAGGAGGCAAAAAGATGAAAAAGAAATTAACGCGATTTGATCTTCAGAATATGAAGAAATCCGGTCAGAAAGCGGTTTGGATTACGTCTTATGATTACTGGACCGCTCAATTCGCAGAACAGGCGGGGATGGATATGATTCTGGTGGGCGATTCTCTTGGGATGTGTATCTACGGTTATGAAGGCACGATTCCTGTCACCATGGATCAGTGCATCTATCATTCAGAGGCGGTACGCAGGGGTGCCCCCAACACTTTTATCATCGGTGATATGCCCTTTCTTTCCTATCAGGTCAACATCGACGAGGCTGTTCGAAATGCAGGTCGCTTTCATAAAGAGGCCAGAGTCGATGCAATCAAGCTCGAAGGGGGGCGAAGAGTCTGTCCTCAGATCAGAGCCATTGCCGATGGGGGGATGTTAGTCATGGGGCACATCGGCCTCACCCCGCAGAGTTCGGGACAATTAGGAGGATTTAAGGCTCAAGGCCGCACAACTGAAGCAGCACTGGAGCTGATTGAAGATGCCAGGGCTGTTCAAAAAGCGGGGGCTTTCTCCCTTCTCGTAGAAGCGGTCCCACCGGAAGTTTGTAAAATCATTCGAGATGATTTGACCATTCCTGTCTACAGTATCGGAGCTGGAGTTGACGCGGATGGGCAGGTGATGATCGTTAGCGATATCTTGGGAATCTTCCAGGCCTTCACTGCAAAATTTGTAAAAAAGTATGCGAATCTGGGAGCGGAGACGTTAAAGGCAATGGAGGCTTACGCAGAGGATGTGAGAAAGGGAAGGTTTCCGGAAGCCCAGCACACTTACAATATGGTCGAAGGGGAACTGCAGAAGTTGAAGGCAGTTCTGAAAAAGTAGTATCTAGATGCGAACGCACTTTATATTGACGTAATTCTGTAGGGCGTGATCGCCGATCACGCCTTTGAACGGTGCGTTCGGGGAACGCACCCTACATCTGATTTATTTGTTTGTAATAGTTCAATTTTGCTTGAGGTATTTTCATATGAAAAGAGACATTCTTGCCATTGATGTGGGAACCACCGCCTTTAAGATCGGGGTCTTCAGCCCTGAGCTGGAGAAGAGGTGTGAAACCTCCAGGGAATATGAGATCAACCTTTATGATCGTGGAAAGGCCGATATCGAACCGGAGAAATGGTGGCATGCTCTCAAGGATTGCTCTGTTGAGATCAAGGAGTATCTCTCCAAAGTTGGGGTAGTCTCCTTTTCTGTGACGACCCCCGGCTTGTTGCCCATGGGAGAGGATGGGACAGCATTGGGTCCCGCCATCCTTATGCTGGATGGTCGCTCTCATAAACAGGCCAGAGAGATTCGGCAACTGGTAGGAGAGGAAAAGTTTCTCAAGGAGACCTGCAACCTGCCTGTCTCCGGTGGCTCGTCCCTCTGTTCCATCTTATGGATTCTGGAAAACCAACCCAATGTCTGGAAACGTTCTGCTAAATTTGGCCACTGTAATACCTATATGGTCAAGCGCTTTACAGGTGAATGGGTCATCGATCCATCTACGACCTCAATTACCGGTCTTTACAATACAGCCCGTCATGATCTCACTTGGAATAAAGATGTCTTGGCTATGGCTAAGATTCCGGAAGACAAGCTTCCACCATTGAAACAATCCTATCATAAGGCTGGTCGCATCTTACCCAAGATTGCTGCTGAGTTGGGTTTGCCAAAGGATTGCGATGTTCTTTGCGGAGGCAATGATGCTGTCCTTGCTGCCTTATCAGGGGGATTCACGGCCCCTGGGGACATTAATTTCATCTGCGGAACATGCGAGATCACGAACGTGTGCGTGGACAAGCCCGTAAGCTCTGGAAATTTTAACGTTCGCTGTCATGTCATTCCTGACCGATGGGTCACCTTCTTCGTGCTCAATACAGGGGGCTTGGCTCTGGAATGGTTTCATTCTGTATTTTGCAGGGACATGACCATTGATCAATTTTACAACGACTATATTCCAACGGTTCTTGAAAGTTTTCTTCCCAGCCATGATCCAGAAGGCATAGAGGCTGACCTGCCTGATTACGTCCCTTTCCTGCAAGGATGCCGCTACAGTCTCGAACAGATGACAGCAAGCTTTTCAGGTTTGACATTGGAGACAACCCGGGAGAAGATCCTTCTGGGATTACTCAAAGGAAACGCGATTTACCATCGTGAACATCTGAAGGAGGTAGCAAGCCTGGTCAAAATAAGCAAGGTTGTGATGACCACAGGAGGCGGAGCAAAGATCAGGGGATTCTTGGAGGCGAAAAAGCGGTGGACAGGTGATTTCGAATTCAGATATCAAGATCAATCCTCCCTCTTGGGGGCGGCACTGTTGGGTCAGTTTTACCAGATCCAGAAATATGCCTAAATTTATGGAGGAAGAGATGAAAGAAGGTGGGAATCAAAACCTGAGGAAACGATTAAGGATCGGTCATTCTACCCTGAAGGAGGTGAATCAATTCCTCCTTGACCCGGACAATTCTGTCATCAATGGATTGCTTCGTGTTGTGGAGAAGTATGGGACACCAGGGGAGATCAATGCCAAGGCCCGGAAAGCTCAGAAGCTTTCCAATCTTTTCAAAAGACTTCAGGTGATGAAATCCCCGTACCTCAAAGATCTGGAATGGCTCATGGCTGAACGGGATAAAGGTTCCTTTATCTCCGTTTCTGAATTCAGGCGCAAAATCTTAGGGGAGCGGGTCGATGGGATGACCTTTGACGAAGCCCATGCAGTCACTTTGGAAATCAGCGCCTTTCAATATTTTCCATGGCTGATTACAGAGGCCCGCCAGGCCATAGAGAAAAAGGAGATCATGCCTTCGCGATATATTCGCGTTCGGAAGATGAAGGAGCAGGAGGGCGATCAGGGAGATACCCTGGCTGTGGCGGCTGCCATGCAGATCGTTGGAGCCAGTTATGTGGAGACTCTTGATACAAAAGGAACCGATGGTTCGAATGTCCATCTTGGGGGTCCGGAGACGATCACGGGCTATTTTGGAGGGATTGGCCAGCCCAATGAGCACGCCCTTCAATGGATTGATGAATATCTCTATTACTACACCAATTATGGAATCCGACAGGTGCTCAACATCAATCCCGGAACGGTGCTTCTTGGATATCTCCTTCACAAATTAGGAGTCGATATGGAGTTTAAGATCTCCGTCTTCATGGGAAATGACAATCCTTATTCCGTCCTCTGGACCTTGATGGCAGCCCGGCTCTTTTCAAGGAAGGATGGTTCAACACCCCTCATCGGCTTCAACCTGAGCAATTCTGTTGACTGTCAGACCCTGGAACTGTCGTCCGAAATACGCAAGAAACTGGGGCTGGAAGAAAACGTCCGGATTGAACATCACATCACTGAAACCTGGAAGAGCATCGTGAGGCAGCCTTACAATCGGCGCTGCGATCTCCTGGAAGTAGCTTCACGAGTGCCCAATATCTCGGCAAAGCATGAGGGAGGCGATCCCGAAGTGGAACAGACCCGGGAACATGCCTCAGATATACTCGATTATTTTAGGAATAAGGATGAGGTCCTCTCTTGCGGTGATATGCCTTGTCTGGAGAGAAATTATTTAGATAAGCATGAGTCCGTCAATCGCACTGCCATAGCACTAACAGAAAAGGGGCTCGCGTTTATTGCTGCTTGGAATCTTCATAGGCCGTAGGACTAATGGAAATATGTAGGGTGCGTTCCCCGAACGCACTATTTAAAGGCGCGATCAGGGGATCACGCCCTACAGATTATGCTCTACGCCCAATGCGTTTTTATCTCGGCAGGTTATCCAGAATCGGTTGCATTACCTTTTCTATACGGCTCTTGATGCCCAAGAACTTAAAATACTCCGCATCGGAGAGGGGCTGCTGAGGAGGACCCATTTTGAAGCCCCGTACTTCGAGAGCGGTTTTAAACCCAAGGGGAAATGGAGCTGCAAACATAGCTCGAACGAACAAGAGAATGGAGAATTGAAGGTCTTTGGCCCTCTCATAATTCCCTTCCCGCCAGGCCTTATAGATTCCAACCATCACCTCCGGCAGAATACCCGCCGTAGCTGTCATACATCCCTTTGCCCCAACCATCAGGGCCGGGAAAAGGATCTCTTCACGGCCTATGAGAATGGAGAGATCCTCTCCGATTAAACGGATCTTATCCATGTAGTGGAGAAGATCGACCATGCTCCCGCTTGAGTCCTTCATGGCCACGACATTTTTCTTTCGGGAAAGGCGTTTGACCACATCATAACTGATCGGTGTTGCGAAGAGAGGAATATTGTAAAGGATGATGGGGATATCGACTGCATCGCTGATCGTCTCGTAATGGCGCTCCATATTTTCCTGACTGATGGGATAATAGTAGGGCGGGGCCACCACGACCGCTTCACAGCCAATCTCCTGAGCTTTCTGGGCAAGGAAAATACATTCTTTTGGACGGGAGGAGGCGATCCCGGGTGTGACCGGGACTCTTCCCCTGGCTTGATCATGGATGATCTGCATGAGGAAGACTTTCTCTTCCAAATCGAGGTGGATAAACTCCCCCACCGAACTGATCGGGAAGATTCCATGAACCCCTTTTTCAATTACAAAATCGACCATCTGGCGGACTACGGTCTCATTGATCGATCCGTCTTCAAAAGGGGTCATCATCGCCACATAGATTCCTTCAGGTTTAAACATGAATTCTCTCCTCTTAAAAGAAATGTCAAATGCTGACGGAGTTTTAGAAAGCACCGTTTTTGTGTCACCCTGAGCAAAGCGAAGGGTCTCAAGTCTTAGGAAAAGCGAGATTCTTCGCGGAGTTTATCCTGAGCCATAAAATCAGACTCTTCGCTTCGCTCAGAGTGACAGTGAGCGAAGGGCTCAGAATGACATTTTCCCTATTTTTGGGTTTTTCCCAATAGTGTTTCAAAGTTCAAATACTTTGACATTTGGCATTTGAAACTTGTCATTTAGGTTTTATTTAGGGGAGTCCCAGCTTCATCAGTGT
>CAYMJV010000034.1:0-31938 GCA_964390545.1 uncultured Syntrophaceae bacterium
AGAGAACAGAAGACTGGATCGTCCCCGAAAAGTAGAAGAGGTCTGCGTTCTGGAGAATGAAGGCCCCACCCAACCCCATCTCCTGAAGGCACATCTGAAAGTTTGTAATTCTGCATTCATTCTCCTGCACCGGTACAGTTTCCATGGCTTCCATCACGAAAGGGAAATTCTGAAAGAACTTTTTTGACCCCTAAGTATAAGAAAAATTCGACCGGAGGGTCAAGGGAAGCGAAAAGAAAATTTGAAGAAATCTTATAATAATATATACTTTAAACGTTAGGGCTCCATGATGGTTGACAAGGACGAGAAAACGAAAGCTCTCATCAAAGAGATGGATTCACTCCGCCAGAGGGTCGCAGACCTGGAGCATTGCGAAGGAGAACGGAAAGGAACGGAAGAAATCTTCCTCGATCTCTTCAATGCCACAGAGGAAGTTGCGCTCCTGATGGATCGCGAAGGGATCATCCTCGTAGCCAATAAGAATGCAGCCCGTCTTTACGGTGTACCCGTGGAGAAGCTGCCCGGGGCATCGATTTATGACCTTATTCCCAGGGATCGCATCAGGAGCGGCAAAGAAAAGGTGAAAGCGGCTCTGGACACACGAAAGCCAGTTCGATTTGAAGGCAAGCTCGAAGAGAAGGTATTCGAAAATAGCCTCTACCCCGTCCTGGAGGATGGGTCGGAGGTTCAGAGGATCGCTCTCTATGTCCGGGACATTACCGAGCAGAAGCGGCTTGCGACGGTCTTAAAACAGACGGAGGAAAGGTACAAGAATATCTATGAAAACGCCATGGAAGGCATTTTCCAGATTGGCCCGGATGGCCATTTCATAAGCGCCAACCCTTCTCTTTCGCATATCCACGGGTATGATTCACCTGAAGCGCTGATGAAGGACGGAAAAAACATTGCCAGCATGTATGTCAACCCTGAGGATCACCAGCGCCTCATCAATCTTCTGTTTGAGAAAGGTTCCGTTCAGAACCACGAAGTCAAAATGCACCGAAGAGATGGGAGTCTTCATTCGATCTCGGTAAACGTGAGGCTGGTAAAGGATGAGGAGGGCAAACCCCTCTACTACGAGGGGACCATGATGGACATTACAAACCGGAAAATGGCCGAGGAGGCTCTTGCTGAAAGCGAAGAACGTTACAGGACGGCCATTGAACATTCCAACGACGCGGTCTCCATCATCCGGGGTGACAAGATTCAGTATGTTAACAGAAGATTTGTAGAGATTTTTGGTTACAACAAGCGGGAGGAGTGTATTGGCAAACCCGTCATCCTGGTGGTCCACCCGGATGACCAGGATATGGTCCTGATGTTCAATCAGCGGAGACAGAGGGGAGAGTTTGTCCCTGTTCGATACGAATTTAAGGGCTTGACGAAGGATGGAAGGGTAATCTATATCGAGGTCTCGGCCGCAAGCATTGTCTATCGAGGCACGCCCGAATATCTCGTCTATTTAAGAGATGTTACAGAACGAAAAGTGGCCGAAGAGGTGATGCGAAATGAGCGAAACAGATTTCGAACTCTCTCAGAAAATGCACCCTTCGGCATCATAATGATTGACAAGGAAGGGCGTTTTGAATATATCAACCCAAAATTCAAGGAGTTGTTCGGCTATAATCTGGATGATGTGCCAAACAGCTTCGAATGGTTTAGAAAGGCCTTTCCTGACCCAAAGTCTAGGAAAGAAGTGATCTCGACCTGGATCGACTACCTGAGAAGTACGAAGTCAGGCGAGAAAGTTCCCAGAACGCTTCCGGCGACCTGTAAAGATGGGACGCAAAAGATCATCCATTTTATCCCTGTAAGACTCGCCACCGGAGAATATATTGTAACCCTCGATGACATTACCGAACGCATTCAAGCCCAAGAGGCGCTGGTAAAATCTCACCGCGAACTCGAACAGTTGAACCGAGCAAAAACGAAGGCCGTCAATCACATTTCCCACGAACTCAGGACACCGCTCGCCGTAGTCCATGGGAGCATCCGGCTCCTCAAGCAGAAGCTCAAACGTCACCTCATTGATCCGAATCTTCAGACGACCATGGAAACCCTGGAGCGAAATCTGGAGAGGATTTCAGATATTTCGGCAGAAACAGATGAAATATTCAGAATCTCACAGGAACTCGAGGCAGGGGTCGCCCTGGACAACCTCGATAGGCTCTGGCAACGGATAGAGGACCTGCCGGAGATGCCACCGGATGTCCGGTCCCACTTCAATGCCCTCAAGGCATGGCTCAATCAATATCTGGTTGGAAGCACGGAGGAATTCCAATCCATCAATCTTTTCCCCTTTGTTCTGGATGTTTTGGAAAGGGTCAAACAGTTATCGAGTCACAGAAAGATTCGATTCCAGGTGGAGGGGAAAAATGATCTCTTCGTCTTCATCGATCCCCTCATTCTACAAAATGTAGTGGAGGGCCTCCTCAGGAATGCAATAGAAAATACACCGGATGGCGGGACGATTCGCTTAGGAGTGGAACAGAAGAATGGAAAAATCATCTTCCTTGTTACGGATTATGGAGTTGGCATTACAAAAGAGAATCAGGCCTATGTCTTCGATGGACTCTTCCACACCAAGGAAACAGAACTATATGCTTCGAAAAAACCCTATGACTTTGGAGCCGGAGGTAAGGGGCTAGACCTGCTTCGGATGAAGGTCTATGGACAACGCTTTGGCTTCGACCTGTCCATGACAAGCAAGCGGTGTGTTCACATCCCGACGGATCAGGATCTCTGTCCCGGAGATATTTCCAAGTGCCCCCACGTAGAGAATGCAAAGGAGTGTGCTGATTCCGGTGGAACGACCTTTACGGTCGCTTTCCAGCCCAGGAAGGCCAGTCAGCCCGGCCATATTTAAGAAAAAATACCCACGATTTCCAAAAGAGTCCTGCGAAATTTGGTCTGCTGAACCCACGTCCTTATTTTTGGAATGGAGAACTTTTCATGAGGACGCGGTTGTATGTTCCGATTGCAGACGGAGTTGAGTTTTTGGAGGAAAGTCTTATATCAGGGCTAGATTTTAAAGGTTTTTTTCTTCGCTCTGCTCTTTCTTCCTTGTCGTCTGTTCTCCCTCACCACAGCCCATTATTTTCTTCATCATGGAGCAGCAGTTAGCCATGCGACTTTCCCCTGCGCAATAAGTTCTTATGACTTCAGCCATTTTCTCGCATTTTTCGAAAGGGAAGGGAAAATCGCCTTTTTGAAACATCTTTTCATGTTTTGTCTTTTGCTTATTATCCATTTTGTCTCTCCTCCTTATTGTTTTTTAAGACTTATGAAGCCTTTCTGACTGTATTGACGGAAGTCAGATACAAAAGGTTACACTTTCAATGCAATTTTCGCCCTCCTCGAGGATTGTTTGCTGACACAAAACATTCTTTCGGCCATAGGGAAGTCCTGAATAACTCCAATTCTCTGTGAAGGTCAGCCCCCCTAAAGACTTGACAAAAAGGCCATGAAGTCTTACAAGTCATTTTCCAACGAAGGGGGAAAATCATCATAGGAGTGTCGTATGAAGTGCCATCGTTGCGGTAGTGTCATGGTCTACGAAAGGTTCTACGGTCTCGATGAACAATTTTCGGGATGGAGATGCGTCTTGTGTGGAGAAATCATCGATCAGGTGATTTTAGAGAATCGTCAGACGGGGGCTGGTAGGCAGACCAGGAATAGAAGAAGGGAAGGTTATAATTGACAAGAGTACGGCCAGGAAAGCATTTGGCAACACGTGCTTTCGAAAACATGGAGAAGAAAGGGGGCAAAGAATGGCAGAAGATACTTTGAGAGTGATCGTAAGGATCAAGGCACGTCCAAATAAGGTGGGCGAACTTCTATCTGTACTAATCTCTCTGCTTGAGCCTACCCGCAAAGAGCCTGGGTGCCTGAGCTACACCCTACTACAAAACAACGAGGATCCAACCGATTTCACTTTCGTAGAGGAGTGGCAGAGCAACGCGGCGCTCGAATCTCACTTTGCTACAAAGCACTTCAAAGACGCCCTGATCACGTTGCCCAACCTCCTTGCAGCTGAACCGGAAATTAGGCGGTATCACGTGGCGAGCTAAAACCCAAAGCTAAGAGGCACTCCCTCCTTTGTTATATCATCCACATATTGCCAAGCTCCCCGCCTTGCCTGCTTTCGGCAGGCAGGGGTGAAAGCTTTACCACGTTCCCTCTGAAATACGATGAAAGGTCAGGTAATTTTCATTCACTAACTTAGAAAACATTTCTGCTTTGTCTAGAAATCCTTCAAAAAATTTCAGTGCCAATTGAACATTCTCGACCTCACTGACGATGGCATCGCTGCCAAAAGAATGCTGTCCTGGTATCGCCGAATAAAACTTCCATTTAGAAAATGAATCCCCTTGCCACCGATTTGCTCTCCTTGACATCTCCCTTTTGGGTAAATAGGATAATGGTGTTTATCGAAATATAAATCCATGGAAATCTCGGCTCCAAAAGAGTGGTTCGAATTATTAGATGTATTGGAAGAAGGAAAGGGTATTGCGATTCTTCTCGGGGCAACCGATACAGGAAAAAGCACCCTTGCCAAATTCTTCATCTCTCATCTTTGTAAACGAGGCTTAAAGGTTGGGCTTGTTGATGCGGACATTGGCCAATCTTTTCTCGGCCCTCCTGCCACGATCGGTCTTTCTGTATTCAAATCGCATCCCGATTGGGAAGTCATCTTATCACCACCAGAAATCTTTTTTGTCGGCTCTACCACACCCGAGGGGCATTTTCCGATCCATCTCAAAGGAGTAAAGAGGATGGTGGATAAGGTGACTTCCTATGGGCCTGACGTGATCTTAGTGGATACAACCGGGTTCGTTTTGGGCGAAGGAGGGAGAGAATTGAAAAGGAGAAAAATCGATCTGATCCTCCCGCGTTTGATCCTTACCTTACAAAAAGATGACGAATTAGAGCCTATCTTAGAACAATACAAAGGGAACCTTTCTTATAAAATCTATCGACTGCCCCTTTCCGAACAGGTCAGACCTAAATCCATGGAAGAGCGGAGAATCCATAGGACAAATAAGTTTCGAGACTATTTTAAATATTCCTCGATCCAGGAATTGGCTATTGAAGGAGTTCAAATAGAAGGAGAAGTCCTTGACCCTAATGGTGCTCCCCTCCCGCTTGATTGGGCCTTAAAGATGAACAGCCTTCTTATAGGATTGAAAGATGAAAACGATGATACTCTGGCCTTGGGGTTGATAAGAAATTATTCGCAGGAGAAAAAAGCGCTAAGAGTCTTCACTCCTCTCCAAGAAATTCAAAAAGTCAAAACAATCCAACTTAGCTCCCTCCGACTTCTCCTTCTCTACGAAGAGGAGAGCCCTTAACTGGACTCTCATTCACAAACCTTTTAACAGAAACTTGATGATATTGGGATCATTGTGATATATTTTCAAATCAAAAGTTCCTGTGGAGGTGGGATATGAAGATGTTAACGATGTCGCTCATTGTCACTGTTATGGTCTGGGTGATGGTGGCCGGTGCGCAAGAAAAATTTGAAACGGACGTGATCAGAACCTCTGCCGGCGACTTGGGGATTACATTTATAGGGCACGGTACATTGATGTTTACCTTTGGAGGAAAAGTCATTCATGTCGATCCGTACGGTCAGATGACTGATTATGCCAAGTTGCCGAAAGCTGACCTCATTCTGATCACCCATGAACACAGAGACCATTTTGACCCGAAAGCCTTGAGTCTCCTTCGAACAGAGAAGACCGTGATGATTTTAACCAATACCCTGGCAAAACAGGTAGAGGGTGGTATTGTGATGAATAATGGAGATGTCAGATCCATTGAGGGGTTAAAGATAGAAGCTGTAGCAGCATATAACATTGTGCATAAACGTGGCGACGGAACTCCCTTTCACCCCAAAGGCACTGGGAACGGTTACATCATCACCTTCGGTGACAAGAAGATTTATGTGGCCGGTGATACGGAAAATATCCCGGAGATGAAAGAATTGAAGGACATCGACGTCGCCTTTCTTCCGATGAACGTGCCCCCCACCATGACACCGGAAATGGTCACCAATGCCGCCAAGGTTTTCAAACCCAAAATCCTTTATCCCTATCACTACGGGGACACCGAGCCTTCCAGGCTTGTCGAGCTGTTGAAAGACACCAAGGAGATCGAGGTGCGCATCCGGAAGATGAAGTGAGAGCTGGGGGTTCTGATTTGACAACGTCTATTCGTTCACCACGATTAAATCGCAGAGACCAAACACAAATTGGGCCACTCCTTTCAGAAACGCGACCATGGGGTATATGGGAGGAATATCTTAACGAGCAGACCTACCGAGTCAAGCGGCTTATTGTCGATCCTGGAAAACGCATCTCCCTGCAAAAGCACAAACAGCGCAGCGAATGCTGGGTAGTGGTTCAGGGAGAGGGAATGGTGACTCTAAATCAGGAACAAAGAAATGTCTCAACAGGGGACACCGTCTTCATTCCCAAGGAAGCCGTCCACCGATTGGAGAACAAGGGTTCGGCACCCTTGATCGTAATAGAAACTCAATTTGGTGTCTGCTTGGAAGAAGATGTGATTCGCCTGGCAGACGACTGGGGAAGAACTTGACAGGATCACGCCGGGGCCGCGGTCCGCCTGGAATTTCTCAGCCACGGGGTGTATCCCCTACCAGCAGAATGACCTGGTCCCCACTCCAGAACAAATTTTTGAGGTCAGCTTGCTTCAACTTTCAAATTGTTTTGGGACTTGAGTCCCCTTCCTCCCTGGCAAGAATTCTCTTGGCAACAGGATAACGAGAAACATCGTCCTATCTTCTACCGTTCTTGATATTTAATCGAAAAGGGCAATAGTAAAAAAATAGACGTGACCCTTTTCACTTGTTTGAAGCGTATCCCCTGCAGTGTTTGAGATTATTCCTCGATCAGGAAATAACTTGACAAAGTCAAATAATTAGTTGAAAATATCACCTACTTGCGAACGTTCTCCTGAGGAGGGCAAGGATGGTCGAAAAGGATATCTATCCACGTGTGGAAGCCGTGCGCCGCTTCAACCGGTTCTACACTAAACAGATCGGTGTTTTGCATGAGAAGTTGTTAAGAAGCCCGTTTCCCCTGACCGAAGCGCGCGTGATCTATGAACTCGCTCACCATGAAAAAACGACAGCGACTGAACTTAGCATCGAGTTGGGATTGGATGCAGGCTATCTGAGCCGTCTCTTGGGCAGTTTCAAAAAGCGCGGCCTGATCCACAAACAGCCGTCCCAAACGGATGGACGACAAAGCATCCTGTCATTAACGGAGCGAGGACAGGAGGCTTTTTCCATGCTCAATTCACGCTCGCGCAGCGAAGTCGGGGCGATGTTGAGTGACTTTTCTGCAGCGGATCAAAATCGCCTGGTCAAGGCGATGCAAACCATCGAGGAACTGCTGGGTGCCCAGCCCGAGCACAAAGTCCCTTATCTTCTCCGACCCCACCAGCCCGGCGATATGGGCTGGGTCGCTCACCGCCATGGGGTGCTCTATGCCGAAGAATATGGCTGGGACGAGCAATTCGAAGCCTTAGTGGCGAGCATCGTAGCGAAGTTTGTCCAGTACTATAAGCCAAAATTCGAGCGCTGCTGGATGGCCGAGATGGGCGGGGAGATCGTGGGCTCTGTATTTCTCGTCAGGAAATCTAGAACGGTGGCCCAACTGCGCCTGCTGCTGGTTGAGCCAAAGGCGCGCGGGTTGGGAATTGGTACCCGCTTGGTGAGTGAATGCATTCGTTTCGCTCGACAAGTGGGCTACCGGAAAATCGTGCTCTGGACCAACAGCGTGCTGAATGCCGCCCGACACATCTACGAAGAAGCTAACTTTCATCTAGTTCATGAGGAGCCACACCATAGCTTCGGTCATGACCTGATTGGACAGACATGGGAGTTGAAGTTGTGATCATCTTCGCTGTGTGCGGGGAGCTTGACTAATTCACTGAAATCACGACGCGCAATGATAAGGTTCCTGCCTATTGCTGCGGCAGCCGCAACCGGCATCTTGGTTGGCTCGGCCATGGTGGCCACACGGTTTGTCATCCATCAGACTGCTCCGGCTTCGCTGGCGCTCTTGCGCTACACCATTGGCTTCTGTTGCCTGTTGCCACCTACCGTGCTCTCCGCGCGCGTGCGGTTTGAGTGGCGCGATTTGTTGCCAATCGGCCTGCTCGGGATCACTCAGTTCGGCATTCTGATTGCGCTGTTGAATTACGCGCTGCAATTTATTCCATCGGCGCGCGCTGCTCTAATCTTCGCCACCATGCCCTTGCTGACGATGATGTTCGCGACAGCCCTCGGACATGAGCGACTTACCTTAGTCAAAACGATGGGCGTTTTGTTGACCATTCTGGGGGTGGGTTTTGCACTTGGGGAAAAGGCGGTTCAGCGGGGTGGCGCGGCCCATGAATGGGTCGGCGAGCTGGCCGTGTTTGCAAGCGCCTTGAGCGGCGCCATTTGCAGCGTCCTGTACCGGCCCTACCTGCGCAAATATCCGACGTTGCCGTTAAGTGCTTTTGCCATGCTCGCCTCGGTCGGGTTCCTCGCGGCGCTTGCCGCTGCGGAAGGATTTTTCGGCTCCCTACCCCACTTTACCGCGGGCGGTTGGCTGGCCGTCGTTTTCATCGGGATCAGCAGCGGTATTGGCTACTATCTCTGGCTGTGGGCTTTGAACCACACCACACCCACAAAGGTCACCGTGTTCCTGGCGCTCAGTCCCATCACAGCGGCCGGACTGGGAGCTTTCCTTCTCGGAGAAAACATTTCAGTGATGTTATTCCTGGGGCTCGCCTGCGTCGTTTTCGGCCTATGGATCGCGCACTGGGAAGGGCACACGGCCCCCACCCCATAGCAACAGAAGAAAATGTAAGCCAAAAAGGCGCCTCTGCGATGTCAGGCTACCTCTATCGCTCTGCACAGAAATTCGGGGACTCACCGTTACTCTATGTTTCCACAGCTTCGAAGAAGACCTTGAAAAAAGGCCTGAGAACCAGGATAATGGGGTCTGTGAAAAATGAGCCGAAGATTACTGTGGGCATCATGGACCGAGTGACCGAAGTCAGCGGTCGCCTGGATGGAAATTTCTCGGTGGATGAATTGGGCCCTTCATCAGGCCGGTTTTCAGCAAAGGCAACAGCAAGGATAATCGTTTTTACCGATGAGGCCCATCGTGAAATCTGTCGTTCTAAGTTAATCAGGCTTACAGCCCATGAAGATTCTTTGTTTACACTCTTCAACGTTACCATAGGAAACCGCTTCCACTGGGAGAGGACAGAGGATCAGACCTTTCAAGGAAGCCTAATTCTCCAGGTTCGCGACGACGGAACAATCACCGCCATCAATGAAATCTCCCTGGAGGATTATCTGATAAGTGTAATCTCTTCTGAAATGAGCAGCGCCGCTCCGATGAAATTTCTGAAGGCCCACGCGATTCTATCTCGAAGCTGGCTTCTGGCAGCGCTGGATCGAAAAAGGGAAGTGAAAGATACGCCTAAACTGCCAGGGCAGCTTATTGGAAAAGAAGGAGAGGTGATGCGCTGGTATGACCGGCAGGACCACGACCTCTTCGATGTCTGCAGCGATGACCACTGCCAGCGCTATCAGGGCATCTCAAAGATCTTATCCAAACAGGCCGAAGAAGCTATCCGTGAAACCCGCGGGATGGCAATGACTTACCAGGATAAAATCTGCGATGCCAGATATTCCAAGGCCTGCGGCGGACTAACAGAAGAGTTCGACACGGCCTGGGATGGCAAAAGAATTCCATATCTCGAAAGCATCTCGGACGCATCGATCTCTCATCGCCTAATCAGGACGGAGGAGGAGGCTCGGTGCTGGATCCTTTCGGAGCCTGAGGGCTACTGCAATACAAAAGACGAAGCTCTCCTCGAAAAGATCCTTCCTTATTCTGACCGTGAGACAAAAGGCTTTTTCCGCTGGAGGGTCGAATATTCTCGGGAAGAACTGGAAGAGATCCTGCGAGAAAAATCGGGTTTTGATTTCGGGACGCTTAAGGAAATTGCACCCCTTCTGCGTGGTCCTTCGGGCCGGATCTCCCGGTTGAAAATTGTCGGTTCGAAGAGAAGTATGGTCGTGGGAAAGGAACTCGAAATAAGGCGCTGGCTTTCCCGGAGTCACCTTTACAGCAGTGCATTCGTTGTGACAGTTGAAGGCGACCGATTTACGTTTCATGGTGCTGGCTGGGGACATGGCGTGGGACTCTGTCAGATCGGCGCTGCTGTCATGGCAACCCGAGGGTTTTCAGCCGAGGAAATCCTGAAACATTATTTTCGGGGAGTAAGCATTAAGAGAATCTATTGAGGCCACTTATTCGCTTTAACGGGTAGGGGCGACTTCACTCGCCCCTTTGAAAGGAGGCTGAAGCCTCCTCTACCCGACCAATATTCCAGCGGTGATAGATACGTCCAAACACAAACCGACATCGAGAAATCCGTGGGCATGGGTTCCATCTTTGTATGTTGCTGAGGGGATCCCTTACACCATGGCGATGACGGTTTCAGTAGTCCTCTATAAGCGCCTTGGTATCTCAAACACCGACATCGCACTTTACACGAGCTGGCTCTACCTCCCCTGGGTCATCAAGCCTCTCTGGAGCCCCTTGGTCGACCTATTCAGAACAAAACGTTACTGGATTCTTCTGATGCAGCTCCTGGTTGGGGCGTCACTCGCCTGCATTGCGTTCACTATCCCGGCGAGCCAATTCTTCCAGTATACCCTTGCATTCTTCTGGCTCATGGCCTTTGGCTCGGCAACCCATGACATTGCTGCCGACGGTTTCTACATGCTGGGGCTTCCGGAGGATTTTCAGGCCGCCTATGTCGGAGTGCGAGCAACCTTTTATCGCATCGCGATGATCGCGAGTCAAGGCGGACTCGTCATCTTTGCAGGCTTTCTCGAAGCAAGCGGTTATGATATCCCTAAAGCCTGGTCCTTCACCTTCTTCTTAGCCGCTGCCGTCTTGGCGGCCCTCTTTCTTTATCATTTTTTTGTTCTCCCATACCCGACTTCAGATCGTCGGGCTGTCCGCAACCCTTCGGCTTCTCTCTCTCGGGAGTTCCTCCACACCTTTGGCCTTTTCTTTAAGAAAAAAGGCATCCTTACCGTTCTTGCTTTCTTTCTCTTCTACCGCCTCGCGGAGGCCCAGCTTATCAAGATCATTGCACCCTTTCTGCTTGACCCACGCTCAAAGGGTGGACTTGGGCTCACTACTTCAGAGGTGGGAGTCATCTACGGCACGGTGGGAGTGGTTGCGCTCTTGCTGGGAGGGCTTCTTGGCGGGTATGCCATTTACAGAAAAGGACTTAGGTTCTGGATCTGGATCATGGTCTGCGCCATCCATCTCCCTGACCTCGTCTATGTCTATCTCTCCCAAGCCATGCCTCAAAATTTGCATTTGATCAACCTCTGTGTTGCCATGGAGCAATTCGGTTATGGCTTTGGCTTTACCGCCTACACAATGTTCATGATCATGGTATCCGAGGGAGAATACAAAACAGTCCATTATGCCATCTCCACGGGGATCATGGCCCTGGGGATGATGGTACCAGCCATGTTCAGCGGCTGGTTCCAGGAGCAGCTCGGTTATTCGAACTACTTCCTCTGGGTCATGGCTGCGACGATCCCGGGGTTCATCGTCACAGGCCTGGTGAAGATTGATCCGGAGTTTGGGAAGAAAAGAGGGTAACACTTGAGCTCCTTGAAATGGAATATGGCAGGCCCCTCGGGCAGCAATGCTTCCAAAACTTTAGAATGCGGTCTTTTATGTTTTACGGCATCGAAACGGAGAATGCTATACGTACGCTGCAATGCAGTACAGCTCAACCAAGGAACCAATAAAAGGTTTCCGCTCTAAAGTTTCTCCAGCATCTCTGCCCGATGGCCCGCCCGGGGATTTTACGGAGAGCTAAAGCGTTATGAAAGACATAAGAATCAAGTGAAAAAACGACGATTCAAAACAGCTTTTATCCTGGCAGCTGGATTGGGGACACGGCTTCTTCCTCTGACGGAACGGTGTCCGAAACCGCTCCTAGGGATTGGGGGACGTCCTATCATCACCTATGCCATGGATCATCTCCTGAATGTTGGCGTAGATCGCTTCATCGTGAACACCCATCATTTGCCGGAAGTCTACTTCGAAAAGTTCCCTGGCAAGCAATGGCGCGGGGTCCCCATGCTTTTTCGCCATGAACCAATCCTTCTGGACACTGCAGGGGGGCTCAAAAACATTGAAGATCTTCTGGACGAGGACGAGGCCATACTCTGCTACAACGGTGATGTGATAACCGATCTCCCCTTGCAAAGGCTCTTGGAAGTTCACGAGGAGAAACGACCGGACGCAACACTTGCCCTGCGAAGCAGCGGCCCTCTTCTGAATGTGAATATTAATGAGGCTGGTGATATTTGCGATCTCCGTCACACCCTCGGAAATCCGGGGATCCAAAGCTGTCTCTTTGCCGGCATCTATGCCGTGGAGAAGTCGTTCCTGCATTTTCTTCAAGCCGGCAAAATAGAATCTATCGTTCCCGTCTTTATCAGAAGAATCAAGGAAAGACCGGGATCGATTCGGGGAGTGATCATCGACCAAGGCGAGTGGCACGACATCGGTTCTATCGAAGCCTATGAGAGGCTGAAAGGAATGTAGGGAACGCAGATCTGCGTTCCCCACGCGTATATTTCGGAACGACGGCTGATGATATTTAGAGAACACATGATCCGTTTTACACGAGAAGCTCTGGGACTTTCAGAGTCTGTCCCAATAGAACTTTCTCCACTCGAGGGGCGAGGGTCAGACCGGACTTTCTTCAGGTTAAGATGGAATCAAAAGGATTCGGCCATCCTGATCCATTACGATCCGAAGCGTGTAGAGAATACATATTACGCTGACATTGCCAAGTTTCTCCTTAGAATAGGGGTCGCGGTTCCCCGAACGATCCGTCACGATCCGGCTCGGTCTCTCATCGTTATGGAAGATCTCGGAGATACAGACCTCTGGTCTTTCAGGAATACCACCTGGGAGACACGACGGGCGCTTTACCAAAAGACGCTTACCATTGTACACAGACTCCACTCCTTTCCCGAAAAGGACTTTCCTTCGGACCGTGTGAGACTCATGGAGAGTTTTGGTCCTGATCTCTATCGGTGGGAGCGGGATTACTTCAGAAATCATTTTGTCAGAGATGTCTGTGGGATCGAACTTGAGCCACAATTCGAGCAGGAGCTCGAGGCAGAACTTTCGAGCCTGGCAGAACGGCTTTTAGCAACCATCCGCTCTCTCGTGCACAGGGATCTCCAATCCCAGAACGTGATGATCCGCGACGGAGAACCCTTTCTCATCGACTTCCAGGGAATGCGTTTCGGAAGCCCGTTCTATGATCTTAGTTCGCTACTCTGCGATCCCTATGTGAATCTCTCGGACAGCAATCGTGATGAACTTTTATCCTTTTATTACGGGCTATCGAGGTGGAATCTTGACTGGGCCACTTTCCAGAATACTTTCTGGGAAGCTTCGGTACAGCGCCTGATGCAGGCGCTCGGGGCCTATGGATTCTTAGGTCTCAAGAAAGGGCTTGAAGCTTACCTCGAGCACATCCCTTCTGGACTCCTTAATCTTCGTCTCGCAACCTCACATGTGCCAACTCTTCCCCGACTCGGTGAGCTCTCTCTAAAATGCCAGCCGACAATCGAGCGAAAGAAATAGGCCGTGAGTAGCGAGGCGTAAGAAACAAGGGGTTAAAGTTCGCGCGCACCGTTAGGCCCTATTCTGAAGTTCTCATTTCCAGGAAGTTTAAGCGTAGTGTATAATGCAAACCATAAGCAATGAGGTTTTGGCCAAAACATAGCATAAACATAATGTTGGGTTGACGAGTCATGAATGCCATCACCTTCAGGCCCGCAACACTTGCTGACAGTCAAAGAATAGCTTCCTTGCACACAATTAGCTGGCGAGACGCTTATCGTGGCATTTTGCCCGCTGCGTATCTGGCGGGGCCGATTGTTGACGAGCGCGTAACCCATTGGCAGTCCCGATTGTCATCTCCAGGTGCCAATCGCCGTTACGTCCTACTGGCTGAAGTCGAGGGGACACTCATTGCCTTTGTGTGCGTATTGCTGGATGAAGAACCACGATGGGGTGCTTGCCTCGACAACCTTCATGTTCTTCCTAAACTCAGAAACCAAGGGCTCGGTCGGCAGCTTTTCGGTAGAGCTGCACAGTGGGTGATGTCGAATGAACCAGGATGGCCGATCCATCTCTGGGTATTCGAAGCCAATGACGGGGCAAGACGGTTTTACGATGCGTTAAGCGGCGAAGTTGTTGAACGTCGTCTTAAGCGAGCACCTGGGGGAGCAGATATCCCTTTACTCCGTTATGTCTGGCGTGATCTCGAAGTGCTGTTGCGTAACTTGAAATCTGGCTCCAACGGACGCACCTAAACGCGGCCCAACGAGCAAGACTCTCATATAATCTACTAAACAGAATGAAGCCTCTCACTGTTGTCATTCCTTACAGGCCAATACCTTTTTTTGAGAAGACTCTGCTTTCACTGATGAAGTCAGCCCTGGTCGGACGTGTCGTGATCATCAGTCAGGAACCGGTTCATTTCAAAATGGATAAGTCTCATGTTCTTGTCGCCGGACCTATTTTTTCACACGAAATACTCAGCCAGATGATAAGTGAGATCCGAACGAACTACCTTCTTCTCTTGCCAGAGGCCCGAGAGATTGCAATCCAGCCCAAAGCCCTAGAGAGAACCCTGAAGAAAGCCGAGTCAACAAAAGCAGGCCTAGTCTATTCGGATTTCTATGACGAAAGCGAACGCGGCAGGACCCTTCATTCCCTAAATGATTATCAGCCGGGGAGCGTCCGCGATGATTTTGACTTTGGCGTCATGACCCTCTTTTCTGTTTCCGCCATCCGGAAGGCTCTGAAAAAATATGGAGCCGTATCGGAGGTAAAATTTGCCGGCCTTTACGATCTTCGCCTGAAGTTATCCATCGACCATTCTATAACTCATCTGAAGGAACCACTCTATTCCGTGATTGGGAACGTAGGGGCAATTCATGAATTGCCCCTACAGGAAAAATTATTCGCATACCTCGATCCCCAAAATCGAGCTGTCCAGAAAGAAATGGAGGCGGTTTTCACGGACTACTTGAAGAAGATCGGGGCCTATCTTCCACCCAGCTTCAAGGAGGTCGAGCAAGCAGCAACATCCTTCCCGGTGGAAGCCTCTGTTGTCATTCCCGTCCGCAACCGAAGAGAAACAATTGCCGAGGCCGTGAAAAGCGCTCTGTCGCAGGATGCGGATTTTCTTTTCAACGTCATCGTTGTGGACAACCACTCTACAGACGGAACAACAGCCATTCTGTCCGATCTCGCCAGTCAGTATTCTCGACTCAAGCACACTATTCCGGTGAGGACGGATCTTGCCATCGGTGGTTGCTGGAACGAGGCCCTTTACGCCCAAGATTGTGGTCGCTATGCCGTTCAACTCGATTCGGATGATCTTTACAGCAGCCCCCACACTCTACAGACGATGGTCGGCATGCTTCGTCAAGGCAGCTATGCCATGGTGATTGGTTCCTATACCCCGGTAGATTCCAACTTGAAGGAAATCCCCCCAGGTCTTATCGACCATCGCGAGTGGACGGATGAGAATGGTCACAATAATGTGTTACGCATTAACGGGCTCGGTGCCCCGCGGGCTTTCAACACGAGCCTCATGCGTGAGATCAGATTTCTCAATGTGAGTTACGGTGAGGATTACGCAGCAGCACTGCGAATCTGTCGGGAATACCGAATAGGAAGAATCTATGAAAGCCTCTACCTCTGCAGACGCTGGTCGGGTAACAGCGATGCAGGGCTCAATATAGAAGAGGCAAACCGTAACGATGCCTTCAAGGATAAAATCCGAACTGAAGAAATTCTTGAAAGACAAAAGATGATAAGAGAAAGGGAGCTGGAATAATGGAATAGTGGAACGATGGAATAATGGGTATTACCCAATACTCCAAAATTCCATTTTTCCAATATTCCGTTTGATTAGCAGCCATGGGAATTGTCATCCGGCGCTGGCAGAAAAGTGATCTTGAGTCCATCAGAAGAATCACCTGGCAGTCCTGGATCTCTACATACTCGAGCTTCATCCCCGAGAGCGACCTCAAATCCTATTTTGTCACTCATTACACAGAGGCGTCTCTCTTTAGCATGTTTGACAATCCGTTCACCCAGGGTTTCATTGCAGAGGTGGATGATCACATCGCTGGATATGCAAGGCTTTTCTTCAACAGGGATGAGCATCGCCTCTACGTCTCCTCGCTCTACCTTCTTTTGGAGTTTGAGGGTAAGGGCATTGGCATGAAGCTTCTCAAATCAGCGGAAGGATATGCTGCAGAAAAGGGACTCGATGAACTCTGGATCGGCGTAATGGTGAAAAACAGGCAGGCCCTCCTCTTTTACAGAAAAGTCGGATTTCTATTTGTCCGGGAAGAACCTTTCACCATGGGAAAAACTACAGTGAGCCACCTCATCGGTTACAAGAAATCAGGGAGGGGCGCACTACTCAACCAGAAGATTTATGCCGCTTTTGACGGAGGGGAAAGTCTCTCCGCGCTTTGCCTCAAGCTCCTATCGGATCAGAAAAAGGCCTGGCAGGAACTTCGGGAAGGCTACGAGTCGTCGAAGAATGTCAGGGAGCGTGATTTAGCCTGCAAGGGATTTTCAATCCGCCTCCAATATAATCCCGGCAGAATGAAGAGTAGTACAGCTGAAGTAAGCAATATAAATGTAAAAGAGCGACAATGTTTCCTTTGCCTGGATCACCTCCCTGAAGGTCAGAGAGGGATCCTCTACCGAAGCGATTACCTGATCCTCGGCAATCCCATGCCTGTATTTTCTTCTCACTTCACCGTCTCCCATATAGACCATCGCCTTCAGGCCATTGATGAACATATCGGGACCTACCTCCAGCTCATGGCTGACTTAGGTCCAAGTTGGACGGTCCTTTATAATGGGCCGAAATGCGGCGCCTCCGCACCGGATCACTTTCATTTCCAGGCAGCTCCTTCGGGAAAGATGCCCATCGAGAAAGAAATCCGGGAGGAGAAAAGACTCACTCTGCTGAGACAGGTTGACGGTGTTCTCCTCTATCGCACAAGAGATCTGGGACGGGAAGTTATCATCCTGGAGGGAGATGACTCAACGGCCATAGAAAGAGCTTTTAATAAATATTTCAACGCCCTAAGAGAAATTCTCCTCCTTAACGAAGAGCCCTTGATGAATATCGCTGGATTTTACGAAGAAAGGAAATGGCGTCTTGTGATCTTCCCACGGCGGAAACACCGTCCTGACGTCTTTTTCAAAGACGGGGATGCCCGGGTTGTGGTCAGCCCGGGAGTGATCGATATGGGGGGCCTCCTGATCACTCCTGTAAAAAAAGATTTCGAAGGGCTTGATGCAACCACCGTTGAGGGCATCTACAAGGAAGTGTCTCTGGAACGAGAGATTGTGGAAAAGGCAATCCTGGAAATTGGCGCTACTTTCTATCTTCCAATCTCGCCACCATAATCCCGGAGCGTGACCTGCTCTGCATTAGATACCGGTAGAGTGTATTCTGGGAGAGGACCACTCTACCCTCGCCGCTGGAAGCGTGCAGCAGATGGATTCGATTTTTTACTGTTTCTGCAAGTCCTACGTGCTGAACATCAAGACCTCCTGCATTCGTTGTGACGGCAATGAGATCGCCATCGCAAATCCGATGTTCCAACCGCCTCAGGTCCTTCTTTGGAATGAAAAAAAAGGATCTCCTACCGATCCTCTTTTCAACAGACTTCATGCTCCGAAAGTTTGCGGCATTTTTGAGCGGGGGATACAACTCCGGATGTGTCGTCATGAAGTTTATGGCCTTCCTCAAAGGCCTGCCTCCGATTTTCCTTGTAACATCCTTTAGGATGCCTTTCTTCTGGTTATCATGAATCCAGTCTGAGAAATAGTGAAGCCTCGAGGAGTAGCCTTCCAACCGACCTCCCCTGTAACGGATTTTCTGGAGTAACCTTTGAAAAGATTCGAAAGATCTTTCCCTAGATCTTAGGAGCCATGTGATGGCGACCACGTTTTCAACGAAAGTAACACAATCGAACTCCCTCAGATTGACAACGAGACTCTCAGTTTCTCCCATTTCGAGTGTCCCGGCTAAATAAGGTGTCCCGACAAAGAATTTTCCAATCTTGAGCACGAGATCATCGGGGAATTTTGGTGAGGTTTTTCCCTTATCGAGAAACCGTATCAGTTTCTTAAGAATCCTTCGATCCGATCGCTGGCCTGGCATAGACTCCCCTGTCAAGAAACGAGATCATGTCTATGTTAATCCCCTTATTCATATTGGTCAACACATCCCCCAGAACTTGCCTCCTGAGAGGTGCATGATTATAATTAAATTGGAAGAGATGAAATGAACTTAAATCGTCCCCCCGTATTGGATTCTTGTGGTGTGGACGTCAAAGGAGGTGCTAATCATGGAAAAAAGACTAAGCTGTAGAGATATGGGGACGGATTGCGACTTTGTCGCTTGTGCTAAAACAGAGGAAGAAGTCCTTCGCATAGGTGCTGAACATGCCAGAACACATCATAACATGACGGAGATTCCAAAAGAACTCCAGGATAAGGCACGTTCGTTAATTCGCGATGTAGAAAAATGCTAATCAAAAGAAAGCCGCCCGAGATCAGATTTCGGGCGGCTTTCTTTTTAAAATGCCCCAAATTTACTTGTCGATCCTACCTTCATTCCCAATGGCCAGGCATCCACACTCTTTTCCAACCATATGGGGTTTCCCTATATTCCATGTGTCCTGGAACCCAAACCCGATCATCTTGCTCGTAGTAATCATAATTATCATCAGGGGGATATGATCGTTCATAGTAGTATCGAACTGGCGGAGGAGGGGGTACAAAAATAACAGGTGGCCCGATAAAGAATCCAAAGTTGGAATGGCCCCGAGGATGTCCACGCCAGGCCGAAGCTGATCCAGCTGCCAGGAAAAGAATCAAAAAAACAATACCAAGGATTAACAATTTTTTCATCCTTTTTCACCTCTTTCTCTAATTATAGTAATCTATCAGCATTTTGGCAACAATACTCTCTATCTTTGACTATTAGACGCCCTCTTTAGATATTTTATTCATTTGCGAATTTCAAAAACTGGACCAGTATGACTCCTGCGAAGAGTAATGCCCCTAAAAGAATAAACCCAAGGGAAAAGGACCCTAATTCTCCAATGAGCCCTATTCCAGCTGGAATGGCTCCCCCTCCAAGAAGGATGCCCAAAGACGCGGTAAAAGAGATGGCTACGTTTTTAATTCTTGGAGAACCCATCCGAGAGAGGGCTGCAAAACCTGCGGGGAAAAAGCAGGTCGCAATCATAGGTTGAATAAAAAGCAAGATGACCATCCATGAACCAGACACGATACCAAGTATCATTGTGCTCAATCCATTTGCAAGAAAGACGGCTTTCAGAGTCCGTCTCGCACCGAGACGATCCGTAACCCATCCTGAAAGAAGGACTATAACCAACGTTGAAATCCGCGAGAGTCCGAGCAAAGTATTCGCCCAGGTTCGCTCCATTCCTTTCTCTGAGACCAAATATAAAGGGATCATGGAATATACCCCAAAGCTTGCGCCAATACCTAAGGAAAATAGGACTATCAGAATCCAGAAAGAGGATCCTCCCAGAATGGATTGCAAAGTTTTCAAGTCTGGAGCTTCGCCAGGAAACGTCCCTCCCTTTCCCCAGAAAATAAAAACCGCTCCTGCGATTATCGAACCGATTCCAATCAGCGACAACACACCCCGCCATGAAAAGAGTCCCAAAAGCGCTTCTGCAAGAAGCGGAGCCATCACAAAGCCAAGATTCGGAGCTAGTTCATGGATGGCGAGGGCCTTGCCCCAGTGCTCAGGACGTGCTAGTTCAGTAACCGTAGCAATGCCAGAGGGAAGATAAAATCCTGCCGCCATCCCAAGGAAGATCAACCCGCTCCGAATCGCCCAGAGGTTATGACTGATCGAAACGATCATGAGACCGAAGCCCACAGCGATCGAGGAGAGGAAGATCGTCTTTCTGTGATAGAGGCGAGAGGAGACAAAACCGGATGCTAAGAGTCCCAGGCAATATCCGAGGGAGATGAGGAAGAAAAGAGAACCTGCCTCGTCGTGACCAATCTTCAAATCCTTCTCAACGGTAGGCATCAGGGGGGACAGTATGATCCGTGCAAGGAAGTTTAGGAAGAAGATCCCTACCAGAAAGAGAAGAGGACCCATCTGAGATCGGAGCGAGGAATGAGTGGAATCGTTCATCAGGCGATCTCTAATTCCAAATACTGATCAATGATCCTGATAAACATCTCCACACCAAAAGGGAGCACCTCTTCATCAATATCGAAAAGGCTGCTGTGATAAGGATGAATCAATCCTTTCTCTTCATTCCGACATCCCAGTCTGAAATAGGATCCGGGAACCTTTTCAAGGTAGTAGGCAAAGTCCTCTCCTCCCATGGAGGGTTTCACCACCTCTACGTTCTCCTTTCCTATCCCCTTGGAACAGGCCAAGCCAACCAGTTTCGACATCTCAGAGTTATTGATCAGAACCGGATATCCATATTCGAAATCGAACCGATAATCCATCGAAAAGGAACGGGCTATACCCTGGGTCACCTGTTCAATCCTTGATTTCAATTCTTCCCTCACCTGAGGACTCAGAGACCGAACCGTACCGATGAGCTCTACTTCATCGGGAATGATATTAACTGCCGTACCCCCGCTGACCTTTCCAATGGTGATTACTCCGCTCTCCAGAGGATTGACATTTCGACTTACAATCGAGTGAATCTGAGTAATCAAATGACCGGCAGCGAGAATTGGATCTCTTGAGAGATGGGGTGAAGCGGCATGGCCCCCTTTGCCAACGATCTTAATGGCGAATCGGTCCGCTGCGGCTAACCCTTCTCGTTCATAGATTCCCACTTTCCCAACAGGGAGAGAAGGGAAGACATGGGCTCCAAAAATGGCATCCACCTTAGGGTTCTCCAATACTCCCTCTTCAACCATAATTCTTCCCCCTCCGCCCCCCTCCTCTGCAGGCTGAAAAATCCACTTGATATTCCCCTTCACCTGATCCGGAATCGATGAAAAGAATCTCGCCACACCCAAAAGGATCGTCACATGGGCGTCATGACCACAGGCATGCATCTTTCCCTTGATCTGAGAGGCATAAGGAACTCGGTTGGCTTCATCCATTGCGAGGGCGTCCATATCCGCACGGATGGCAACGGTCCTCCCTGGCTTTCTGCCTTTTAGAAGCCCCACCACCCCTGTTTTGGCCATTCCTCTCTTGACTTCGAGCCCAAACTTCTGAAGCCATTCGGAGACAAGCTTTGAGGTCTCTACCTCTTCAAAACCCAACTCTGGATGCATATGAATGGTTCTCCGGATTTCCACGAGCCAGTCTCTCATTCCATCGATGTTTTCTTGTAGTGTATTCGCCACCGCGTCCTCCTTTTAAGATTATGTTCTACTCGAACCCTTAAACCTCAAAAAAATGTAGCCACAACCATTAAAAAGCAACTGTAAAGAATGTAAATCGGGCGTTCAGGGAAGTCAATGCATTTTAGCGGGAGGGAGATTATCGGCCAGAGACTGCGAGGTGTCTTAAGGTCTTAATCGGAAGACTGAATCAATTTTCGGAGAGCATGTTAAAACAAAAATTCCATTGACAAAACAAATCGTTAACATGTATACGAATATTTGGATTCCATATGACCACGCTCATCGAAAAGAGTGCCTTGCAGAACATTGTTAAACGATTAGACCTTTTTCCCTTTTACAAAATAAGGAGAACTCATGAAATTAACGGATCTGGAATTGCGTCTTCTTGACGGTGAAGAAGGGGAGATCAAGGCGTTGGCCATGTCCTACCTTGTCAAACTGGGCAATGCCTTTGACGGGGAAGAGATGGTGGATATCGCTTATGCACATATGAGTTCGGGATCGGCTCTCCGCGAAGGTGAAATCCAATATCTTGAAGAGCTTGCCGATAAAGGCGCTACTGTTGTTGTACCGACGAGCAGTGAGGTAATTCCGGTAGATCTCCGCGACCCTGAGGCAATTGGGGCCCCAGCACATATCGTGAAAGAGCACCGCAAGCTTCTGAATATTCAGAGACGGATGGGGATCGCTTCAACTTATACCTGTGTCCCTTTTACCCAGGGTTATGTGCCTGCAAAAGGCACATATATAGCCAGTATGGAAAGCGCGGCGATCATTTATTTCAATTCCATAATTGGGGCAAAGACCAATCGTTGCGGTTATTTCGTGCTTTATGCTGCGCTAACGGGCAAGTACCCGAAGATCGGCTACCTTCTTGAGGAAAACAGAAAAGGAACTTACCTTGTTTCTCTAGAAGCTGAACTCAAGGGCTCGACTGATTACGGCGCACTTGGTTATCATGTTGGTGCTATTGTCGGCAGCGGTGTGCCGGTTTTTGAAGGAATTCACCAACCCCGGCAAGAGGAATTGATGGTGCTTGGTTCAGCGTTGGCGACTTCCGGTACCGTTGCTATGTATCACATCGCCGGAGTTACGCCCGAAGCTCCAACGACAGGAGCAGCATTCGGAGGCACTGTGCCGAAAGAGAAGATTGTCGTGAGCGGAAAAGAGATACAAAAGGTTTATAGGAAATTGCGTACGGCAAAAAGCTCCCATGTTGATTTCGTCTTTCTTGGCTGTCCCCAGTACACTGTTGAGCAGATACGCGTTGCCGCAGGGTTGATTGAAGGAAGAAGGGTTCACGAGAACACAACGTTGTGGATCGGTACTAACCGGATGGCATTTGCCATGGCTGAACGCATGGGATATTGCGACATAATTAAAAAGGCGGGTGGGGTTCTGGTTTGCGACACATGTCCCATGCTCAGTTTCCTTCGACTTGATTCCTTAGAAAAACAGGGGATTCCCGGACCAGCCTACAAAACCATGCTCACGGATTCCCCGAAGCAAGCAAAATATGCCCATACCACAATCGGTTGTGAAATCATTCTTGACAAGATCGGTGCATGTATTGAGGCTGCTGTAAAAGGGAAATGGGAGGGATAGAGGAATGGGTCGGATAAAGATCAAATTCAAAGGCATTTTGCCTGGAAGGGCTGTTGGTGAAGCACTGGTCCTGCGCGAGCCAATAGGTTTTCAAGGCGAGATAGATGAAGAGGGGAATATTGTTGCCGCCGGGCATCCGTACGCCGGAGAAAGTGTCAGCAATAAAATATTGATTTATCCTGAGGCAAAGGGATCATCCGGTGGCTGCATGATGCTTCGTCTTCTGGCAAAGCGTGGGAAAAAACCTGCGGCAATAGTCAATACCAGGAATCTCGACCCAAATCTTGTTGAAGGGGCTATCTTGGCCGATATTCCTATGCTCTGCTATCCGGAGAAAGACCCCTACGAAATAATCTCAACAGGCGACAGGATTGAAGTGGACGGTGAAACAGGTATCCTTGTAAAGATTTCCTGAGGATCAGCGCTAGTGTTGTCCTGACCAGTATTTCATCTGACAGAGTGTGTCAAAAGAGATCTTAATTCAACACTTCCACCAACTACGCAACAGACGCATGCTCCAGGAATCGAAGATTTCCGGTTTTATCTTCTCAGTCAGTTCAAGACCACTCTGCCCAGGTAACCGGATATCCATAAAGATTAGATTTGGGGACAGAGAACCAATTTTTTCCAATGCCTCCGCCCTATTTCCTGCCTCGCCAATTGCCATCGACGGAAATCGTAGCTGTAGGCTGTCTCTCAAGGACTCTCTAAATATGACGTTATCTTCAACCAGCATCGTCATTGGACCCGACCAGAGGATTTTTCCAATATCTTACACTGCAGGCAGAAGGATTGTGAACAAGGCAGGAAAGGTGGTTGGAATTCATTTACGGCCTCACCTCTGGTCAATGTAAAACGGAAACCTGACAATGGAAAACCGATGATCGGGGTCACGACATGGCCGGTCCTGCATTTCCGATTTGTCATTTTCCAATGGTTTTCTGTTCATTCAACCCCGGAAAATGGCACGCGCACACGTGCGTCGGGTCCGAGCCGCGCTGCATCAACGCCGGCTTCTCCCGGCCGCAGACCTCTTCAACGTCAGGACAGCGCGGCGCGAACGGGCACCCCGGCGGCGGATTGATGGGGGTGGGTGGCTCGCCGGTGAGGACCCGGCGGCGCGACGGCGCCTCCGGGTCGAGCGACGGCAGGGCAGAGAGGAGGACACGCGTATAAGGATGCTGCGGCCGCAGGAACAACTCCTCGGTGGCGCCCATCTCGACGATGTGGCCCAGGTACATCACACCGATACGCCTGCTCATGTAGCGCACCACGCCCAAGTTGTGAGAGATGAACAGATAGGTCAGATCGAACTGTCGCCGGAGCTCCTTGAGCAGATTTAACGTCTGCGCCTGGACCGACACGTCCAAGGCGGAGGTGGGCTCGTCCAGGATGAGGAGCTCGGGCTTGAGGATGAGGGCGCGCGCCAGTGCGATGCGCTGCCTTTGACCCCCGGAGAACTCGTGCGCATACCTGTACAGGTGATCGAGGCCAAGGCCCACGCCCTCCAGGACGGCCAGGACGCGCTCGTCGATCTCGTAGCCGCGGGCCAGACCATGAAGCTTCAGACCCACGCCGACGAGGTCGCGGACGGTCTTCCTCGGGTGAAGCGAGGAATAGGGATCCTGGAAGATCAGTTGAATGCGGCGGGCACGATCCTTGGCGGCTCGGCCGGTCAGGCCAATGACGCTCACGCCGGCGAACCGGATCGTCCCGGAGAGTACCGGCGCAAGACCGACCACGGCGCGCCCCAGCGTCGTCTTCCCGCACCCGGACTCTCCGACCAAGCCGAAAATCTCGCCCCGCTCCAGCGTGAGCGAGACCCCGTTCACCGCTTGGACGACGGCGCGGTTCTTCTGGAACAGCCCCTCCCGCAAGGCGAAGTGCACCATGAGATCTCGAATCTCCAGCAAAGGTTGCCTCCCGTTATCTGACATGCCGACCTTCAATCAATCCGGAGATGATACAGCTGACACAGATGTCACCGGGCAGAACGTTTCGGGTTAATCTCTGTGATCTGCGGAATCTGTGAATATGTGGAGTCCGTCCGTCCCGAACCAAGAGGACCACGGGTTCTACCCGTGGGTGAATTGGTCCTCTGGTACGGGATGTTCGCCCCTTGTGGGCGTCTGTTGGGAACCACGGGCTTTGCCCGTGGGGCTCCGTCAGTGCAGGAAACAGACGACGTGATGGTCGGCCTCCAGCCCGTATTGCGGCGGCACCGTCTCCGTGCACTCCGGCATGGCTCGGTCACAACGTGGCGCGAAGGCGCAGCCGATAGGCGGCTGCAGCAGGCTCGGCACCTGCCCTCGAATCGAAAACAAAGGCTGGTCCTGGGCCACGTCGTTGGGGATCGTGCGCAGAAGCCCCTGTGTGTATGGGTGCCGGGGACGCTTGAGCACCGTTGTCACCGGTCCCTGCTCTACCACTCTTCCCGCGTACATGACGGCCACCCGGTCACACGTCTCCGCCATGACACCCAGGTCATGCGTGATGAGCAGCACGGCGGTGTTGATTTCCCGCTTCAGCGCCTTCATCAGCTCGAGGATCTGGGCCTGGATGGTCACGTCCAGAGCGGAGGTGGGCTCGTCGGCGATGAGCAGCTTCGGCCGGGTGACCAGCATCATGGCAATCATCACGCGCTGGGCCATGCCGCCCGAGAGCTCATGCGGGTAGCGCCTCGCTATCCGGTGCGGGTCCGGAATGTCCAGCGTCGCCAGCATCTCGATCGCCCGGTCCTTCGCCGCACGTCGCGAAAGCGTGCGGTCATGGACGAGCAACGTCTCGGCCACCTGACCGCCCACCCGAATCACCGGGTTCAGCGACATCCTCGGCTCTTGCAGGATCATCGAGATCTGACTACCCCGGAGATTCCGCATCTCGGACTCGCTTGCGGCAATGAGGTCTCGCCCCTCGAAGAAGATCGCCCCCCCACGGATGCGACCGGGTGGACTGATCAAGCGGAGGATGGCCAGTGCAGTGACGGACTTCCCACACCCGGTCTCCCCGGCCAGGCCCAAGGTCTCCCGTCGTCGGAGCTCGAAGGTCACCCCCTGCAGCGCGTGGATCGTGCCGCGCAGGGTTGGGAACTCCACCTCCAGATTTCGCACGTCCAAGAGAAGATTTTCGGCCACGCTGCCTCCACGTTCACGCCTGGCGCTGCCTGGGGTCTAGCACGTCCCGGATGCCGTCTCCCAACAGGTTGAAGCCCATGACCACCACCAGGATAGCCACCCCCGGCAGTGTGGACACCCACCACTGGTCCACCAGGAACTGCCGACCGTCACTGACCATTAGACCCCACTCGGGCATCGGGGGCTGGGCGCCCAGACCCAGGAAACCCAGGCCGGCGGCCGTGAGGATGATCGTCCCCATGTCCAGGCTCATCCGCACAATGATCGACGAGAGGGTGAGCGGCATGATGTGACCGGCCATAATACGCATCTTGCTCGCGCCCAAGACCCGCATGGCCTGGATGTAATCGTTGTTCTTAACGTTCAGCGTCTCGGCACGGGCCAGCCGGGCATAGGAGGGCCACAGGGCGATTCCGATTGCGATGATGGCGTTTTCCACCCCTGGGCCAAGTGCTGCGGCGAAAGCGATGGCCAGGATCAGCCGGGGGAAGGCCAGGAACACGTCGGCCAGCCGCATCAGGATTTCGTCCACCGCCCCCCCCAGGTAGCCGGAGAGAATACCGATGAGCATCCCGATGGGGGTACTGATGGCCGCCACCAGGAGGGTGATCATCAGCGTGATCCTGGCCCCGTAGACCACGCGCGAATAGATGTCCCGTCCCAAGCCGTCGGTCCCGAATAGGTGCTTCCCTGATGGCGCGTGTAAGCGGTCGGCCAGGACCTGTTCGTAAGGACTGTGCGTGGCGAGGAGCGGCGCCCCTGCAGCCACCAGGAGGAGGCCGGCGATGATTGCGGTACCCATGACCATGAGTCGGTTCCGGCGCCAGAGGACACACGTGTCGCGAGCGTAGCGCCACCGCGCTTCGGCGCGTCGTCGCTTGGCCTCGCCGATATCGAGTGTCATAGTGGTTATCGTCGGCATCATGACTCCGTGTACGTGATCTTGGGGTTCAGGTAGGCGTAGGCCAGGTCCACGACAAGATTAACCAGACAGAAGGTCAGGGCCACGAACATGGTCCCGCCCACGATCGTGTTCAAGTCCAGCGTCAGGAAGGCATTGGCCATGTAGCGGCCGAGACCCGGCCAGGAGAAGATGGTCTCGGTGAGAACCGACCCTTCCAGAAGGAGCCCATACGTGAGTCCGATGACCGTGACCGTGGGCACCAGCGCGTTCCGCAGGGCGTGTCGTGTGACGACCAGGAACTCACTGAGCCCCTTGATCCGTGCCGTCTTGACGTATTCCTGGGACAGCACCTCCAACATGCTGGAGCGCGTGATGCGCGAGATTCCGGCCACTCCGACCAGCCCCAGGACCGACGCGGGAAGGACGAGGTGCTTCAGAGCATCCGCGAAGACGTACCAGTCCCGTGCGATGGCGCTGTCGATCAGGAGGACGCCGGTGATCCGCGTGGGCTCGAGCAGCATAATGTCCAGGCGTCCCGGCTCGGGAAGCCACCCCAGCTTGAAATAGAAGACGAGTATCAGGACCAGGCCCAGCCAGAAGACCGGCGTTGAGACACCCACCAGACTCAGCAGCCGGCAAAACTGATCAATGGCCCGGTTCCGGTACACGGCAGACAGCACCCCCAGCGGGATGCCCACGAAGATGCCAAGCAGGATGGCGAAGGTCGCCAGCTCGAGCGTGGCTGGGAAGTAGGTGAAGATGTCCCGCAGGACCGGCCGGCTGGTCTGGAACGAGACGCCGAGATCACCACGGCTGAGGCGGGCCACGTACCGGCCGAACTGGACGTAGAGCGGTTGGTCGAAGCCATACAGCGTGCGCAGACGCTCGACGGTCTCGGGTGGCGCCTGGGGTCCGGCCAGGGAGGATAGAGGGTCCAGGGGTATGACCAGCGAGGTGAAGAACGTCATCACCATGATTCCGGCGATGGTGATGGTCAGTGTCACGAATCGACGGAGGAGATAGCGTCCCACGAATCCTCCGGGCTAAGGCGGAACTGCAGAGGAATCTTAAGTACTGACAGCGGACAACCGGTCAGTCGCCCTGGCCGTTCTTTCATACTCTGTTCTTCATTGGTCAATCTGCGGGGGGAATGCGCGGGCCGCTGGGTGCGCACTCCCCCCGCAGGGCTATTTCTTCGTGACGGTATAGAGTTTGGTCAACTGCGGGTTGGGGCCGACCTTGAAGTCCTGGATGTTATTTCGCACCGCGTGCTGGGCGAGTTGCTGGTACAGGAAGGCAAAGGGCCCATCTTCCTGGATAATCTTGTTGGCTGCCTGGTACAGTGCGATCCGCTTGGCATCGTCCATTTCCTGGCCGGCGTCCTGGACCATCTTTGCCGTCTGCGCGTTCTCATAGGCGTTCCGGTAGGCGAGCTGCTTGGCCGTGTGGTCAGCGAACGGCACCGCGTTGGTGTGCGGATCGTTGTAGTCGGGGCCCCACCCGCCCAGGAACAGATCCGTCTTCTGGGCGCGGTAAAGCGGCATGAGCTGGGAGCCGACCATCTTGTTGAGGGTGACCTTGATGCCGATCTTCGCCAGCGAGGCCTGGATGACCTGGCCGACGTCCGGCCGGGGCGTGGCATCGGTGTGGTACAGGTTCGTCTCGAAGCCCGAGACGCCCGCTTCCTTCATGAGCTGTTTGGCCTTCTCGATGTCGGTCTTGTAGATGATGCGCGGCTCGTAGCCCGCGAACCCCTCGGGGATGAACGTGTTGGTTTGCTTCGCCGCGCCCCCCATGATCCTGTTGATGATCCCATCGTAGTCGATGGCATAGCGGATGGCCATGCGTACGCGCTTGTCGCTGAGGTACGGACGGGTCACGTTCATTCCAAGATACTCGACCGCGTTATCAGGGTAACGCTCGATGCGGATGTCCTTGTTCTTTTCCAGCTCCCGGACCTGGTCGGGAAACATATTCCAGGCGATGTCCACGTCTCCCTTTTCTACCTGAAGGCGCCGGCTGTTGGCTTCGGCGATGTCCTTGTAGATCACCCGCTTGATCTTGGGTGGGTAGCGGAAGTGGTTCGGATTGGCGTCCAGGACCACTCCCTCGCCTTTCTCCCACTTGCGCAGGATGAATGGCCCGGAGCCGGCCGAGTTCCGCGACAGCCAGGTCACGCCGTAATCCCCGTTCGGAAACTGGTCTGTCTTGGCGACATTCTGCTTGACTACCTGGGAATCCACCACGCTGGAAACGATGGCGGCCATGCACGTGAGGAACAAGCCGCCGGCGTATTTCTTCGGGAGCGTGATCTGGAACGTGTACTTGTCCGGAGCCTTGAATGACTCGGGCGTGACCCCGAACTGGGTCAGGATGAAGGCCGGCTGGTCCTTCAGGATGACGGCGCGCTGAAAGGAGTACACTATATCTTCGGACGTCATCGGATTGCCGGAGTGGAACTTCACGTCCTTGCGGAGATTGAAGGTCCAAACCAGACCGTCCGGCGAGACCTTCCAGGATTCAGCCAAGGAGGGCTCCGGCTTGTCGAACTTCCCCGCGGGGAAGTCCAGCAACCTGTCGTAAACCGCCGCCATCACCCCCGAGCCGATCACTTCGAACCCCTTGGCCGGGTCCAGAGAGGTGATCATACTCATCTCTTGCCCGATCACCAGGACCTCGGAGCGACTCTGCGCCAAGGCCGAAGAGCCGCCCAAGAGCAGCAGGATGGGAACCATCACGGAAAGGAATACCAGAACTCTTCTCATCACCCACCTCCTTTGCCTGCCGGCGCGGGTGGCATTTATTTCCCGACCCACGGCCGACCTCCGAGACCGGCGGCACCGCGCCGGCTCGGATCCAACCTGACACTGCACGTCACTTCTTAGACCGACATGGGTAATCGCATCAAAGTTAGCACAATATTGGGGCTTGTCAAGATTTAATTAGGCATGGGGAAGGTGTCTTGAAGGAAGAGGGATGAGTATAGCACCTACGAGTCTGCGATAGCAGGTTGACCTCGGAGTTGATGATTACCGAAGGAAATAGAAAAAAAGGCAGGATCGTTTCTGACCCTGCCTTGGCTCTTTGGCAACTAAATATCAATTGCCTTCTTTCAGTTTGGGTATTTTATTAAAATCGACCACTGAGAAGTCCTCTTAATTTCCAATAGTCTTCTTCCAAAATGTGAACGAATTTTAATCCATATTGACGCCCTTCCTCTCCTTTCTCCGCATCAGCGTTTTTCCAAATAATTTCACCCAATACCTCAAATTTGACCAACTCATATTCCGCTGAGAACAAGACAGTCATCTCCAATTTCGCACCAACAGGGATATCTTCGACAGAATAAATGAGAAATCCACCTTGACTCGCATCTCTAACAATTGCTCCGTGAGCATGGGCATCATACTTCACCCGAAATTCAAGAGGCAAGTCTATATGCACACGGGGATATTTTCTCCTATCTTTGAAATATTCTTTCAGTGGCCTATTGAAATATTCTTTTATTGGACTATAAGCTGAATTGGAGTGAAGAATTTTACCTCTATTTTTATCTTTTATTAGACTGTCATTGTGGCTTTCCAGGACGACCATTTTGTCCTTGATTATTCTTACCACGGAAGTTGATCCAGCAATAATATTCTTGAACATATCCACCACTACAGGCATGGTGGTTATCCCCTTAGAGTAGACTCAGCCTTCCGATAATCTCCTTTTCACCAAATAAGTGAGGACTCAATTTGAATCACATCTATTTGAAAGGTGTATCAGCCAATCCAAAAATTCGGTTTGTGAGAATTATCACGGATTAGACACGAGTTGGTAAGATGGATTCAACCAATGCGAAAATATTGTCCGTTGTCGTCGAATCCTTTGAAAAAAAATAATCAGCGTATCGAGAGGAAAATTCTCGATATTCTCGTAAATCATAACCTGTAAGAATGATGACGATTATGTTTGGGTATCGAGCCTTTACTTGTTTGGTCAGTTCAAGGCCATTTTCTCCTGGTAATCCAATGTCCATGAAGATAAGATTAGGGCGTAAACTCTCGATTTTTTGCAATGCTTCTTCCCCATCGGCTGCTTCATAAATTTCAATTGATGAGAATCGATCATGCAACGTTTTCTTAAGCAATTGTCGAAAAAGAGTACTATCTTCGACGATCAATACCTTTAAACCTCCAGGCAGAACCATCAGTTTTTCAATTTCATCCTTTATCTCTTTCAAGGTGATTCCAAGGTGCTTTGGGCATAGGCCATGTGTTATCCGCTTGTCCGATAGAGGCTCCTTTTCACCAAAAATAACCCCACAACCCTTGTAATAACAAACCCGAATCATTTTTCGATCTCCTTCGGCCAACGAAGAAGACAACGGAGGGAAGCTTCCAGAATATTTTGAAACCACTTGAGAATATTTTAGATGGGAAACAGGCAAGATTTATGCCGCTTCAAATAGCAAAATTGAAGACAAGTCGAGAAAATTGCATCAAAGATCCCCCGGCTTCCTGTCAATGTTTTGATCACAAATGTCCACTTTTGGACTTTTCTTAATCACCAAATCGAAGAGCTACCTATTCGTCGATATCGATTCGAAATAATGTATCGTAGATAAAATTGAAAAATTACTCTTTCATTAGGAAGAAGAAGTTCTCAGGAAGGACAGTTGCGGACTTCACCTACCTATACGTAACAAAATGGATTGACCATTAAAGCGGCTAAGGGTCAT
>CAYMJV010000035.1:0-31223 GCA_964390545.1 uncultured Syntrophaceae bacterium
GTCATATTCCATGCGAAACTCCTACCTCGTGTATCTGAAAATAATGATCAGTAACCCTTAACGTTGCATTGAAAAGGGAGTTGGGTGTGCCTCCAAACCTTTACAATTTATGTCTAACATGCGGTGTCACCACGCGTGAATTTGGGAATGTGCCGGGAAACGCAATAGCAAAACGTTTAAACGTGCCGCTGTAAACGTTTTCCAACACACCCAACTACCTCTTGATTCGTTTTTTATGCAAGGGTCAGGTAAATTCTTCGCTTATTTTGACGGAATAAGTCAAGTGGGAGGAAAAATAGGAGCGATGGCCTCTGGACAACCCTCCAATCATTTGAGCGCACGAGAACTCATCTGACGATAGAGGGGACATCATCCCAAAGGAGATTACGATTTCAAGAGAGTAAGTGGGGAATGGATGCCTACATCATCGTAGGATGTATGGCAGAAGCTTTCAAAATCTGAGAACGCTCGTTGGAAGCGTTCAAAAAACCACATCAGTCATCCGTCCTGAACATTACTTAGGCTCACAGATACTGGTAAACCAAGTCTTGGCTAACGAGTACACCCACTTATCTTCACTTCAACATAGGGCATATGGTTGAAGATTACCAGTTGAAAGAATGGATAACGTGCCACTCGAACTGTGGGCGTACATAGTGGTCTCTCCTTTTCTCCTCTTTCCGTCGCAGTTTTATAAGTCAACTTTCTGGTCAATTTTCAGATGATCCATAGACAATCATCTGCTGGCCAAAAAGGTTCTTCTTGTTAAGGTTCTTGATTGCCGCCCGGGCCTCAGCCTGGTCAGGCATTTTCACAAAAGCAAATCTTCGTGACTGGCCACTATATATGTCTTTGAGGATAGTTGATGAGATGATTGCAAGGCTTACCTGACCGAAAGCTTCAAACGTCTGACGAAAATTATCTTCTGATATATTAGGGGAAAGGTTCCAAACATAAATAAGCATGATTTTCTCCTTTCTTGGATTTATTGTGGTATCCGATGAACCTACTCTTCTTCCTTCGCGCATAAAGCTCAATGGTGATACTCTGGAAGCCTCCCTTGGTTAAGCGTGATGTGCTCGTTCACCCCAAGGCTTTCTGGAATGACCAATACACAACCGTTTAAATCTCCTGCCAAGGATACCGTTTCAGTTTTAAGGGTATTCAAATTGAATCGAACCTTCTTGGTACTAGATTTGGTTTTCTTAGATGACTTCTTTTCCATTTTTCTTCTCCTTATCCCTGTATTACTTATCTTCAATAGGATCTCATTCGATCGTCTCCTGACTTCTTATATAGACCCGGCGTCGGTCTTCTTTCCCTAAAATATGTCCTAAACGATATTTCATCTGGCAGACGCTATCAAATGACCTCTTGGCTATCGAGCATTTGATCCTGAAATTAAGGTCATTCGTGTGAACCACCTAAACCACTGCGCAAGGACCAGATTCCAATCTTTCATAACCCATATGGCAGAGACACTTACCAACGATACAAGCAGAAAACAGATGAAAACGATAATGAAACCATCAATTCGGTTAGGCTTCAATCGATTCATGGCTATTTCTCGACAATCTGTTAAAACTTGCGACGGAATCATCCTTTTGAATACCAAGACAACACCCAGTGGGACGAAGATAAGATGATCCAGATACCCTATGATCGGGATGGAACTTAGGAGCTTGTCTATGGGACTAAAGGCATATCCAATGACGCAAACAATAAGAATCTTTGCATACCAGGGAACTCGAGAATCCTTATAAGCCAGATAAATGGAACAAGCCTCAGTTTTGAGTTGGGTTGTCCTTCGTTTCCAGGTATCAAGAAGTTTTGTTGTCATTAATACCCTCCTTTATAAAAATGAAGACTAGCATTCTACATAATCCCAGAGATTCTTTAGAGTGTCGCAGCGGAGATAAAAGGGTAATGAAGAAACGAAGCAGCCCTGTCTTCTCAACAACGAAGAATGGAGGCTTTCTGAAGGAGAGAAAGTGGCCGGGAAAACAAATGTGAACACTCCTTCGAGAGATTGGTGCCCAGAAGGAAAATAGTGAAAAAGGCGATTAGGCCGAATACCTTTAATTCGCTCTTGCCACTATCAGGCAGCCCATTTTCTTGATCAGGATTCTGACAAAAGAGGTCGGAAGAAGCAAATTTAGTTCCGGAAAAGTCGGTGCAACGGAGATAGGCCGGAAGTGCCATAACAAAGAGACAAATTACTATAACCAGAGGAATTTGTATTCTCTTGATTCTCTCCCTCATATTTGGAACCCACTCTTGTTATGCTTAACTAACCAGGTTAGGTGAATATCTTGTGAATAGATAGATATATGAGACACCAGAGAGCATCACGACTGCCAACCCCAATGCGATCCCTAGCTTTTTCATAGACATTACTTCCTCTGTTTCATTTAAGGGGGAAGCAACTCCTGTGCCAATCCATTTTAGAGAGAATCCGAAGGAGATTTTGCACTATCTCAATCAGGTAACTCTAGAATATCAAAAGAGTTATCAAAGCCTTTGACGCTTGGATGAATTCGACTCTTGTAAAAGATGGGGTCTAAAGTCTTACTCTTAAACCGGAAGGGTTTGTCGATCCTTTTAAATCGGTAAAGGGTTTTCTCTTAGATTTCAATTAATAATGTGCTTCGACAAATTTGATGACCCATTCGACAAAAATTTCCGATTGCATCATCCCTTCACACCCGGATTCAAATTTTGATTTGTTAAACAAAGCAGTCTGGAAATAAATGGGAAAAGTTAATTATTGACTTCCTGTTGAAATATTGTGTCAGAGGAAAAGATTTAAAAAATCACAGTTTCAGGAAGTAATGCTTCCGTGACTTGCACAAATTATTAAACCGCCGGAATTTCCCTAACCACGAACACAGCGGACATAGTACAAATTACTCCTATAGTAGGTGAGCACATAGGCACCGTCGAACATTACCATCCATGCATTTTTCGTGTCACGCTCAAAGGTCGTAGGCGACCAATAGGACAATTCATACCGTCTTCATATTTGTTCTGTATGCAGAACTTCGTTCTAAAAAAGAATTGAATCGTATGAGACCAATTTCATCTTGTCAACTATGTTTTATCGATATTTTTTATCGAATTTCTTATCCTCGCCCCCCCTCCGGTGGAACAGGTGGTAGGGATCTTTTTGAAAAGAAGCTAACAACCTATTTAATTGTTATTTGACAATTATCAGACAATTTGCTATATAATAAAATGACAGACATCTAAGGAGGTAGATATGCGTTTCATATCCGTAAGGGAGCTAAGCACCAAACCTAAAGAAATCTGGAGTAAAATTAAGGACGAGGAAATGGTCATCACCTCAAATGGGAAACCCATCGCAATACTTTCCGGTGTGACAGAGGAAACCCTTGAGAAGAAACTACGGGCAATCCGGCGCAGCCTTGCGCTCATGGCCTTGGAGGAAATGCAGAAGAGGTCACTCGAATTGGGATTAGACAAGCTGACAGATTCTGAAATTGAAGCAGAGATCCAGGCCGTCCGGAAGGCTCGAAGGCGATGATTGTTGTTCTCGACACCAATGTCATCGTTTCTGGAATTCTCAGGCCTTACAGCAAGGCGGCGTCTATTCTGCGCCTCGTTGCAACCGGGGCGATTACGTTGCCCTATGATCTTAGGATCTTTTCTGAATATAGAGACGTCTTAAATCGTCCTAAATTTACCTTTGCGAAGGAAGATATTGATGCCTTCCTCGATCAGGTGGAGAAGGAAGGGGTTCTTGTTTCGGTCATGCCGCTGAAGTTTCGCCTTCCAGACCCAGAAGACGAGTCCTTCTTAGAGGCCCCTCTAGCAGGCAAGGCGACAGCCATTGTCACAGGAAACAAACGGCATTTCCCCAAGAAGGGATGCGAAGGAACGAGAATATTGTCACCTGCAGAATTTCTGGAAGCATTTGGATCTGAAATGTAAATACCTATTTGAATCATAACTAGGGCCAAACTTCCTCCCAAGAATTTATTTCACCTGCCTTAATCTCTCAGGAATTGGACTATTTGAAAAGTTCAAGTCTCATATTGAGTTCTTCCTGAAAGAGTGATTTTTTCATCTCGATTCCAAATGCAACATTTCAAATAGTAATCCGTAGCGTAATAGGTTAATGAGCTTCCGTTGACCTTGAATCTCAGGGATTCAATGATTAAAATTAAAGTAATAAGAAAGGAAGGATTTCATTGGATAAAAAGAAGGTCATTTTTCATTCGTTGCTTCGTCATTATCTTGAAAAACTTCTGATGCGGTATTATATTTAATATGAAAGGAGGAAAATAAGATGAAAACAAAAATTTTCCTTTGCATTTTCGGGGTGTTAGCCATAACCCTTTTCTTTTTCTCTTTTGGAACGGCTCAATCGAAAGCGGACTCGAAGGGACCCATGATTACCAATTCCTTTGCCATTGAAAAGGGGTATTACGGGTATGTGTGGAAGATCTATATTGAAGCTGAGGACCCAAATGGGGATATGTCTAAAATCGTTTCAACAGTAGATCAACCAGGATGGGGTCACTATTTTCCCGATACCATCCTGATCAAGCCACAGAATCCACATCACCTGGAAGGGTATATTCAATGGAATACCTTTAGTTCGAACGCCTCTTACATCAGGGACTTCACCACCATTACTTTGAAGGTTTCCATTTTTGACAAGGCAGGGAATGAGAGCAACGTGGTGGTCTTTCCCTTTCAATTCGTCTCTAGGTCTGTGCCAAAATACGAATTGCCTTCGCCTTTTCATAAAGACGACCCGAGACTGGGTTATGTCAACATCGATCTCTATAATCCTTTTTCAGCATCTCCTGAAGTGCCGGAACCCCGTCGTTAGGAGTCTTATTCTCTCTGAGATTAAGGAGACTCTTCCAAGAGGCCCGTAAGGGCCTTTTTTGTTTCTCCTTGATTTTCTTGTCATGGAATGGTAAAAGCTTTTTATTAATTCGTCAAAAGGAGGGAATTATTTATTTTCGTAGGTTTCAATCAGTAATCGTAAAGTTCCAAAACTATATGATACTGTAGACTTGTAGGTGCTATCCACACCCCCTTTTCCGAGGCTTCCTTCCTGTAACTTTCTATTCCCTAATTTTTGAAATGGGTGTATATTACAACCACAAATGAACAATGCGGATATGCCTCGGCCCCTATGAATAATTCATTCTGAAATTAACTCGATTCTGTATAATATTGTTTACGATGATCTTTTATTGAAAAAATAGCACGATATTCAACCTCTTTTGAGCAGAAGAGTGCCTTTATTGGTTGAAGATTTAATAGAAATATAGAAGCAGGTTAAAAAATAAGACGAAATCTTTTGGAGAGAGTGAAATGGAAAAAGCTATGTTTTGTAAAGGATGTTGGATCCAGTGGCATGGGGTTATTCCCATTCGAGGACCACTTTCAATGCCTTTTAGATTATTCGGAATTAAACCAAGTCAAATGAATCCAAATATCTGCAACTTGTGCGAAACACAATTTACAAAAGTTAAGCACGCTAAACAAATTACCTATCCCGCTACAATCATGTTTGCCGATATTCATGGATATACAAGTTATACTGAGATTATGAATCTTCCAAGTGTTGCTCGTTTACTTAATGGTTTTTATAAAAATTGTGGCTATGCAGTATGGGAAAGAGATGGCGTCATTTTCAAGTTGATGGGAGATGCAATGTTAGGTGTTTTTAATTTTCCTATCACTCGAGAGGATCATGTTAAACAAGCAGTGATGTCTGGATTAGAATTACAAAGGAAATGTTTGAATATGAAGGCGTCTTTAGAAAAACCTGAAGAGTGTCCAATGGATCTTGGTATTGGTGTTGGTATTCACACTGGAAATATCGCAGTCGGGGAGATAGGGGAATTTTGCAGAGATTTTACAGTGATTGGAGATGTTGTGAATTTAGCGGCAAGACTCCAAGGAGTTGCAAAACAGGGTGAAATTGTTATTACGGAAGATGTATATCGGGAAGTGAAAGATGATTTTCCGAAGGCCAATACTCAGATATACGAACTTAAAGGAATTAAAAACTCCATTAAGGCGTATGTTCTACATCCTTAAGATGTGGTAAATTTTGTCTAACCAATCGTTGCAGCGGACGGCGGGGAGCGGGTGGTTTTTCCAAAGTTTTGAGGTTGACTAAAGTTTATCCTGTTTGTAAAGTTCACTGGTAATCATCCCCGCCGCCACTGAACTCCAGCGTTATCCTCTCTTTCAACTCGTAATCTTCGATTCCTGAATATGGTTGCCTGTATTGACTTGTAGGTGTAACTGTAAGGTAAGACCCTATACAGCAGTTTCTGGCAGGTAAAATCTCGTTCGGGATGTCTAAAGCGATCCTATATCTATAGGCCCGGTTTAAAACAATTCCTTTAGGGCGTGGGCGGCTACGTAGACGCTCCCTACCCCGCTGACGAATTGGGTCACTCGTATTGTTTCTACGATCTCCTCTTTGGTTGCACCCGCCTTCATTGCCTGCTCAGCTAAGGATTTTGTCCCTTCAACCGTTCCGTGGGCTGCATCCAAAGCCATGGCGATGAGGAATTTAATCTTCCTGGGTAAAGCCCCTTCAGCTAACGCGAAAGCATTGGTGTCTCCAACATGTTTTAGAAGTTCTGGATCGATCTTCTCAAGAATCTTTAATGGATGTTCAGCCATTTGATTACCTCCTGCTCAGGCCTGAAGCTTTTTACCTATAGACTAAACTTTCACCGTTTTCAGGCCCGCCTTCTTGGCTGCTGATATCTGCCTGATGTCCGAAGATACAAAAACATCGGATTCCCATTCCAACGCGCAGCCTATATGTAATGCATCCAGGGTGCGCAGTGTATTTGTTTCAAGAATGTGAATTGTCTGCCCGATCACTGAAGGAGTTATATTACAAACCGATATGTCCTCAAAATCTCTTAACAGAGTGTCTTTTGCACCATCGTACTGATTTTTTGTTATGATAGAATCCCGTTTCAGTCTGCATAAAGCAGAGATAATTTCAGGCAAGCAGATTGAGCTAACCCCTAACATAGTAGCCTGAGCACAGAGATTTTCTACTGTATCGCTACCAGGCTCTTCAATGTATCGTTTGGCAAAGGCTGAAGAGTCAAAGAAAACCTTCATCTCTTAGATTGTCTCCTTTCCTTCAGAATCTCCCTGCTTAAATAGGCTCCTTTTACAGATAACCTTAAACCAGGTTGTTTCCAAGAAAGGGTTCTTTCTTCATCCGAAGCAGGAATTATTTCTGCAACGGGTTTCCCATGACGAAGGACTTTTATCGTTTCCCCCTGCTCGACTGCATCAAAATAAGTTGCAGCATTTTGACGGAATTCAGTGAATGTAACCATTTTCATAATCTGTCACCTCATGAAGTATATGTTGTACAGTAATGTACAATATTATTCTCACTGTGTCAATTCTTTTGATTCCCTCTTGATTCTCTGAGCTTTGAAGGATGTGATAAGGATTTTGGGTAGGGGAAGCTTTAGCCTCCTTTTTGGGCGACTGAAGTCGCCCCTACCCACTAATGAAATCGAATTACTATATTATAAGAGCATGCTTTTCCCAGGACCTTCATGCATTTACCCAAGGGCGGGGCCAGTTCATGCTCCAGCCCCTGGGCATCGATCCAGCCTTGAAGCCTTGAAAAGATGCCGCATTCATATTGATCTTTTATGCCAGCCTTCACAATATTTTCGTTGGCAAAACATCTTGTTAGATGCATTTCATACGTTTGATGGTCAAGAATTTTTATTTCATAGTCGACCAAATCAGGCCCAAACATCGAAAGAGCTGCTTTCTTAAGATTCAGGTATTCTTCCATATTCCTTGACGGTGACAAATCTAAAGCTTTCATGAACCGTTTCATCTCCACCCGGCCCAATTCCCTCGCTACTTTTTGATTTAATCGATTGGCATGTTCGATACCAAAATGTTCTGCCACAGCCATAAACCATCTGGCATCGTGTGACATCCAGCCTTTGATCAGTAGGTCTTTCTGTATTTCAGAGGAAAGACGACTTAACATAAGAATCCCCCTTATTTTCTTAGCGTAAATCTCCACTTACAAAACAGATTTTTTGGATGGGGATCCGGTGGGGCGAATAAGCACTCGACATCGATACGCTCATCAATCTCATGAGCAAAGCTCTCAAACTCACTCCGGTGCATCTCTTTACATACAAACTCTTCCAAACCTCGTTTAAGGCGAGCCTCCTGGGTCGGGCAACTGGGGACGGTAATGATCACTTCGTTTTCCTTCTCTTCAATCTCATAACCCACCAAAATCATCCATGGGAAATACCTCAGAGCTTTGATAAACCCCCGAAGCCCCTTCTCTACAATATCGTACCGACTGATCAGGTCTTTAGCAGCCATTCCTGCTACTCGGCCCCAAACCTGCTCGTTGAGCTTTTCGGCCGTGGGCTGATCGAACTTCTCCGTCACATATAGAAACCAGAAGGCATCCATCACCCGGTAATGCCAAAGTAAGAATTGAAGGTAACTCTTGATCTCTGATGGGTTCATCTTTTCAAATACTCTGAGATCCATGTTTATCTCCCCTTTCTCAAATATCTTTTTTGTCATTCCTGCGGAAGCAGGAATCTATAGGGTTGCTTTTTTCTGGATTCCCGCCGGAGTTTACCCCGTACTCGATACGGGGCGGGAATGACATCTATTCCTCACCTAGTGGTTTGCTGATCAGTACTCAGCCTTTCAATTCGTTCGACCAAAGGAGGATGGGAATAGTAAAACCATGCATAAAGAGGATGGGGAATCAAATTGGCTAAGTTGTCTGAGGCCAATCGTTTGAGTGCATTACACATCGGTACTGTTGTTTTCGTCAACTCCAATACGAAATCGTCTGCTTCCCGCTCAAACCTTCTGGAAATGGCCGACTCCAACGGTTGAGCAAAGTAGCCCAGGGGGCTGAGAAGGGCTCCGATTAGAAATATTCCAATATAAACCGTGGGCTGCGTAAATCCAAAGGTCTGGTAAAGCAGCGGCCAGTTCAACAAACTGTCCACGATATAAAAGGCGGCAAAAGACAAAATCTCAAGAAGAATGATCTGTTTAAGCACATGTCTTTTCTTCCAATGGCCTACTTCATGGGCCAAGACAGAAATAATTTCCTCTTCGGGGTGAGATTGTAACAAAGTATCAAAGAGGACGATCCGTTTTGTCTTGCCGATGCCGGTAAAATAGGCGTTGGTATGTTTGCTGCGCTTCCCCGCATCCATCTTGAGGACGGCTTTGACTCGGAGTCCCACCTTTTCCATCAAATTTCTGATGCGCTCCACTAATCCTAAATTCTGGATCGGTTCAAATTTGTTAAATAGAGGCGCAATGACCACTGGGTAGAGCCATAACATCATCAATTCAAACCCCCCGACCAGCATCCATGCCCATACCCACCAAGCCCCTCCGCCATGAATCACCAAGGTTAGCAAGAGCCAGAGGATCAGACCTCCTAAGAGGAAAAGAATGACCGTACTTTTTAAAAAGTCTAAGATCCACATCCGCAGCGTCATTCGATTGAATCCATATCGTTCTTCAATAACAAAGGTATCGTAAAGACCGAAGGGGATGTGAGACAGGTTTGCCAAGAGCGAGAGGATAGCAAAAAAAATCAGGCCCTCAACAATCAACCCAAATCCCCAAGATCGGATGGCCTTCATGAGCCAAGGCAGGAAACCCGAGAGCAAGACAACCAGGTAGAACGCCTGATGAATCAAAGAGGCCCCCATATGAAAATGATCAGAATCGATGGTGTAGGCTGAAATCTTCTTGAGGGTCTCCTGATCCACGGTATCTTGAAAAACGGCAGGAACAGTGGTTCCGTATTGGCGGAGATGGGCGAGGTTGAGCCGATGGAGATAATATTGAGTCGCAGACCGCAACAAGAAAAGGACAAGAAAGACTAAAAGTAAAACATTGAACTGAATCATTTTCTTGCCCTTTTGCGCCTACGCCTAACTACCTTTTTTTCCTTTACTTCAGGACCCTTTTCTTCGAGAAGCTTTTTCACAGCACGGCGGCCTAATTTCCGGAGCGCTACGAGAACGCCTTTCTTTTTCCCTCTGGGTTCAAAGATCCCCTGCTCCCACTGATAGATCGCACCGACTGTTACTCCAGCGAGGGTGGCCATCTCTTTCTGAGTGATCCTTAAACGTTTTCGGAGGTTCCTGATCAGACGGGGCGAGAAACGGGATTTTTTTACCTCGTCCGGTGGAGCCTCCAATGGAACCTTCCCCTTTCGTAGCTCTTTCTGCTGTTGGGCTGCCAATTTTTCAAGTGTTGAGACCGACTTACGAAGCTGAGACACCACACTCTTCAAAGTTCTGACATCCCTGCTCAATGGGAGAGAGACCTTTCTCATCTCTCTTTTCGCCAAACGTACAATTTCCGACTTAATCATTCCTTCTAATTTACCCATATTTCCCCCTCCTTCCATAGACTCGCAAAGGGCATAGGGCTATGGGCATAGGGAAAACCTCTATGCTCCATGCTCCATGCCCTATGCTTCTTCAAAGATTTTTCCTGGATTCATAATGCCCTTTGGATCTAAGAGTTCCTTAATCTGCTTCATCAGCTTGAGGCTTTCACCGTGCTCTCTTTTCATAAATTTCTTTTTCCCAATTCCAATGCCATGTTCGCCAGTCGCTGTTCCACCCTTTTCCAGAGCAAAACTGACAATCTCCTCCCCTGCCTTCTCAACCTTCTGCCGCTCTCTCTCATCCCCGGTGATTCCCAGGATTTCCATGTGGAGATTTCCACTTCCGGCATGGCCAAAGGCATACCCTTTCAATCCCCTCTTCTCCACAACTTTCTGACCCCATTCGACCATCTCGGAATATCTTGAAATGGGGACGGCCGTATCGATCACTAAGGACGAAGTGCCGGGATTGCTTATCTTGATCGCATCGTGAACCTCATGCCGGGCCTCCCAGAGACGGTTTCGTTCCTCTCTTCCAATGCCTGCGTTAAACTGTAGCGAGTGATGATCGGCACAGATTTCTTTCACCACTTCTAAATCCTCTTTCAAGGCCACGGAGCTCGTTCCGTGAAATTCAATGAATAGGGTGGGCCTTTCGTCCAAAGAGAGCTTCTTATACCGGTTGACCACTTGAACGGTCGGGATATCGAGGAGTTCCAGAGCTGTCGGCGAGAGTCCAGAACGCATGATCATAGAGACGGCATCCGTGGCTTCACGAACTGTGCTGAATTGAACCATGGCAGCCATGAACTCTGCTGGAACTCCCATCAATCGAAGCGTAACCTCTGTGACGACACCCAGCGTCCCTTCGGACCCGACAAAGAGGCGGCAGAGATCATAGCCTGATGAACTTTTCACGGCATTCGTTCCAGGGTGGATGATCTCTCCCGAGGGAAGGACAACGACCATATTGAGCACAAAATCTTTGGTGGAACCGTACTTGATCGTGCGGATTCCACTGGCATTATTTCCCACCATCCCTCCGATGGTGGCGGATGCTCCAGGGTCCGGAGGGAAAAAGAGGCCATATCGGGAGAGGTACTGATTCAACTCCTTATCCATGACGCCTGCTTCAACGCGGACCTGAAGATCTTCTGCCCTCAGTTCCAGGATATGGTTCATCTGTTGAAGGCTTAGAACAATCCCTCCTTCGACTGGAATAGGGTTACCCTCGACGCTCGTCCCTGCCCCCCAGGGAGTAACAGGGATCCGTTTCCTATTAGCCAATTTGAGAGTTCGGCTAATCTCCTCCGTGCTGAGGGGCCAGATGACCACCTCTGGCCTTTGCCTATCATGAAAAGATTCGTCTTTTCCATGAAGATCGAGAACCGATTCACCCGTGGACATCCTTTCTGGACCCACGATTTCCCGGAGGAGATCCAATTCTCTCTCCATAACCTTTCCGTATTTCATCGCAACTTTCTCAGCCTCCTAGGACGCGCTCCATCCTGGAAGCCAGCTCTCTTGACTTGTCAATTTTTCTTCTCATTTGGATCAGCCATTTTCGATCTATTTTCATCTTCCTCTGAAGGGATGAAACATCTTCTCTTATTCTTTTCTCCGAAGGTGCCCCGATGGACTGGAGTTGGGCCAATATTCTTTCGGGTCTCTGAATCTTCTTCACATCATTCTCAGTGACCCGAAGACCAATCTTACTCTCCTGAAGGGCTCTCTTCAAACTTGGGTAAGAAACTTCTCCCTTTCCATCTCGCTCAGAATATTTAACCGCCTTCTCCATGACCAGCTTCGCCTTCCGCAAAGGTAGAGACCGGTGACTGACCAACCATTCCATCAGTGCCGTTGCGCCGGCAAACTCTTCCTGGGCCTGCTTCAACATCTGAGGCTGGTTGACTTGAAGAAGCCGGATCACATCGGCCATCACGGAAAGGGCGGGTTTCGATTCTTCAATCAGATCCATGATCCAATACTTTGTCCACTGAGTATCCCGATTATATCCCATGAACAGGGCTTTGCCGGCCGAGAGGAGGCTGATCACGACACCATGGACAAAAGAGGTCTTTGCCTTGATCACCTCCAGAGAACAGGGATTTCGCTTCTGGGGCATGATGGAACTTCCGGTGCAATGACGATCATCCAAACGGATCATATTAAATTCCCAGGTGGATAGAAGGATGAAGGTCTGGGCCATCGTGGAGAGATGATTCATCATAACCGCCACCGCATAAGCCAGTTCTGCCTCAGGCTCCCATCGCTGAGTGATCGGGTCAGTGACATTCTCTGTGGGACCATCAAATCCAAGGAGCTTTGATGTCAACTGTCGATCCAGATTGAAGGAGGTGCCATACCCGGCTGCCGCTCCCAGTGGATTCTTATTAAAAAGATCAAACCAGTGGATCATTCTCTGAACATCCCTCTGCAATGCCTCACTAAAAGAAAGCAGGAGATGGCCAAAGGTGGTTGCCACGGCATGTTGGTGATGGGTATAGCCGGGCATGACCGTTGAATGGTATTCTTCGGCCCGCTGAAGGAGGGACTCGATCAGAGAAAGCAATTCTTCGATAAACTCCAAAACCTCATCCCGAAGGTAGAGGCGCATATCGAGGACGATTTGGTCATTTCGGCTTCTTCCCGTATGGACCTTCCCTCCAGATTCCATCCCCAGCCGTTCGATGAGAACGCTCTCGATGTTGGAATGGACATCCTCTTTCGACGGATCTAGCTTAAACTTTCCTTTTCGGAATAGGGTTTCGAGTTCCCTTAACCCTTTGAGAATCTTCTTTCCGTCCCCTTTTGAGAGAATGCCCTGATGGCAGAGCATGATCACATGGGCGCGACTTCCCCAAAGATCATAGGGGATCAATACCTCATCACAGAAAGGAAGGCCTTTCACATCTCTCCCGGAAAGAAAACCGACCATCTCTTTGGAGGGAAGTTTTTCAAATCGCCCCCCCCACAATTTCTCAATTTTCATCGCAAACCCCCGCTTGTAGTTACTAAGGAGTCCATAATTTACAAAACATCGGGCCATTCCCGCCCCGTATCGAGTACGGGGTAAACTCCGGCGGGAATCCAGGAGAAAAGACTGGATTCCTGGTCAAGCCAGGAATGACAAAGCAAGGCGAGTGTCTATACAATTATGGAATGACTACTAAATCCCCCCATCTCCCCCTTTACTAAGAGACTGTGTCGTAATATCATTCTGAGGCATTAGCCGAAGAATCTCTGTTTTCCAACCTATTGATTCTATGAGATTCTTCACTTCGTTCAGAATGACAAGCATGGCGTTTCCTCCCAATACGACACAGTCTCCAAAGGGGGGGGATTATCAATTTCCTTATCCTACTTTGTTTTTCTCTTGGCTAAAATTTCAAAAGGAAGCCCCCGTACGAAGGCAGCATCGGCGCAGCGCCTCTGATCAAAACCGGTGGCTTTGATGGAACGGATTTCTGGCGAGAAGAGGCTTGTCTTCGATTCTCGGTGAACAATATCAATATTCCCCTTATAGAGTTTGATCTTATAACTCCCATTGACCAATTTCTGAGACTGCTCGATGAAGGCGTCGAGATCATATCTTAAAGGATGATAGGCCATCCCGTGATAGATCAAGTAAGCCCATTTCTGATCCACCCCTCTTTTGAACTGGATCTCGTCCTTCGTCAGGCAGAACTGTTCCAGGTCACGATGGAGCTTGAGGATGAGGGTCGCTCCAGGTGCTTCATAGATTTCTCGGCTCTTGAGATCCATGATCCCATCCTCGAACATATCGATCTTCCCGATTGCATGTTTCCCTACGGTGACATTCAGGTCAGGAATGATTTCACCGAGAGGTTTTCGTTTCCCATTCAGTTTTACAGGAATTCCGTTCTCGAATTCCAGAGTGAGAAAAGCAGGTCGATTGAGAGCCTTCTCGGGAGGTCGATACCACATCCAGATATCATCCGGAAGATGCTGGTTGAGGTCGATGGCCCCACTGGCGATCGATCGACACCACATCGTCTTATCATCGCCACCGGTAATCATCTCAGTCACGGGAACCCCCCAAGCTCGACAAAGAACCTCTTCCTCCAATCGCGTTAAGTCAAAATCCCTTACCGGAACCAGAATCTTCAAAGCGGGTGCGAACATCTTGAAGACATTGTGCATTCGATACTGATCATTTCCCTTTCCACTCGATCCCTCAAGAATGGCATCACAACCCTCCTGGAGAGCAACTTCCGCTACCTTTCTTGCTACAATCTGTCTCGTCATTGAAGTGGAGACAGGATAGCCCAGATAATCAGAATTGGCCTGAATGGCCCGCGCAATCCAGACCTCGGTGAATTCTTTCCGAAGATCAAAAAAGAGAGGGTTGATCTTGAGCACTTTTGCCTTTCTTCGGCTCTCCTGGATCTCCTCCTCTCCCTGCCCCACGTCGATGGTGATGGTAAGAATCTCCTTTGCCTTGTACTTTCGTCTAAGCAATTCGATGGAGAGGGAGGAATCCAACCCTCCAGAGTAAGCGACAGCCACTTTGTTGACTTTAGGCGTCTCTGTCTCGTCAATCTTTCTTAATATTGTTTTAATGTCCATAAAACCCCGCCCTCATTTGAAATTTAGAATGAGATGTTAGCATAAATAGAATATTTAAACAACGCCTCTCGGCACTTTCAAATTTGAACGAAGCTGTAAAAACTGTTGCCCGATCTGTGAGTTTGGCGACGGCCGAGAAGGCAAAGGAAGCCAAAGTATCGGATCGCTCCCGATACCTTTGAACGAACGAGGGGAAAAAGGAAAGAGACGAGGGAAGGTCAGCCTAAAACTTGTAGGTCATCCCTCCAAATACCACATGAGCCTTATAGGACTGGTCTTTATAAGCCCCGGTCAGATAGCCAGCGTTTCCGCCCGTAACGGGGCCACCAGCGGGATTGACAAAGAGGTAGTTGTCCAACTGGGCATCATTATACTTAAATCTTTCAAAGACATAGCCCGCCGATACGATAACGGATTTTGTGAAATGGTAAGCTGCCTTGAATTTTAAGGCATATTTCGTATAGTCATCCAAGTTGGTGATATCGATATTATCATTATTCGCTCCGGACCCAGGACCAAGTCCAGTTCCAGCAACAAACAATGAAGGATCAAGGGTAAAGTCAACGTTTCCGTTCGATTTCACATAGTCAAATTGGAACATGAATGTCAGCTTCTGAGGAATCGCATAGATTTCAGTTCCGATGCCACCCCCATAGGTTCTTTCCTTCTGGTCCTCACTAAAAGCTGCAAGGGGAGACGGATTCTGTACGTCCTGAATGAACTTAATCCTTTCGAGGTTAAAAAATCCATACAACTTTGCTATCTTTCCTATCAGGTAGTCTGCACTTGTTTCAAATTCGTGCCTCTTATCGTTCTTGAGCCCAAAAATTTCGTCGTAATCTGTTCTTTTGTGCAGGTACCCAAAACCGAGATTGAGGTTCTCTATCGGGTATAAATCAACCGATGCCCTATAGGTATCACGATCGAATGATGCGTAGGCAGATCTCCTGTTAAACGGGACAGGACCTATGAAATCCGCACCTCTGTCCAATCTTTCGTATCCTGCCCTGAGAGCCATGAAATCGAGTCCGGTCCACCCCAAATCAACCAAAAAGATATTGTCCTCATTATCAGGTGGGATCAATTCTTCCGTGGGCTCTGCCCCTTTCAGCTTTCGATCTGTCTTGATATATTTATAGCCGGCGCTTAGGTACACATTTTCAGGAAGTCGAAGCCCGAGATCTATCCCTGCTGCGTTTTTTCTGTAATCAAATGGCCTGTTGAATTCAGCATTCTGGATGATTACATCGTTCTTATTAGCTCGTTTGAAATAGCTATAAAATATCTTGCCATCGAGAAAACGGAGGGGATTCGAAGTTAAGGCAAGGGAATAGTTTTGGGTGTCAATTCTGCCATCAAAATCCGGTTTGTTCAGGGTGACGGGGTTAATCACCCCACCATTGACAAATGAGTTCAAGAGATTTGCATCCGATCTCGCACTCGAATATCCAGCGTTAACATTAAATTTACTGCTCAGCGGGAGTTTCGCAGCGCCTCTAAAATAGCCTTTGTAATATCTATTATCAGGAGGAAGAGTGAGTGTATCTATCGGGAAGGGGGCTTGCGGATGAGTAAAGTTGAGCTTATCATCACTGTCATTAAAGTCGCTATAGATAAACCCCAGGGATAAGAAGAGAGGTTTCTTGCCGTATCCCCCTTCAACCTTCAGGTCGTTTGTCGTATAATCAACTGGCTCAGGAAGTTCAACAACAATGCCACCGGGGCTTCCCGGGGTTATACTTGCCGGCTTCATCCCATCCCTTTCCTCCCTTTGGAATGAGACATCCAAATAGAAGGGTTTTAACATAGGGGTCTTAAAGCCGCCTCCGTATTGTTTCCTCTCGATCGAATAGTCAAACGTATTCCACGTGCTAAAATTTGTATTGGGGGTACCCGTCAGATTGTGTGAACTCGCTCCTTGAAAGAAAGTTCTGCCGTCAAACGTTATGTTATGGGGGATTTCATTGTAAAATAGGTCAAACTTGAATTTTCCCCACATGCCGCCCTCAATTCCGTAGAATTGGGTGTCATAGGCAAAATCGCCTCCCTGGACGTTTAAAAAATACTTTTCCGAATCAAAATTCAGCCTCGCCCTTCCTAAAGCGCTGACGCCTTGCTTGAGATCTCTATACTCGGTAAATTTTGCCCTACCTCCTTCACCTCCTGTCACGCCAGCATATACCCCTTTGATTCCAACTTCGCCTTCAACGCTGACCTCCTCTGAAAAACTATAAGAAAATGATACAAGAATGATGATCAGTGCAAATATCGCGATTTTCCATTTCATGGTCTCACCTCCTATCGTAAGAAAGCTTCTCCTCTCTCGGCAGGACCGTTGCTTCCGTGAATACTTGTATGACAGTTTAGACATGAACGTGCGAAAAACTTGTTCTTATTAGCCGTAGCAGTACCTTGAAATGAATGGAGATTAGTGTACGGCCTTCTGGGATGACTTCCAATCGTGCTATGGCAATTCTGACAAAGGAGAGGTACCCTGCTGGTTAGAAGCTTCCCATGGTTACTCCCATGGGCCTCATGGCAGATCAAGCAGTTCTCCTCCACCGGAGGATGTTGCCACATGAAAGGCCCCCTTTTTTCGGCATGGCATTTGAAACAGAGGTCGTTGACAGAGTCGGCCTTTATCATTTTATCGGTGCCGGACCTTCGGGAACCGCTAAAAGTAACTATAGGCTCGGTGCTAAAACTGCCCATTGTATTGTGACAACTGGAGCATTTGAGCGCCTGCCGACCCACAAAAGCCTCTTTCAATGGATGATGAGACTGTTTATTTACCTGAGCCCTGATGTTCTTGTGACAGTTGAAGCAGAGGTCGGGCTCTTTGGCCACCAACAGTTTTTCAACTCCCTTGTGGACCGAGTGGCAGCTATCGCATGAATTGCCGGCAGCCTTGTGCCTGTTCATATTCCAGAATGCTAACGTCTTTGTTTCTTCATGGCAGGTGAGGCATTTGGCCGACCGTTCTCTTGGGTCGAGCTTTCCGCCGAAGGCAAGAATACCCAATCCCTTTCCCCCCCCTTTTTCAGCATGCTGACCTCCTGGCCCGTGACAGGATTCACATCCTTCCCGGTTCATCGGACTTCCGGGAATGGCTTTCTTCCCGTGAACCGATTTTAAAAATGACTTATAGTAATCCTCATGGCAGCCCTTGCAGGTTTCGCTCCCGACATACTCTGCATCCGCCCTAAGGACCCGGGGCGTAAGGAATGAAAGAATGCATGCAAGCCCGAATAGAAAGACAAAAACCTTTCTCTTCTTCATAATTTTTTCCTTTCATTTTTTAATCGGATTTCAGAGTCTACCCCGCATTACAAACAATCTCTTGGCGCAAGTAAATGGGGTGAAGCATGTATTTTGGGTGGGAAAACGCTGTATTTTAAAGATAAAGTTTTTGTTTCGAGGCGGGTCTGGGAGGAATGAGATGGTTTGTCCCAATTAAACGTTGAAGTTACACCAGCAGTGGGGATCTTCGGCAAGGTAATCATCGGTTAACGCCAAGGCCAGACTCCTGCAGCCCCTGCAATCCTCCATCTCGCAGGTACCGCATCGGCCTTTCAGATTCTTTTTCTTTCTTAATTGATCCAGTAAGGATGAACTTTCCCAGATTTCCTGCAGGGATTCATTCATTAGGTTCCCAATGGGGATAGGAAACCTCCGGCAGGGAAAGACAATGCCTTCTGGCATGATACAGAGCCCATCCCTTCCGATGACACAGGGGGCACCGAGAAGTTCAGGCTCCTCTCCATTGAAATTTACCTGAAAGGCTTGATAAGGAAGTAAGGCATTTTTCTCATCGATTAAGAAAAGATTCAAAAGTGTTTCTATGAGCTCTCTCCATTCCTCTTTGTTCAGAACCTCGTCCATCCACTCTCTTCCCCTGCCCCAGGGAATGAACCGTTCAATGATAAATCCATCGGCACCTAATTCTTGAGAAAGTTTGAAGAAAGCCGAAAGACTTCTAAAATTTCTTCTCATGACCGTGAACATAAGGATGATTTCAAAGGAACTCTTTTTTTTGATCAATGAAATATTTTTTATGACCCTATTAAAAGTATCCTCTTGGCGAATCGAATCATTTGTTTCTTCATCAGGTCCGTCTAGGGAAACTTTGATCTTTTTCAGTTTTGAAAACTTAGAAAGTCTCTGAATCACATCCTGGTTAAAGAGAAGTCCATTGGTGATGATTCCCAATTCTTCAACGACTGAGCTCTGATCGAGATCCTTGAGAAGGGAGAATAACTCCTGCTTGAGCAGGGGTTCTCCTCCGGTGAGATGGATCGTGGCCGTTTGATTCCATTGATTTAGAGTGCCGAGGATATTATCGGATATTTTTTTAAGCCCTCCCCAGTCCAGATCATACTTCTTCGAAAAATCTTCTTGATAGCAGTGCTTGCAGCGAAGATTGCAGAGATTCGTGATGTGCCATTGAATATGGAAGGGATCTTTCATGATCATCGGAGATCTTGGATCGCACCTCCCTGAACCAGCACGGTTCGGTGCCTTCCGGCAGGTCCTGACCCTAATAGGGTGCAGGGCAGACAGCAATATTAGATCGAAAAATTTGAAATCCTAAGTTTGAAATCTGAAATTAGAGATGAAATTATTTCCTTCTCGGTCTCTCGCCGAGGGTAACCTTCACATTTTCAAATTTATCTTTTCGATAGACTTTAAAGGTGACGCTATTCCCGATCTTCTTTTCCCGGACATACCGGATCAATTCCTCATTCGTTTTAATCTCCTGATCGTCGGCCTTCACGACAATATCCCCACCTACCAGGACAATCATATTTCCGACCTGAACCCTTTGGCTTCCTCCTTTCAAACCAGCCTTATCGGCCGGCCCTCCCTTTACCACTTCGGCAATCAATGCCCCTCGTTCAATCTTGAGTTGAAGATACTTCGCCACCTCGGGAATGAGCGTTTGTATGGTGGCCCCAATCCACGGATAGGTCACATAGCCCTTCGAAATCAATTCCGGAACGAGCCTCTTCGCTGTATTGACGGGAATGGCAAAGCCAATGCCTACATTTCCACCTGAGGGGCTGATAATGGCACTATTGATTCCGATAATCTCTCCATCGGAGTTCAGGAGGGGACCTCCGGAGTTTCCCGGATTGATGGCAGCATCGGTCTGGATGACATCCTCAATAAGAGTTCCCACTTCAGAACGAATGGTCCGGCCGACTGAACTGATTACTCCGGTGGTCAAGGTCCTCTCAAATCCAAAGGGGTTCCCAATCGCGAGGACCTTCTGACCAATTCTTAAATTTTTGGAGTCTCCCATGGGAATGACCTTCAACTTCTCTCTGGGGGCATCGATCTTGATCACCGCCAGGTCGTTGTCCGGATCCGATCCGATCAATTTGGCGGGCCACCTCGAACCATCTGCCAGAGCCACTTCCAACTTCTGGGCATTGGCCACCACATGGTGGTTCGTCAAAATATGTCCTTTGGTATCGAGAATGGCCCCTGACCCTGATCCCTGGGCTGGAAGGACATTGAAGAAAAAGTCCATTTGCACAGCGGTACTCGTGATATTGACCACTCCATCGGCTACCTTCTCGTAGACAGCAATATTGTTCTTCTCATCCTCTGTAATAGAGAAGGCATGAGTGCCCAACAGGTTGAAGATAATGACAAAGATTCCAATGATAAGACATTTTGACCCCTTTCTGTACGTCATGGCAGCACCCCCTTAGTTACTTTAATTTTCTTATGATCTCCTCTTAGATTTTTTCGATAGGCATTTTCGTTCCACCTGTGCCCACTCCGCAGACGAGCGCATCGATCCCCTCGGCCATACCATTAAAGATGTAATTTTTTTATTTTAACAAAATTTATTCTTCTTTTCATTTATTAATGCTGTTCCTCTTTCGAGAAAAGAGCGATTCTCCGAGAAGATCGTTGCCCATGATTCTTGTAATTTCGTAAGGGAGTCCTTATAATAGAAAAAAATTCACAAAAAGGGCAAATGTTTCAATGAAAAGGATCCTAAGCAGAAGAGAACTAATTAGAGGAACAGCAACTATAGGCGCTGCTAGCCTATTAGGCCTAAGCATCAACGAGGCTCAAGCGATCCCGTCTCATGCCGTGCCTTCATGGGACGATGAGGCCGATGTGGTGATTGTGGGCTTCGGGGGAGCAGGCGGAAATGCTGCCATTTCGGCTCATGATTCAGGAGCAAGGGTTTTAATCATTGAAAAAATGTCGACCGCAGGTGGAAATAGCACAGTCAGTGGAGCTGGGCTATTGGTTCCTGATAACGTACCTGATGCCATCCGTTACTATCGAGCTCTCTCGTCCGGAACAGTCGATGAGGACTTAATTCGCGTTTTTGCTGAAGCCATGGTGGGGATTCCTGATTTGTTAAAGAAATTAGGCATCGAATTCACAGTCAAAAAAGCACTCCCTCAATTTCCGAGCCTCCCTGGATCCAGTACCATCAGTAAGCGGATACAGTTTAAACCTCCCGGTTCAGGTGAGGTTAAATTTAAGGCCCTTTTGAATCTTGTGGAAAAGCGACGAATAAGAGTGATATTCAACACCTCGGCGAAGGCCCTGATCCAGATTCCTGAAACAAAAGAAGTGGTCGGTGTCAAAGCGGATAGCGCAGGAAAGGAGATGTATATAAAGGCTAATAAAGGGGTGGTTTTGACCTGTGGGGGTTATGAATATAGCCAAGAAATGTTAGCCTATTTCAATATTCCGGGATTATTGGAGTTCATATTTCCATGGGGGAACCCAGGCAATACAGGAGACGGAGTAAAAATGGCTTTAGGAGTGGGAGCAGATCTTTGGCACATGTGTTGCCTTGAATGGGGGCCTTTCTGCGCTAGGGCGCCAAGCAAGAAATTTGGTTTTGCAGTAGGAGCAGGGCTTGAAGAAGCGTCGATTGGTAATTTCATATTCGTGAACAAATATGGAAAGAGATTCATGAATGAAAGAAAAAGTCCAGTGCATCGTAAGGGAGCTTTAGAGATCACTCGCCTTGACGATGAGCGGGCAGAATATCCTAACCTACCTTCCTATATGATTTTTGATGAAACCTATAGATTGAAAGGCCCCATTGCGGCCACCCAAGAGTTTTACGAACTATTCTTTGGAGGTCCAGTGGGCTATTCAATGGTTCATAAGGTTCATGAATGGAGCCAAGATAACAGCGTGGAGATAGAGAGAGAATGGATCATCAAAGCGGATACCCTGAAAGATCTGGCCCTGAAGATAAAGGCGGATCCTCAAGGGCTTGAGGAAACTGTTAGAAAATTTAAAGAATATGCCTCAACTGGGAAGGATCTGGAATTCGGGAGACCCAAGGCTTCTATGGCACCCATTGAGACTCCTCCCTTTTATGCAGTAGAGATTGGCTTGAGTCTCATCAATACCCAGGGCGGCCCGAAGCACAATAAGCATTGTCAAGTATTAGACCCTTACAACAGACCCATACCCAGACTCTATGCGGCGGGTGAACTTGGGTCCTTCTTCGGCTTCCTTTATCAAGGAGGCAATAACTTTCAAGAAGCGTGGGCCTTCGGCCGCTTAGCAGGCAAGAATGCTGCCTCAGAAACATCCTTAAAATGATGAAATAAATCCCCTAATCATTCCCTCCCGAATCTTTTGAACAGGCATCGACTATATCCGGGGAAGCCCGGCTTCATCGAAAACCCCCTCGAAAAGCGGCCCACTGAGATACCGCTCGCCCGAATCGGGTAGTACCACCACAATTGTCTTACCTCTAAATTCAGAGACTTTCGCAAGCCTCAAAGCCACAGCAATCGCGGCACCACAACTGACGCCTGCAAGGATTCCCTCTTCACGCGAAAGCCTTCTGGAGTATTCAATGGCCTCTTCGCTAGTGACCCGTTCGACGCGATCTATGATTGAAAGATCCAGCGTATCTGGAATGAACCCAGCACCTATGCCCTGAATTTTGTGCGGTCCCGGCTTTAGCTCCTGGCCTGCTAAACGTTGGGTAATCACTGGGCTCTCAGCCGGCTCCACCGCAACGCTTAGGATCTTCTTCTTTTTCTCTTCCTTGATATACCGCGAAATGCCGGTAATGGTCCCTCCCGTGCCCACTCCTGAAACGAGCACATCAATTGTTCCGTTCGTCTGCTCCCAGATCTCTGGTCCTGTTGTCTTGAAATGGATCTCAGGGTTAGCAGGATTCTTAAACTGTTGGGGCATAAAATACTTTGGATCCGATGCGGCAATGCGTTCAGCCTCCTCGATGGCCCCTTTCATACCTTTAGCCCCGGGAGTCAAGATGATATTTGCTCCAAAAATGGCGAGAACTTTCCGTCGCTCGATCGACATGGTCTCGGGCATGGTAATGTTCAACTTATAACCCCGAGCAGCTGCCACATAGGCGAGAGCAATGCCCGTATTTCCGCTGGTGGGCTCAATAATCTCCATCCTTGGCTTGAGCCTTCCATCTTTTTCTGCCGCCCAGATCATCGACGCTCCAATCCGACATTTAACGGAATAGGCAGGATTTCGGCCTTCGATCTTTGCAAGGATCGTAGCGTTGAGCCCCTGAGCCATTTTGTTAATTTTGACTAATGGGGTATTTCCGATTGATAATGAGTTGTCGTCAAAGAATTTTGCCATGCTCATCTCCCTTCAGACTCCCAATTCGTTAACATGAAGGAGTGTCATCCAAAATGTTTTCTTTATTTAGTATTTACCCATTATTCCATTATTCCAACATTCCGTCATTCTTTCTCTTAGCTCATCGGTGGTTTAAACTTTCGCAGCCTTAATGCATTCGTGACGACGGTCACGGATGAGAATGCCATTGCCCCCGCGGCCAGGATGGGATTGAGAAGAATGCCAAGAGATGGGAAAAGAATTCCTGCAGCCACAGGAATGAGGATGGTATTATAGGCGAAGGCCCAGAAGAGGTTTTGCCTGATGTTTCGAATCGTGGCCTTGCTTAATGCAATAGCTGTCACCACTCCTCTCAGATCTCCACCGATTAAGGTGATATCTGAGGATTCCATGGCTACATCCGTCCCGGTTCCAAGCGCAATTCCTACATCGGCCTGCGCCAAGGCAGGAGCATCATTAATCCCGTCGCCCACCATTCCAACCTTCTTCCCCTCTGCCTGAAGCCGTTTGACTTCCTCTGCCTTCATTTCAGGAAGAACTTCTGCGAGAACCCGATCGATACCAATCTGGTGAGCGATGGCTCTGGCTGTTCGCTCATTATCCCCTGTGAGCATCACCACCTCCAGTCCCATCCGTTGAAGGGCTTCCACAGCCTCTTTCGAATTCTCCTTCAGCGTGTCGGCCACAGCAATAATGCCTGCTGCTTGCCCTTCAATAGCCAAGAACATGGGCGTCTTTCCCTCTGCAGAGAGATGGCCAGCTTTCACGGATAACCCGTTGAGACGAACCTTTTTTTCCTCCATTAATTTTATGTTTCCAAGGAGGATCCTCTTCGAATCGACTGTTGCTTCGATCCCTTGACCGGCAATGGCCTGAAAGCCTTTCGGATCCAGAAGATTTAGGCTCTCTTCCTTCGCCTTCTTGACGATCGCCTCACCCAGAGGATGTTCTGACCCTTTCTCAGCAGAGGCCGCCATGGTCAGAATTTCTTTTCTCGAAAACCTTTCTCCTTCAATGATATCCGTGACCGAAGGCTCCCCTTTCGTCAATGTTCCTGTCTTATCCAAAACGATGGTATTCAGCTGGTGGGCCGTTTCCAAAGCCTCTGCTCCCCTTATGAGAATCCCATTTTCCGCACCCTTTCCCGTTCCCACCATGATGGAAGTGGGGGTAGCCAGGCCTAAGGCACAAGGACAGGCAATGATGAGGACGGCAATGAAATTGAGAAAGGCATAGGTCAGGGCTGGATGAGGACCGAAGAGATACCAAGTAATAAAGGTTAAAATAGCAATCCCGATCACCACAGGAACAAAGTAACTGGCAATCACATCCACCAAACGGGCGATGGGAGGTTTTGAGCCCTGGGCCTCTTGAACCAGACGAATGATCTGAGAAAGGACCGTATCCCTTCCAACCTTCGTCGCCTCAAACTTGAAAGTACCCGTTTTGTTCATCGTGGCCCCGATGACCGTATCCCCTGCCTTCTTTTCCACAGGCAGGGATTCTCCTGTTACCATCGACTCGTCAACGGAGGAGTATCCTTCTCTCACACTCCCATCGACAGAGATTTTTTCTCCAGGTCGAACGATGACTAAATCTCCTGGTGTCACTTCCTCTACCGGGATATCCACTTCATTTCCATTTCGAAGGACTCTTGCCGTTTTCGGCTGAAGGCCAATGAGCTTTTTGATGGCTTCTGAAGTCCTCCCTTTTGCTCTTGCCTCTAGGAATCGGCCTAAAAGGATGAGGACGATGATTGCGGCGGAGGTGTCGAAATAGACATCGACCATTAGACCCTTCACCATGATCAGATGGGGGCCAAAGGTCACGATCAGACTGTAGAGGTAGGCTGCCGAAGTCCCCACGGCAATGAGAGTGTTCATATCGCTGGTCTTATGTCTCGCCGCTTTCCAGAATCCCACATAGAACTGCCAACCCGCCCAGAATTGAACAGGAGTCGCTAGCAAAAATTGAATGAAGAAATTCGTCTCCTTCGAGATGCCAACCCATCTTTCGAGGAGTGGAGCCCCATACATAAGAATAAGGATGGGTGCGAGGAGGATCGCTCCTATGATAAACTTCCACTTTAATCGCGAAAGCTCGGCTTCCCTCGCAAGCTTCTCTTTTTCAACGATATCCTCCTCCTTCACTTCAAGGACCTGATAACCCGCTTCCTGAACGGCCTTCTTAAAATCCTTGATGGTTGCCTCGCCAGGGAGATATTCGATCGATGCCCTCTCCGTGGCGAAGTTGATATTGACATGAACGACGCCCTTCAAAGAACTCAAGGCCTTCTCAACTCTATTGACACACGAGGCACAGGTCATTCCCTGAATGGGAAGGACGACTTTTTCTATCCTGGCTCCGTAGCCCAAGTCTTTCACTCTCTCGATGAGATGGGGAAGGTTGGTTTGAGATGGATGGAACACTACGGTCGCCTTCTCAGCAGCAAAATTGACGATCGCTTGAGAGACTCCTTCCACATTGGACAATCCCTTCTCAATTCTTGCCGCACAACTGGCACACGACATCCCTGTGATAGGAAGGTCAATCCGCTCTAACTCTTTTTCGGGATTCTTGGATTCCATTGGAAACAACTCCGTGGCAATTTAGTCTTCATGTCATTCTGAGCGAAGCGAAGAATCTCTTTTCTTGGAAATACTCGAAACCCAGATCCTTCGTCGCTCTGCTCCTCAGGATGACACTCGGATGAATGTTAATTCACTTCGTAAAAAATCCCAGCGGGCATTTTGTGGTCTCCTCTCTTAACAAGGACGATCACCTGATACTTTCCTTTGTCCGGAAGGTTAACGTAGGCATCAAAACTCTTCATCGCCCCTTCGTATCTCATGTCCTTAATCTGATCCTTTCCTTTCGGATCGATCAACTTCATGGTCACCTGAGCATCACTGATCTCCTTTTGAGATTTCTCGTCCTTCAATGTCACTGTGATGTTGTGGGTGGTTCCGGGCTCAGGATCCTCTTTCATCTTCATGTCCTTGAGCATTTTCTGATGCTCCCCATTGGCCATGATTTGAAAAACAACCTTGACCCCCTCAACAAGAACTTCTCGCGTATCCATCTTCATTGCGCTACCCGTCATCCCTCCATGCATGTGCTGAGCAGAGGAAAGTGATGGAAGGGAAAACAAACCTATAAGAAACATAATCGAAACGAATCTGACCTTCTTCATAAGATCCTCCTTCTAGTAATTTATTACGCTATGCGCAGAGCGCTAAGCGCTTAGCCTCCTATCTTTAATTGAGCCACTCAGGATTGGCTTTTGCTTCTCGAGCCTCCTTCGAAATCTTTTCTAATGCTTCTTTGGCCTCAGCAATTTGATCTGCATACTTAATCATCTCTTCCTTCAACCTATCCAATTCTATGATGTTCATTTTATATTGAGTTTTGCTCCAGCTTCCGAATCGCTTCTGGCTGAACTCCATAGCTTTTCCCATAAACTTCTGATGTGCCTTCTCATAATTGGCTTCGGCGGTCTTCAAAAACTCTTTCCACGGACGAACCTTCCCCCTCCAATAGGTCTCGCCCAGACCATAAATATCCGTTGTGGTTTCTTCTCTCTTTTGGGGGGTCATTTTTTGAACTGGGGGAAGAGGGCTTTCCTCATGGACATATTCAATTTCGACCTGATTTCGATAAGCAGGAGGGATGCTGTCGTAAACATCGGTGTAGCTCACAGTTCCTTTTTCATCCACCCATTTATAGAAAGTGTGAGCGTAGGCGGGCGAAATAAAGAGCAACAAAATCAAAAAGATAAGCAATTTTTTCATTTTTACCACCTCGATTCAAATTATAAAATGCTGAAACGAAATTAATAACCTCATAAATTAAATATACTCACTAGTACTCTTAATTCAAGGATGTTTGATCCCTTTACTAAAGTGGGACTGAGGGGGATCATTTATTTCTTAAATTCAGCCAAATGAATTATTTGAACTCCGGGCTCAGGGGAAACCATTTTCATCAGGACCGGTGTAATCATCGTCAATAATACCACCGCGATGATCGCCATGTTAAATTGCGAAGGATTTACCAGTCCCCGTGAAAACAGGTAGGCTGCAATCAGCATCCCTATCTCACCTTGAGGCAGACCACCCACGATAATCGGAAATCTTTCGCCCGATGACACAAATCCCTTCCGCGTTGCGAGCCAACCCCCTATTAGTTTTGCAACGGTAACAGTTAGCAGGAGCACCACAAGGAAGAGGGCGTGCTTTTCTATTCCCTTGAAGTTGGCTTCCATGCCAAGGACGACAAAGAGAATCCCCGTAGGAAGGGAGACCAGAGACGACCCGAATCCGCCTCCAATCTTTTCTTTCAATCCGAGGTTTGACATTCCGAGGAGACCGCCCCCCAGAGAAGCAACACCAACAGCAGCAAAACTTCCGAAATGCATCGCACCCCACGCATAGAGGGCAGCCACAGGGAGTAAATACCCGATAAGCGTCTGCCGGGGTCTCTTTTCAAAACCGGTCTTTGCAATGCCTCTAAGGAAACGGGATGTTAAAAAGTAAGCGATGGCAAAAAACATGACCAGCTTCCCGAGAAGCCATGACACCGCGATGGTCATTCGAAAAAACCCGTATAGAGATGCGTAATTTACAGCCTGGCCGGCAATCATTAAGAGAATTGCTAGCAGCCCGCTTATGACAGCCGCACCCAGGACAAGATAGGAAACTCTCGATTTGAGACGCGTCCTTTCTCTGAACTGGTCAACGGAGATTCCAAAGCTCACTGTGGCCATGATGGCACTGATTCCCAAAGTTTCTGTCCAGCGGTCAACAAACCATCGCGTGACGCAGGCCACAACTCCAGCGGTCAACATAAAACTCCAGACACTTAAGGCAAAAATGGGTTTGAGGTCTGCCTTCACCCGAGACCAATCCGTTTCAAGACCCGCGAGAAACATGAGTTGAATTAACCCAACCTCGGCAAGAATTTTCAAAACGCTATGGAGGACACTAGGAGACATGCTTCCCCAGGTGCCTATAACAATGGGGACTTCCAAGAGATTGAGTAATGAGGGGCCAATAAGGATGCCCACAAACAGTTGAACGGGAAGGGTTGGAAGATCAAACCGTCTGCTTAAGAGAAAGGCTAGTCTTGCCAGCAGAATGATCAATATTAGGAAAATGGTCAGATGGGTAAATGTTTGCATATTGTTAAGGACCAATTCAGAACTTTGTAGGGGCGGCCCTCCGCGGCCGCCCAAAGAGGGAGCCCACAGTGGGGCTCCCTACTGACAGATCAGGGCTAAAGCCCTGAGTTACGGATCATGTAATCCGCAAGCTAGGGATAGCACCCACCTGTTTTTTCAAGCCAAAGTTCCATTTCCAGATCGCATAAATGGCAGGGTAGACACCCAACTCCATAATGAATGACGTAAAGATGCCGCCAATCATTGGCGCGGCAATACGTTTCATAACATCAGCCCCAGCGCCTGTTGACCACATAATCGGTATCAAAGCCATAAACATCACGCCCACGGTCATCACCTTAGGCCGAAGCCGCCTTACCGCTCCTTCCACGATTGCCTCTCGGAGGTCATCCCAGTTTCTCATCTTCCCTTTGGCCTCCGCCTCCTTATGCGCCAGATCAAGATAGAGGAGCATGAACATTCCGGTCTCTGCATCCACTCCCATCAATGCAATCAAACCCACCCAGACAGCGATGCTCATGTTGTAACCAAGAAAATAGAGGAACCAGATTGCACCAATGGCTGAAAATGGGACTGCCAGTAGAATGATCATGGTCTTGGTGATGGATCGGGTATTGAAGAATAGAAGTAAAAAGACCAGAAAGATGGTGATGGGCACAACGATAAAGAGGCGTTCCTTGACCCGCTCCATGTACTCAAACTGACCGCTCCAGATTAACTGATAGCCCACCGGGAGTTTCACATTTTCTCGGATGGCTTTCTTCGCATCGGCGACATAGCCGCCAATGTCGCGTTTTGATGTATCGAAGTCAACATAAACATAACCTGAAAGCCTTCCATTCTCGTCACGGATCATGGCAGGACCAGTCTTCAGAGATATCTCAGCCAACTGCTCGAGAGGAATGTGTGCAACCCTCCCCGTTCCTGATGATCCTCCTGTCGCTCCACCCATTCCGCCCATTCCCGCGGCTGCACCTACACTTCCTTGGTTGACGGGAACTAAAACTCTCCTGAGCTTGTCCAAATCATCCCGGAGTTCCCTCATATATCGGACATTGACAGGATACCTTTCTCGTCCCTCGATGGTCGTCGTGACATTTTCACCACCAATCGCTGACATCACGATGCTATTGACCTGGTCAATGGTCAATCCATAGCGAGCCAGTTCCTCCCTCTTCAGTGTGAAGTCAAAGAAATAACCCCCTGCTGTACGCTCAGCGAAGACGCTTTTTGTACCTGGCACATCTTTCAGAACCATTTCGATATGCTCGCCGAGCTGTTGAACTATTTCTAAATCCGCACCCATGATCTTGATTCCGATGGGTGTTCTCACGCCTGTCGAAAGCATATCAACCCTGGCCTTGATGGGCATGGTCCAGGCGTTGGAGACACCCGGGAACCGCATCTTTTCGTCAAGGCCCCCTGGGCCATAAATCAGTTCATCCGGACTTTTATGATCTGGCCAGACTCTCCGAAGCATTTTCTGCAGCCAGTTTGGTGCCCACGAAGAGTACCATCTCGGGGCTTTAGGCCACTCTGATTCGGGTTTGAGAAGAACGACTGTTTCCATCATAGAGAAAGGCGCTGGATCGGTTGCCGTTTCTGCACGGCCTGCCTTGCCGAAGACATGATGGACTTCTGGAAAACTCTTCAATACCTTGTCCTGAACCTGAAGTAATTTTTGTGCCTCGGTAACGGAGATACCAGGTAATGTCGTCGGCATATAAAGTAGGTTCCCTTCAAAGAGGGGCGGCATGAATTCGGAACCAAGTTTCTTGAAGATTGGAACGGTTGCGATCACAATGAGAACCGCTACAATGACAGTTGCCCACTTATGTCTCAGTGTAAACTCACAGACTGGATGGTAGATCTTCATCAAGGGCCGGCTGATCGGGTGTGTCTCTTCGCTGTGGATTTTGCCGACCAGCAGTCCATTGACGATACGGCGCAAAAACTTTGGTTTGAATTTATAGGGATCCATATGGGTAAAGAGCAATCGTATGGCTGGGTCGAGGGTGATGGCCAGAACTGCGGCAATGGCCATGGAGAAGTTCTTTGTGAAGGCCAAAGGCTTGAAGAGACGACCCTCCATCCCTTCGAGTGTGAAAACAGGCATAAACGAGACGGCGATGACCAGAAGTGCAAAAAAGCTCGGTCCACCCACTTCCTTGACAGCACCAATCACCACATCTTTGTAACTGCCAGGCCGGCCAGCGGCGTCCCAATGCTCCAGTTTTTTATGAGTCTGCTCGACGACAACAATGGCTGCATCCACCATTGCACCAATGGCGATGGCAATTCCGCCAAGGCTCATGATGTTGGCTGTCAATCCCATCAAATGCATAGGAATGAAAGAAAGAATGATTGTAATCGGAATGG
>CAYMJV010000036.1:0-27363 GCA_964390545.1 uncultured Syntrophaceae bacterium
CTGAGCGAAGCGAAGAATCTCTTGTGCCCTGGCTCAGGGTAAACTCCGTGAAGCACCCATCAAAAGGCCGACGCCTTGAGATTGCCACGCCTGCGTGCCGTAACGCCACTTCGGCGTGCAGGCACGTCCCCCGCATCAAGTGCGGGGTCCTCGCAATGGCAACTTTCTTTCGACGTTCACTGTGTAATACCCTGATAGCCTGAGATCCTGGTACCTGATACCTGTATCCCTTGAGGTCATAGCCGATGAAAACCTATATTAATGAAATCAAAGAGAATGATCATGTGGATTCCCTCTTCCTCGTCAGAGAAAAAACTCTCGGCATCACCAAGAGCGGAAATGCCTACCTGAAATTGATACTCGTTGATCGCTCGGGAGAAATGGAAGGAAGGATATGGACCTCCGCAGATCTCCTTTCAGGAGTTTTCGAGAAAGACGACTTTGTCCAGGTGAAAGGAAAGGCGGCCTCTTTCCAGGATCATCTTCAGCTGAATATCACCCATATTGACAGAGTAGAAGAGGAAGGGATCCTTCTCTCTGACTTCTTTCCCATGACGGAGAAGGATATCGATGCGATGTTTCTGACTCTTATGGAGACTGGCCAGCAGATCAAGGACCCATACCTTAACCAACTCCTTCGCCTCTTCTGGGAAGACAAACCCTTTGTTGAAAAGTTCAAAATGGCCCCTGCTTCCACCCGTCTCCATCACACTTATATCGGTGGCCTTCTTGAGCATACCCTTTCCGTGACCCAACTCATCATGAAAAACGTTGCCCATTACAGTGGATTAAACCTGGATCTTTTGATTACCGCATCCATTCTTCACGACCTGGGCAAAGTGGATGAGCTCTCCTATCACCGATCCTTCGACTATTCGGATGAGGGACGGCTCCTCGGGCATATCATCCTTGGGATGGAACGGCTTGAGAACAAGATACGCGAACTTTCAGATTTTCCAAAGGACCTCGCCCTCCAGTTAAAACATCTCCTCATCAGCCATCATGGTCAATACCAATGGGGTTCCCCGAGAAAACCGATGACCCTCGAGGCCATTATGCTCCATTTTCTAGATAACTTGGATGCCAAGATGAACGGGATCCACCAATTCCTGAAAACACAGGTTTCAGAGGGATCCAGGTTTAGCCGATATCATCCATTCTTTGAGCAGTCTTTTTATCTCCCCCCTCAAAAGGCAGAAACGGAACCATTGAATATTATTGAGGAAAAAGAGATAGAAAAAGAATAACCAGCTCCATCCTTTTCTTGACAAACTGACGCGCCATTATTATCTTAACGAAGAGAAAAAAGCATTAAGGTTCAGAGGGTTTTGTTCTTTTTTTAGAAAAAAGGACTCTTCATGGCTGTTGATCTTTTTTTATCTGAGCGGTTGAGGCAGGTTCTCCAGATGGTGATCGAGGATTATATCCTCAGTGCCGAACCCGTGGGGTCGAGGACGATTGCTGAAAAATCGAACCTCCATCTCAGCCCTGCGTCGATTCGCAATACTATGTCGGAGTTGGAAGCATTGGGGCTTCTCTATCAACCCCATATTTCTGCAGGGAGAATACCCACGGAAAAAGGATTCCGATTTTATGTCGATTCGATTCTAAATGTCCATGAATTGAGTGATCAGGAACAGCATGAAATACGCTCTTTCTATTCGATTCATGAAATGGAAGGCGCGGATCTCTTCCGGGAGACCTCCCGGATTCTTTCCTCCTCCTCTCACTGTCTGGGTATTGTTTGGGCGCCCAGGATGAGTTCTGCCGTACTCCAGCATACAGAATTCGTAAAATTTAGGAAACATCTTATCCTGGCGATCTTGGTCAGCACAACCGGTCTGGTTTATCACCGGATCATCGAGATGGAGGAAGACTTCTCCCAATCCGAACTGGATCATCTCTCTGACTACTTGAATAGCTTTTTAGCAGGTCTCACCCTTTTTCAGGTGAGAGAGAAACTGGTAGAACAGATGCGAGTCGAAAAGGGTACCTATGACTGGATGCTTGAACAAGCGCTCACACTGGGGGAAAAAGCCTTTTCCTCTATTGATGAAACGGATGTCTTCATTGAAGGGAAGACCAATATTCTCCATGAGCCCGAGTTCAGGACTATCCCGAAGATGGTGGATCTCTTCAAGGCTTTTGAAGAGAAAGCCACCATGGTGAGGCTTCTCGATCAATTTATGGATCCAAAGGGGGTCCAGATTGCCATCGGTTCAGAGAGCCAGGTTCAGGAGATGGAAACGTGTAGCCTGGTGACTTCGACTTATGGATGCGGGGGACGGGTCTGGGGAGCTTTGGGGGTCATCGGGCCCCGAAGGATGAATTATTCCAAAATCATCCCCCTGGTTGACTATTCTGCGAAAGTGCTGACCGAAATTCTTGAAAGGCAATATCGTTTGCAATGAGGAGTTCACCCCGTTAGAAGACCATTGGCCCTCTAACGGGGTTCGCTCCGATAAAAAATTAGATTCATCCACGCTGCAAGGCCCGATAGAAGTCAAGCTTCACACGGGGCAAGCGGCTGGGCTTTCTAACGGGGTGAAGCAGATGGAGGATTCGGAAAAGAAAGAGAAACCCGTCATACCGGAGCCGAGTTTAGAAGGAAATGGGGGAAAACTTTCAGAGAGTCATGGAGAGATTAGACATCCAAAGAAGAAAAAAGAAGAAAAGGAGATTGAAGAGCTGAAGAAGAAATTGGAACAGAAAGAGAAAGAAGCCGAGGAATATCATGACCGCCTGCTGAGGGAGGCTGCCGACTTTGAGAATTTCAAAAAGAGGGCAGCGAAAGATAAGGAAGAATGGACAAAATTCGCCAATGAGGATCTGATCAGGGCGATTCTCCCGGTTATCGACAATCTCGAGAGAGCGGTCAATCATGCGGAGAAGGTAGTGGACACAGGAGTGATGATCGAGGGCGTCCGGTTAACGATCAGACAAATTCTTCAGACGCTGAATCGATTTGGGCTTGCTCCTTTCGAATCAGTGGGAAAGCCCTTCGATCCATCCATGCATGAGGCAATGCTCGTTGTCGAATCGGATCAACACCAGCCCAACCACGTCGTTGAGGAATTCCAGAAGGGATACCTTCTGAACAATCGTTTGTTAAGGCCGGCAACCGTTTCGGTATCAAAACTTCCTGAAAAAGAGGTTCAAAGAACGGAATAATTTGTTAAATTTTATCAAGAAGGAGAAGAGCAATGGCAAAAACAATTGGAATTGATTTGGGGACAACGAACTCCGTAGTGGCCGTGATGGAGGGAGGGGACCCGGTCGTCATCGCTAACCCGGAAGGAAGCCGAACCACTCCTTCTGTCGTTGCCTTCACAGATAAAGGGGAAAGGGTCGTAGGGCAGATTGCCAAGCGTCAAGCGATCACGAACTCAGAAAATACGATCTTCTCGATCAAACGCCTGATGGGAAGAAAATTTAGTGATCGTGAAGTGCAGAAGGATCTGAAGATCCTCCCCTATAAGATCGTGGAGGCCAAGAACAACGATGCCTGGGTCCGGGTAAGGGACAAGGATTACAGCTCTCCTGAAATCTCGGCCTTCATCCTTCAGAAGATGAAGGAGACCGCCGAGGCCTACCTAGGAGAGAAGGTAACCGACGCGGTGATCACAGTTCCTGCCTATTTTAATGATAGCCAGCGTCAGGCGACGAAGGATGCGGGAAGGATCGCGGGCCTGAATGTAATTCGAATCATCAACGAACCGACAGCCGCTGCCCTTGCCTATGGCCTGGAAAAGAAAAAGGATGAAAAGATTGCTGTTTTCGATCTCGGCGGAGGGACATTCGATATCTCCATTCTGGAGTTGGGGGAGGGTGTCTTTGAAGTCAAATCAACGAATGGAAATACTCATCTGGGTGGAGATGACTTCGACCAGAAGGTCATCGACTATCTTGCCGATGAATTCCTGAAAGACCAGGGCATTGACCTGAGAAAAGATCGCATGGCCCTTCAACGGCTCAAGGAGGCTGCGGAAAAAGCAAAGATCGAACTCTCCAACATGATGGAGACGGATATCAATCTTCCCTTCATCACCGCTGATGCCTCCGGACCCAAGCACCTGAATATGAAGCTGACCCGGGCCAAACTCGAGAAACTGACGGAAGACCTGATCGAGATGGTCGAGGGCCCATGCCGCCAAGCCCTTGCGGATGCTGGGCTGACAGCAAAAGACATCAATGAGGTAATCCTTGTGGGTGGAATGACCCGGATGCCCAAAGTGCAGGAGAAGGTGAAACAGCTCTTTGGGAAGGAGCCCAACAAGAGTGTCAACCCGGATGAAGCCGTGGCCATTGGTGCGGCCATCCAGGCTGGAGTCTTAAAAGGCGAGGTAAAGGATGTCCTTCTCCTCGATGTCACCCCCCTCTCCCTTGGGATCGAGACGCTGGGGGGCGTCTTCACCAAACTGATTGAACGAAACACTACCATCCCGACCAAAAAGAGCCAGATCTTCTCAACGGCATCCGATAATCAGCCGGCCGTGACGATCCATGTGCTTCAAGGAGAAAGGGAGATGGCTGCGGATAATAAAACTCTCGGTCAGTTTGAACTGGTAGGCATTCCACCCGCTCCCAGGGGAATCCCTCAAGTTGAGGTGACCTTCGATATCGATGCGAATGGAATCGTCCATGTCTCGGCGAAGGACCTTGGAACGGGTAAAGAACAATCCATCCGGATCACCGCTTCGAGCGGCCTCGCCGAACAAGAGATTAAGAAGATGGTGAAAGATGCAGAGGCCCATGCGGCAGACGATAAGATGAGGCGGGAGTTGGCCGAAGCGAGAAATCAGCTCGACACCCTTATCTATACCACGGAAAAGTCCTTGAGGGAGTTCGGTGATAAGATCGATTCAGGAGATAAGCAGAACATCGAAGATGCGATGGCAAAGGCGAAGAAAGCCATGGAATCGAATGACCTCAACAATATCAAATCGGCCCAGGAGGATCTAACCCGTTCTTCCCATAAACTAGCGGAAGCCATGTATGCGAAGGCCTCCCAGGCTAGGGGAGCGGAAGCAGGGGCGGGTCCTGGAGCAGGCGCAGGTCCCCAGGAAGGTCCTAAGAAAGCCCAAGAGGATGTGGTGGATGCCGATTATGAGGACGTGAAGGATAAACAATAATCATCGTTCAACCTTATTTTCGAAAAAGGCGAGGCTTTCACCTCGCCTTTTTTTGTTGGAAGTTTTCTTACCTTGTTGTCATTCCTGCGAAAGCAGGAATCCATGTCTCTTAAATATCTACCTCTGGATTCCCATTTTCATGGGAATGACACAATCAAGATTAGACAAGAAACCTGCTTCATAACAAATCACTAACATTTGATTTTAGATGTTCGCGATGTTAGTATCGAAATCACCTTAGAAACTCTGGAGAATGAAATGTGGGGTGTTTTTGAAAAATTAAAAGAGAGCCTTTCAAAAACTCATCAAGGGTTCGTGGAGAAGATCGATCAACTCCTTAGCGGGAAGAAATCGATTGACCAAGACCTCTTAGATGAGCTGGAGGGTCTTCTCTTCTCCGCCGATCTGGGCGTGAAGACATCGAGCCAACTCATCGAAGGGGTCCAGAGAGGACTGAAAAAGGGAGAGCTCCAGGAGCCTGAAAGAGTAAAAGATTTCATCCGGCAGGAGATCCTCAGAATTCTCCAAATGGGTGAGAAACCACTTTCTATCGATTTCTCTCAAACGAAACCTTTCCTTTTTATGGTAGTGGGCGTCAATGGTGTGGGCAAGACGACCACCATTGCGAAGATTGCCCATCAGTATTCCTCCCAGGGGAAGAAGGTTTTGATCGGTGCGGCTGATACCTTTCGGGCCGCTGCCGTGGAACAGCTTGAGGTGTGGGCCACAAGAGTGAAAGCAGATCTTATCAAACACTCCAAAGGCTCCGATCCTTCTGCGGTCGCCTTCGATTCGGTCCATGCTGCCAAAGCAAGAAATGTCGATCTCGTCTTTATCGATACAGCAGGAAGGCTCCATACAAAAGTGAATCTGATGGAAGAACTAAAGAAGATAAAACGGATCATCGCCAGGGAATGTCCCGGAGCACCACACGAAATCCTTCTCGTCCTCGATGCCACCACCGGCCAGAATGCCATCTCTCAGGCCAAACTCTTTCACGAAGCGATTGGAGTGACCGGAATCGCCCTTGCCAAACTGGATGGGACAGCGAAAGGAGGAATTATCATAGGAATCACAGATGAATTGAAACTTCCGATCCGATATATTGGCGTGGGAGAAGGAATGGATGACCTGAGAGAATTTAACGCCAGCGAATTTGTGCAGGCGCTATTTTAACGAACAACGGGGAAATGAAGAATTTGTTCATCCTTTTCCTCTGTCTGATTCTCTTATGTACTCCCACCGCTGGGTTAACCCAATCTAATACAACAAGCGAAGTTACCTATCTTTCGCCTCTAGAAAAAGCAGTGGTCAACGAGATGAACCTGGCCAGAACTTCTCCGAAAGAGTACCTCTCTCTTCTTAAACAGTTCAAAAAGTATTACGATGGAAAGCTCCTGCAACTCCCTGGGGAGACACCCATTCTGACAAGAGAGGGAACAAGTGCGGTGGCTGAAGCCATCCGTTCCTTGCGTTCCCAGAAACCGGTTCCCCCTCTTAACCCATCCAAAGGAATGTCGTTAGGTGCAAAAGATCATACCAGGGATTTGAGGACCTCAGGGGCTTCTCAGCACGAAGGGAGTGATGGAAGTCAAGCCTGGGACAGAGTCAATCGCTACGGAACCTGGCAGAAAATCATTGGCGAAAATATCTCCTTCGGCCACGACCAGGCTCGGAATATTGTGATGACGCTTATGATTGACGACGGAGTCCCCAATCGAGGACACAGAAAAAATATCTTCAATCCAGACTTCCGGTTGATAGGAGTGGCCTGCGGCGACCATCCTACCTACAGGACCATTTGTGTTATCACCTTTACTGGGGGATACAGAGAAAAGGACTAAGGCAAGACCATCTTTTCAAGGCTTTTGACTCTGGCCTCCAGGGCAGCCAGTTTCTTCTCTAGATCAGAGTACGAGAATTTAATCATTGAACCCAATTCATCTTTTACTCCGGTAAACCCCTCCCGGATCTTCTCTTCCAAGGTGACCATATTCTCCTCAATTTTTTTCATCTGATCCTGGAACTTATCTATTCCTTCCCTTGAATGGGTTGCATGAGCGTCTCCTGCCTCTTTCATCCGTTGAAGGGATGAATCCATCGCCTGCCTAAATTGGCTAAGAGCAAATTGGGTCCCATCTTCAATCTTTCTCACCCATTCCTTCATTTCCTCTCGAATCGGACCTATCTCTATACTACTGGTTGGGGTGATCTTTTCCATATCTGCCTTGATCTCTTGTCTCCATTCCGTAGCTTGGCTCTTATTCTCTTCTTTCAATTTACGGAAGTTGGCATTCGTCTCCTGCCTTATTTTTTCAATATCATCTTTGGTGGCCAGAAGGGTCAACTTTCGCTCTAAATAATCTTTGATTTCCTGATCCATCTTGATTCCCACCCCCTTTGTGATGTAACTTCTCAATACCATGAAGCGCTTGAAATATCAATCATTTTTTGCTTCTTTGTCAAAAGTTAGATTCAAATTTCTACCATCTATTTTTTTCTTGACAAAAAAATCTTTTGTGGTATGTTTCACAAGACTTTTTTGCCATGCCTTCAAGGCAATCTTGCCAATATTTCTTTGACAGACTAAATGCGGGGGGGAGACCCTAAGGAAATTTGAGGGCCGAAGGCTTTTCCCTGCCATTCAAATTGAAAGGGGGTGAATCTGACTCTCGTATCAAAAATCTCAAGAAAGGAAGGTAAAAAATCTCTATGAAGATTACCCGAAGAACATTTTTAAAGATTTCGGGAGCCACAGCGGCGGGCACAGTGATGGGTGGTTTAGGATTCGACCTCACACCTGCCGAAGTCTATGCTCAAGAACTCCGAATTAAGGGGGCGAAGGAGACAACTTCGATCTGCTGCTTTTGTTCAGTGGGCTGTGGAATTATCGTCTATACCGATGAAAAAGGAAAGGTGATCAATGCCGAGGGAGATCCCGATCATCCGATCAGCGAAGGAGCCCTCTGTGCGAAAGGAGCATCGAGTTACCAAATCGCAGTCAATCCGAACAGACTCCAAAAAGTCCTTTACCGTGCCCCATACAGTGCCGCGTGGAAAGAGGTGAAATGGGAGTGGGCCTTAGAGAGAATCGCTGCCAACATCAAGAAAAGCCGCGATAAGAGTTTTATGGAGAAGAATGCAAAAGGCCAGGTCGTGAATCGGACCAATAGTATTGCCTCTGTTGGAAGTGCAGCTTTGGACAATGAGGAATGCTGGCTGTACAACAAATTACTCAGGTCATTGGGAATCATCTATATTGAACACCAGGCCCGTATCTGACACAGCCCCTCTGTAGCGGCTCTGGGAGAGTCGTTCGGACGTGGTGCAATGACCAATCATTATATCGATTTTCGAAACGCTGATGTCATTCTCAACATGGGGGGTAATGTAGCTGAAAATCATCCTGTTTCCTTTAAGTGGATCCAGGCAGCTCGCGAAAAAGGGGCCACTTTCATCCATGTGGATCCAAGGTTTACCCGAACCTCCGCCAAGGCAGATGTCTTTGTCCGACTCCGCTCAGGAACAGATATCGCCTTCTTGGGCGGTATGATCAAATATATCCTCGACAACAATCTCTACGACGAATTTTATGTCAAACACTATACAAATGCCTCCTTCATCGTAAATCCCAAATACAATTTCGATGATGGGCTCTTTTCAGGGTATGACTCGGCGAAGCGAGCTTATGATGCTTCAACCTGGGCATTGGAAAAAGATGAAAAAGGGATCCCAAAACGGGATATGACCTTGCAGCATGAACGCTCTGCCTTCCAGCTTCTGAAGAAACATTACTCCCGATATACATTGGAAAAAGTTTCTCAGATCACTGGAACGCCGACAAATGATCTGGAAAAGGTCTACAAAATCTATGGCTCCACAGGAGCTCCAGATAAGGCCGGAACTGAATTATATGCCATGGGCTGGTGTCAACACACAGTCGGTGTACAGAATATCCGCGCCATGTGCATCATTCAATCCCTTCTTGGAAATATGGGTCTTGCTGGTGGAGGAATCAACGCGCTGAGAGGTGAGTCGAATGTCCAAGGCTCGACTGACGCGGGCCTTCTGTATAACGTCTGGCCCGCATACTTGCCAACCCCACAGGCCAACTTAGTAACCCTCGCAGATTACAACAAAACCACTCCTGTTTCCAACGATCCTCGGAGTGTCAACTGGTGGAAGAACCGTCCAAAGTATGTGGCAAGTTACTTAAAGTCAGTGTTCGGAGATAAGGCCGCCAAAGAGAATGATTTTGGATACGCATGGATGCCCAAACTTGATCAAGGGCAAGACGCTTCTTGGTTGAATTTATTCGATGAGATGTACAAGGGAACCTTTACGGGTTTCTTCGCCTGGGGGATGAACCCTGCTTGTTCAGGTGCTCATTCTGGCAAGGTGAGGCAGGCGTTGACCAAGTTGGATTGGATGGTCAATGTAAATGTCTTTGATAACGAGACTGGTTCCTTCTGGAAGGGCCCTGGCATGGATCCTAAAAAGATCAAGACCGAGGTCTTCCAACTCGCCTGTGCGGCCTCGATGGAAAAAGAGGGTAGTATCAGCAACAGTGGACGTTGGATGCAGTGGCGCTATAAGGCAGCGAATCCTCCAGGAGTGGCCAAGCCTGATGGCGACATTATGCACGAGTTGTTCAAGGAGGTTCGAGCCCTCTATGAGAAGGATAAAGGAGCTTTTCCAGAGCCGATCCTCAATCTGAAGTGGGACTACGAAACCAATGGCCATTTTGATATTCACAAAGTGGCCAAGGAAATTAACGGTTATTTTTTAGAAGATATTCCAGAGCATCCCGCGGACAAGAAGGCCTACAAAAAGGGAACCCTTGTCCCAAGCTTTGTTTATCTTCTGGATGATGGTCGGACCTCCTGTGGAAGTTGGATCTATTCAGCCAGCTATACCGAGGCCGGGAATATGGCCGCTCGGAGAAAGAAGACTGATCCAACCGGGTTGGGTCTCTATCCGGAGTGGTCCTGGGCCTGGCCGGTCAATCGACGGATCATTTATAACCGAGCTTCCGTTGATTTGGATGGAAACCCAAGGAATTCCAATCGGCCATTATTGAAATGGGATGCAGCTAATAATAGATGGATTGGGGATGTACCTGATAATGCAGTTCCGCCTATGGGGACGGAGGGAGCTTATCCGTTCATCATGAAGCCAGATGGAGTTGCCTCCCTCTTCGGTCCAGGACTAAAGGACGGGCCCTTCCCCGAACATTATGAACCATTAGAATGTCCGATTGAGAAAAACCTCATGTCCAGCCAAAGAATTAGTCCGGTGATCAAGATCTTCGAAGGAGGTCCTGATACATTTGCAACATGCGATCCCAAGTATCCTTTTGTATGCTCAACCTACAGGGTCACTGAGCACTGGCAGACCGGTGTTCTCACCCGTTGGCTCCCCTGGCTTATTGAGGCAGAGCCCCAGGTTTTCTGCGAAATGAGCACAGAATTGGCTAAGCTCAGGGAGATTAAGAACGGCGATCGAGTGATTGTTCAGACTTCTCGAGGTAAATTGGAGGCAACTGCCATTGTGACCTTCAGACTTAAACCTTTCAATGTTGCTGGCCAAACGGTTCACCAGATTGGGCTTCCCTGGCATTTTGGTTGGATCTGGCCTAAGGATGGAGGGGAAAGCGCAAATTTGCTGACTCCAACCATCGGGGATCCCAATACCATGATTCCGGAGTCGAAGGCTTTCATGGCCAATGTCACGAAGCTAAGGAAACAGCAACCTGCTACGCCAGCCAAAAAAACAACAAAGAGTTAAGGAGGTGAATATCAATGGCAGATAAATCCTTTTTCATAGATACAACGAAGTGTACAGCCTGCCGGGGATGCCAGATCGCCTGCAAACAGTGGAACAGAAATCCTGGAACCAAAACCATTCAACGAGGAAACCATCAGAATCCACCGGATCTTTCCTTTTTCACATTCAAATTGGTGAGGTTCAATGAAATAGAAGTCCCAGGAGGGGAACCTAAGTGGTACTTCTTTCCTGATCAGTGCAGACATTGCATCGAACCCCCTTGCAAGGATACGGCTGAATCCTTGGGTTGCAAGGCCATCACCAAGGACGAGGCCACAGGGGCAGTGGTCTTCAATTCCAAGGTGAAAGTAAAGGCAACCGATTTCAAGACCATCCGAGAATCTTGCCCCTATGATATCCCCCGGTACGATGAGAGGATGGGTGTGATGGCGAAGTGCACCATGTGCTTTGACCGGATCAAAGAGGGGATGCTTCCTGCCTGTGCAAAGACTTGTCCCACAGGGGCGATGAATTTCGGTGATCGAAACACCATCCTCGAGATGGCCAACAAGAGGTTGGGAGAGGTAAAGGCGGTCTATAAAGATGCCATGCTGGCCAATCCCGATGATATTCGAACCATCTACCTCTTGGTCGACGATCCAAAGAAGTATCATAAATTTGCTGTCGCAGAGAATGACATCGGGATCACAAGGAAGATGGCCCTGAAGCGGCTCTTCCGCCCTCTGAAGAACTTAAGTTCAATCACTGGATAGCACCTTAAAAAGGGGGGTATTTTAAGTGGGCTTGTTTCGACACGGAAATATCGAAACAAGCCCGTTTTTTTCTTAATCCCCCTTCTTCCCCCTTTTACGAAAGGGGGAAATTTTTCGCTCCTCCCTTTTCTAAAGGGAGGCCGGGAGGGATTAATTTTGGAAACCCTAAGAAAACGCATCCAACAGATCAAAAAGAAAAGACCCGGCTACAAAACCATGCTGGACTTCTACCAGGGGATCAGGGAAGAACAGGATAAGATTAAATCTTCCTTAACCCTGGGGCCATTGGCCCTCAAGAAGGAATGGAAAGATCTTTTGATGAAAGAGGGTTTTCCCCTTCTTGAGAAAAAAGATTTCCCTCTCGATATCGAGGCATCCCTTTCTCTTTTCAAATCCCTCTGCCAGATTGGGAAAGAAGCAAATCCTCATATGGCAGAACAGGTGAAAAAGATTGAAAAGGCCATGTCCGAAAAGAAGATCGATTTGAGCACCTTATTTAAAGAGGGGGGCAATGAACAGAAGGTGGAAGGAATTGCGAAGGAACTTGGGTTGGATAAGAAAATTCTCCTATTTTTCATTCATTCAAGCCTGAAACCTTCTATCGAAACAGGAGTCGAACAACTCTCCCATGAGATCGAAACCGAAACCTGGATGAAGGGCCACTGCCCAATTTGTGGTTCTCTCCCCTATTTAAGTCTGCTCAAGGAAGAAGTGGGAAAACGATTTCTCCTCTGTTCTTATTGCGGATATCCATGGCGAATTGATCGAATGATCTGCCCCTTCTGCAACAATAGGGATCAGGAATCTCTTCAAATGTTTTATGCTGAAGAAGAAAAAACTCATCGGGTCGACCTTTGCGATAAGTGTCATCAATACATCAAAACGATTGATTTAAGAACCATCGGTGAGACAGACTTCCCTTTAGAGGACCTTGCCACCCTCCATCTCGATATCACGGCCGACAAAAAAGGCTACAAAAGACCCATTCCCAACCCCTGGATTGACTAAGAAACCATTCTAATACAAACGCAATAAAATTCCATTACAGTCAATGAAATTTCCCCTCACCCCATCCCTCTCCCCAGCGGGGAGAGGGATGGGTAAGGGGGCTCTAAGAAGTAAATGCGTTTGTATTAGGTTCATAAATACTTGTTTTTAAAGGACTGATAGGATATAAATATTTTTTAGAGGTGAAGGGAATGAAATCCAAGCGGTTTTGGACTATTCTTTTTCTGTCGGGATCTTTGCTGATCCTCTTTGCTTTGCCTTCCCATGCCCAAAAGCCGACAAGGACGCTCACCATTCTTTATAGCAATAATTTAAATGGTGAGATCGATCCCTGTCCAACCTGAGACCAAACCAACCGGATTGGCGGTCTGGCCAAGAGAGGCGCATGGGTGAAGGAATTGAAAGAGAATCGCAAGGACGCCCTTGTTCTGGACGCTGGGGATCTCTTTTTCAGAAAATTTACCAACGCCATTCCAGAGGATGAACTGAAAAAGGTGAGAGAGAAAGCCCAACTGATCCTCGAGGGCTTCAATTTAATGGGATATGATGCTTTGGGTATAGGGGATGACGACTTGACTCTAGGAAGAGATTTCCTTATGGAGATGTCGAAGAAGGCCCAATTCCCATTCCTCTCCTCAAATATCATCCATGAGGATTCAGGGAAACTTCTCTTCCAACCCTATCTTTTGAAGGAAATTGCAGGAATGAAAATCGGCATCTTCAGCCTCTTCTCTCCCGATCTTTTTACAGGTCCAAACGATCTCAGAAAGAAAGGGTTGGTATTTCGAGACCCTGTGGAAACCGCCCAGGCCATGGTCAGGGAACTTCAGCCCAAAACAGACCTCATCATCCTCCTCAGCCATCTCAGTTATCCCAAGGATGTAGAACTGGCACAGAATATTTCTGGGATTCACTTGATCATCGGCGGCCACACAGGGGCCAATCTCCTCTATCCGCCTCTCATCAAAAATACATACCTTCTCCAGACAGCCGCAAAGGGGATGTACGGCGCAAGGATCGATTTCACCTTCAATAACAATATGTTCTCTTTCTACAATTCAACGGAGAAACGCTCCCTCGAAAGTCGGCTCAACTATATCAAATATCGACTCATGGCAAAAGAAACTCCAGAACGAGAAAAGGCCCAATGGCTGAAGTCCAAACAAGATACCGAGCGAGCCCTTGCACTGCTGCAGGGGAAGAATGAATTTACCAACATCATCTTTCCTTTCCGGGAGGGAATGAAGGACCATCCGGACATTTTGAAAATGGTCGACGAATATAAATCAAAATATCCGGAACCAGAAAAACCCGCTCCTCCGAAATAGACCCTTATGGCAAACCCTGATTTGATCCTTCTTCATCCCCCAAGCCTTTATGATTTCAGGAAACTTCCGGGGCTCCATGGTCCGATCAGCGATGTCGTCCCTTCCACCCCTATCTTCGAAATGTATCCTATCGGTTTTGCCAGCCTCTCCGAATATCTGGAACGCCACGGCTTGAAAGTGAGAATTGTCAACGTGGCCTTAAAAATGCTAAAGGCTGAAGGCTTCGATGTAGGACGATTCCTATCCAAACAGAACCCTGTGGCTTTTGGTATTGACTTGCACTGGATGGCTCATGTTCAGGGCGCCCTGGCGCTTGCAGAGATCATCAAGCAGTATCATCCGAATACACCGGTCATCTTAGGCGGACTTTCTGCCACCTATTATCATGAGGAGATCCTTCGACAATATCCTTTTATCGATTTTGTGGTCAGAGGGGATTCAACGGAGAAGCCTCTTCTGCAGCTTCTCCGATCGATCAAAGAAGGAGGAGATTTTCAGGCCATTCCCAACCTGACCTGGAGGGCTAAGGGAAATGGAATTCGGGCCAATCCCCTCACCTACGTTCCTGAAAACCTCAATGACATTGCCATCGACTACCGGCACATCATGAAGAAAGTGGTGAGATATGTGGACCCCACAGGCTACCAGCCGTTTGTCGACTGGTATACCTATCCGGTCACAGCGGTCTTCACCTGCCGTGGATGCCTCTATCGCTGCAAAACCTGTGGAGGCTCATCCCCTACTTTTCAGTCCATGGCCAATCGTCAGAAGCCCGCCTATCGGGATCCCAAATTGCTGGCTCAGGATATCTTCAATATCTCCGACCATCTGCACGCACCCATCATGATCATTGGCGACATTTTCCAGCCTGGCGAAGAGTATGCCACTACCTTTCTCCATGAGATGAAAAGAAAGCCCATTACCAATCATGTGGCTTTTGAATTCTTTGTCCCTCCTTCCAGAGAACATCTGAAAAGGATTGCTGACTCCATTCTCAATTTCAATATCGAGATCTCCCCGGAGTCCCACGATGAAGAAGTGCGGAGGGCCTTTGGAAGACCTTACAACAACCAAGCCTTGGAGAGAATGATTGGCGATGCGATTGACCTCGGGTGTAAACGCATCGATCTCTTTTTTATGATCGGCCTTCCAAAACAGACTTACGGATCGGTCCTGGGAACCATCGATTATTGTAAATCCCTCCTGGAGCGATTTCGATCCTACGGGAAACTTATCCCGTTTATTTCTCCCCTGGCCCCTTTCCTGGATCCGGGGAGTACGGTATTTGAAGAACCGCAAAACTATGGGTATCGCCTTCTCTATCGAACCGTGGAGGAGCATCGCCAAGCCTTGCTGGCACCCAGTTGGAAATATATCCTCAATTATGAAACGGAATGGATGACCCGGGATGAGATCGTCTACAGCACCTATGAAGCCGGGAAGAGATTGAATCGTCTGAAGTTGGAATTCGGTCTGATCGATCAAAAGACAGCAACGTCTGTAGAGAAGCGGATCGAAGGAGCAGTTCGGATGATGAAGGAGATCGATCGGATCATGAACCTCCCCAACGCCAAAGAAAGGGAGATTGGATTGGAGTCGTATCTGTGCGGACGTGAAGCCCTTCAAACCTATAGTATGTCTACGGTATGCGAAAAAAGAGAGCTGGAGTGGCCCACACGATTCATCCGAATGAACTTCTTCAAGATCATCAAGACGCTTCTGATGAGGAGGAAACCCAATGTCTCCATCCCTTCATCAACAGGTTCTTCGTAAGATCCCCAGCGTGGATGAAATCCTATCAAGGCCAGAGATAGCCGATCTCTTAGAGATCCATCCCCGGACGGTGGTGGTGGACGCTATCCGGAAGGGATTGGAACAATTGCGTGAAGAGCTCTTAATCAAAGACCCTTCCAAAATCGAAGATTCCGTCTTTTCTTTTGAGCACCTCTATCCCATGATCCAGAGGGGGATCGAGCTTCAGGTTCAACCCCGGCTTCGTCGAGTCATCAATGCTACGGGAGTTGTGATTCATACCAATCTGGGAAGGTCACCCCTCCATCCCCTGGCTCTTCAACACATGATCGACATCTCCAAGACCTACTCAAACCTGGAGTATGACCTCAATCTGGGCGAACGGGGAGATCGCTATAGCCATGTGGAAGGGACCCTCTGTCGTCTATCCGGCGCAGAGTCGGCATTGGTGGTAAATAACAATGCGGGGGCAGTCCTTCTGGCCTTAAATACATTGGCTGAAGGTCGAGAGGTCATTGTTTCAAGGGGGGAACTGGTTGAAATCGGAGGAGCCTTCCGAATTCCTGATGTGATGAAGCGAAGCGGTGCCTTGCTCAAAGAGGTTGGGACAACCAACCGGACTCACCTCAATGATTATCAAAAGGCCATCAGCTCGCAGACCGCCCTCCTTCTAAAGGTTCATACGAGCAATTTCCGCGTGATGGGTTTCACCTCCAGCGTGTCCCTTCAAGATCTGGTTCAGCTTGGGAAACAGCATGACCTCCCTGTCATGGAGGATCTGGGAAGCGGCTGCTTTCTTGACCTTTCTCAATATGGTCTGGAAAAGGAAGTTACGGTTCCCGAGGTGGTGGAAACGGGTGTCGATGTGGTCACTTTCAGTGGGGATAAACTCTTAGGCGGCCCTCAGGCTGGTATCTTATTAGGGAAGAAGAGTGTGATGGACGCTATGAAGGCCAATCCCCTCACTCGAGCCCTCCGCATCGATAAGCTTACCCTGGCTACTCTGGAGTCCACCCTCCTCCTATATTTTGATGAGAAGAAGGCGATGAGAGAAATTCCCACGCTTCGGATGCTAGGTTTTGACTTAAGTAAATTGAAGAGAAGGGCGAGGCGTCTCTCAAAAAGATTGTCAGGAGTTATCAAGGAGGCTGAGATGGGCCTTCGAGAAGACGTCTCTCAGGTTGGCGGAGGGGCCCTTCCCCTTCAGGAGCTTCCAACCATGACCCTCATCATCAAACCCCGCAACTTTTCCGTAAACAAACTTGAAGAAAACCTGAGAAAGGGTGATCCTCCGATCATTTGTCGAATCAGTAAAGATGAATTGGTCTTGGACATGAGGACGGTCTTCGATGAGGAGATTCCCCTGTTGGCTCAAGGGATTGAAAAAGCACTCACCCTGACGAGTCAGACCAAATGAAATTGGCAAAATGACATCCTTGAAATTCCAAGTTCCAAATCTCAAATCCCAAACAAACTCCAAGCACCCAACCGAAAAGTCCCCCTCACCCCCTCCCTCTCCCCTCAGGGGAGAGGGGAAGGGTGAGGGGTCTACCATTCCTGATGAGCAGCCCCGATTGGAAGCAAGCGAAGGGGGTCAGCGTTTCTCCCTCCACGTAACCGCAAAAGACCAGGGAAAGCGTCTTGATCAGTTCCTGTCCCAAATCGACTTGGCCCTCTCAAGGTCGCAAGCTAAGAATCTGATCGAAGAGAGGGTTATCCTTCTTAATCAGAAATCAGCCAAGCCAAGTGTTCACTTAAAACAAGGGGATCTCATCTCCGGAGCTCTTCCAAAGCCCAAACCCCTCTCATTGAAACCCGAACCCACCCCTCTCAATATCCTCTATGAAGATCCGTCCATCATCGTCGTCGATAAGCCAGCGGGAATGGTTGTTCATCCAGCTGCCGGGAATCCATCGGGCACCTTGGTGAATGCCCTTCTCTACCATTGCCACGACCTCAGTGGAATTAATGGGGTCCTGAGGCCGGGCATTGTACATCGTCTCGATAAGGATACCTCGGGGGTAATGGTCGTGGCTAAAGATGACGAGGCTTACCATCATTTAATAAAACAGTTCAAAAATCGGACCGTGGAGAAGGTTTATCTCGCGATCGCTTATGGTAAGTTTAATCAGGCAGAAGGTTTAATCGATGCAGCGATCGGAAGGCATCCAAAAGAAAGAAAGCGTATGTCCACGCGGACTAAGAAAGGCAGGATCGCAATCACCCGCTGGAAAAGGGTGGAGCGTCTGGACGGTTTCTCCCTTCTTGAGATCTATCCACAGACAGGCCGGACACACCAAATTCGGGTCCATCTCTCCTCGGTTGGCCATCCTCTCTTAGGAGACCCTCTGTACGGAAGAAAGGGAAGACCTGGATCGATACAGGACCCTGTCTTAAAAGAATGTGTGAGAAGGATGACCCGGCAGGCCCTCCACGCCCATCGATTGGCTTTCGACCATCCTCGAACAGGGGAAAGAGTTCAATTTGAAGCGCCCCTCCCTCAAGATATGCAGGAAGCTTTGGGGGGGTTGCGATCTCAAATTAAAAAGGGAGAATAACGATGAATATTTTTGATCGTTCCTTGCTGAAAATAAAAAATGGTCTCCCTTATTTTGAAATCCCTGAGATCACTCAATTAGAATGGATTCGACATGGTTTTCTCACCCGAAAAGGAGGGAACAGCCCACCTCCCTACGACACCCTCAATCTGACCGAAGACAATGGAGATCGGGATGAGTATGTCTCAGGGAACAAGAACCTGATCGCCAAGACCTTTGGATTCGATATGAACCGTTTGATCCTGCTTCATCAGGTTCATCAGGACCAGGTCATGCTCGTCAAAGGGCCTGCCCTCAGCCTTCCCTCTCCTTTAGCATATGATGCCCAGATTACAAACGCTTCAAATATATTTCTAGGCATCCTCACCGCAGATTGCGTTCCTATCTTCGTAGCCGATCAGAAGAAAAAGGCAATTGCTGCAATCCATGCCGGAAGACAGGGAACAGCCCTCCACATTACCACCAAGGTTCTGCAGAAGATGAAGAAAGAGTTCGGATGTTTACCCGAAGACCTTCTTATTGCCTTGGGCCCTTCCATCGGATTCTGCTGTTATGAAATCGATGAAAAGGTTTTTTCCCCTGAATGGGAACCCTTCTCGATTCCTGTAGGAGATGGGAAATGGATGCTAGACCTGGTCCGTATCAACATCGCCCAGATCGAAAAAGAAGGGATCAAAGAAGAACAGATCTTCTGGATCGACCTCTGTACGAGTTGTCATCGAGACCTTTTCTTCTCCAATCGAAAAGAAGGAAAAACGGGGAGGCAACTCTCTTTTATTGGAATCAAAGAATAGGTTGAGGCTGAGGTTAAGGTTGAGCAACTCTGGACTTTAGCGCCGAAGAGAAAGATGAAAAATATTCTTCTAAAAATATATCTTCAACCCAAATCTTCGCGGAATGAAATTGTAGGTCCTTATCGAGATGGAATTAAGGTAAGGGTGACTGCGGCGCCGGTGGAGGGAAGGGCGAACAAGGTCCTCCTCCGGTTCCTGGCCAAGGAGTTTGGAGTAACTCCCTCCTCCGTTGAAATCGTTAGAGGTCATCGCTCCCGGGAAAAGCTAATAAGGATTACAGCTCCGCTGGATCAGGAGCTAAAGAGGAGGCTACACATAGCTGAATCGAATTCTTGATTTTATGTATCTATATTCTTCAAATAGAATTTTCACTCACATAAATTTCAATTCTCTCTTTGCCTTTGCCTGGATTTTTACGCTTTAACTCGATCTCCCCAATCTCGCCCGTTTTCTTCAAGTGAGTCCCTCCACAGGGAACCCTTGCAAATCCGCTAATCTCCCAATATCTTTTCTCTTTTTCTTCATCACTGAAAGCACTTATTATTTCTTGGTTAGCTTCAATCATTCCAAGAGCTTCTTTTTGAATATCAGGCAACACTTTTGAGATATTCTCATCCCATTCAAAGTCTATTCGTGCTTTGTCTTGGGCGATATGAGCCCCTACTTTTTTAATGGAACCCAACTTCTGATATACTAATTCCAGTACAATTTCTGCTGCAAAATGCAATCGCATCAGCTTATATCGTCTTTCCCAGTCGATCTTCATACTCACTTGATCGCCAGGTTTTAAACCCAGGTTATTTTCCAGTGTATACACAATCTCTCTCCCCTCTGCTCGAGCCTGGAGGACACGACTATTTCCGATGGTTCCATGATCACTTTCTTGCCCTCCGGAGAAAGCAAAGAAGATCGTTTGCTCAACAGTAATGTCAGTATCTTTCACATTCGTAATAAGAGTGTCTAGCTGAGTCAGATAAGGATCTTTCCAAAACATTTTCTCTGTCATATGAACCTTCCCTTAATGAATGTTGGTTCCGAATAGCTAACTTATTTTGCAAGCTTTTTCTATGGTTGTTGCGATTTTATAAATAATAAGTGATTGTGTCAATGCTGGTTGGTTCAAAACCCCTTGACTTCAAAAAGAAAATCTATTACTGTGAAATTTGGAAGTGGTTAGGTCCTGGTGGACCTCCTGGACTTCAAATCCAGTGGCGGGCTTAATAGGTCCGCGGTGGGTTCGATTCCCATGCACTTCCGCCAGGCTGTATTGAATCCCTCAAAAGGAGAATAAGGATGTTTGGGATTGGAATGCCGGAGTTGGTCGTTATCTTGGTCATCGTCCTGATCATTTTTGGTGCGGGAAAGTTACCCCAGATTGGCGAAGGGATTGGAAAAGGGATCCGTAACTTCAGAAAAGCGACGACCAAAGACCAAGAGGAGATCGACGTCACTCCGAAGAAAAACGAAGAAATTCCTGAGAAAAAGTAAACTTTCGAAGGCTTCTCCCCGCTGCTCAGCATGGGATATATTTCCTACATCGGGATCGGCTCGAACCTCGGCGACAAAGTCGGTCAATGTGAAAAAGCCATAACCGAGATTCTGAAGACCGATCAAAATAAGCTTCTCGCCAAATCCTCCTTTTTCAAAACAAAACCCCTTGGTTACACATCTCAAGATTGGTTCATCAATGGGGTTATAAAAATCGAAACAGAATTGGAACCCCTTCAACTGCTTCGAGCCCTGAAGAGGATCGAATCTCAGTTGGGTCGAGAGGAGACCTTCCGCTGGGGACCCCGAACCATTGATCTCGATATCCTCTTCTTTGATGAAAAAGAAATCCGGACAGAGGAGCTCCAGATCCCCCATCCTCTACTCCAGGAGCGTCAATTCGTCCTCATCCCTTTGGCTGAAATTGACCGTGATTTTATCCATCCCGTTTTGAAAAAGAGCATCGGAGAACTTTTGGATGATATGAAAGAAGATCAAGGAGTGAAGAAAATCTGAAATTCCAAACCCCAAATACTAGTTCCAAATGACCCCCTCACCCCCTCCCTCTCCCCCATGGGGAGAGGGGAAGGGTGAGGGGATGCTGGATTAATCATGGCTCGTCTTATTTTCTTAATCGTCGTCGTCTTCGTCCTCTACTATGTTCTTTACTTCCTTATTAAGAATCCTTCTCTGAGAAAAAAAGTGAACACGAGGGATGAACCAGAGGAACTTGTCCAGGATCCCTATTGCCAAACCTATATCCCGAAAGGGTCCGCAGTGAAGAAGAGAATTGCCGGGAAGGACTGTTACTTCTGTAATTCGGAATGTCTGAAAAAATATTTAGAGAAATTAACACGTTAGCCAGCCCTGAGACTTAATGTCCGCCTTCGGAAAACACATAGTCTTTCCCATTTACTGTTCTTATCTAATTTAGTATAAAAAGGGATGAGAAGTTAAAAAACGAGAAGAAAAAGCACAGAAGGTGAAAAGAAAAAAGGCAAAAAAGTATTGACAAATATAGAGATGTTGTATACAAATACATAATTGATGAAAAAATTGAAAGGAGGGAAGTCTATGAAGAAGATGTATTCAGTATTGGTAATGCTTGTTCTATTTTCCTTTCTCCTCTCGGGTTGTTACTATTTTGCAGCCCAGAAAGAAATCAAAAATGCTGAAAATTCGGTCGCCCAGTTAAAGGCCGCGGGAGGAGACAAAACGGCTCCCTATGAATACTGCAGTGCTGAAGCGTTTCTAGCGGGAGCAAAAAAAGAGTTCAACGAGAATGATTTCAAACCTGCCAAAGAATTGGCTAGCCGATCCAGGTCCGCTGCGGAAGCGGGTTTGGCTAAGAAATAGTAATTCATTGAAAGGAGGGGAGTGATGATGATGAATCAGAGATGGATGATGATGCTGATCTTACTTTTCGTCGGGACTATGATTATATCTGGATGTACAGCTAGCAGAGAGACGGTGATGGCCTATAACGAGGCCAAAGAGACCTTCCAGAGGGCTACCATTGCTGATGCAAAGAAATGTGCACCCTGTCAATATGGAACGGCAGAGGGTTACCTTGCCCTGGCCGATCATGAGATGAAATACTATTGGAGAGAGATGGAGGATCTACAGAAATCTACTAAAACTGTCCAGGACAAATCTTCAGAAGCTCTCAGACTCACACCATGCGAGAAAGTGGCGGAAGCACCGAAGCCGGCGGAACCACCGAAGCCCGCCCCAATTGCACCGGCGCCTGCACCACCAGAAAAACCCAAGGCCGTGGAAGAGCCTGTCAAACCTGCACCACCGCCTCCTCCACCACCGCCTAAACCAGCTGCACCACCAGTGTTGGATACCATCTATTTTGATCCAGCCAAGACCAATATCAATCCAGCAGCGGCCAAGGCATTGGATCGAACTGGAATGATTCTCAAGGAAAATCCTCAACTCAAGGTTGAGATCGGTGGTCATACCGATGCCTCCGGTAATGAGAAAGCGAACCAGGCGATCTCGGAGAAGAGGGCCCAGAGTGCCATGAAATATCTCCAGGATAAATTCAACATCCCGGAAAATCGAATGACGGTGAAAGGTTACGGGGCAACCAAGCCCATCGCCGACAACTCGACCCAAGAAGGTCGTTCCAAAAATAGAAGGGTAGAGTTCAAATACCTTCCCTAAGGAAGGGAACACCCTTTGGAGAAGGATAAAAATAAGGTGGCAGGAGTTTTTTCTCCTGCCACCTTATTTTTATGAGATTTCTGAAAAAGCCAGGAAATCCTTGAAAGAGCAAAAGGTATTTTTTCAGAGCTCTCTTTATAGAGGGAGGAGATGATGAAATTCTTTATTGATACAGCCAATCCTGATGAGATCAAGAGGGCCTATGAAATGGGAGTCATCGATGGCGTCACAACCAATCCTACCTTGATTTCAAAGGAAAAAAAAGACTTCGAATCCCTCATTGAGGAGATCTGTAAGATTATAAAAGGTTTGCCCATTAGTCTCGAAGTATTGAGCCTGAACTCCGAAGGGATGATCGAGGAAGCTAGAAGGCTTTCCAGAATGGGGGAAAACATTGTCGTCAAAATTCCAATGACGACCGAAGGCCTGAAGGCAATCAAGGTTTTGGTCTCAGAGGGGATCAAGACGAATACGACGCTCGTCTTCTCTCCCACCCAGGCTCTTCTGGCCGCGAAGGCGGGAACAACCTACGTCAGTCCTTTCATCGGCCGATTGGATGATATCGCGCAGACGGGAATGGAGTTAATTGAGCAGATTGTAACGATCTTCACCAATTATGGATTTGAATCCCAGGTGATTGTTTCCAGCATCCGCCATCCCATTCATGTACTGGAAGCGGCTTTAATCGGAGCAGATGTAGCCACGATCCCCTACAAGGTCATCGAGCAACTGGTGAAACACCCGCTCACCGATATTGGCATTGAACGATTCCTGGCAGACTGGAAGAAGGTTCCTAAGAAATAAAAAGGGTCCCCTGGGTGAAGGGCCCTTTCCTGCCGTCAACGTCCTCTTTAAAGGATTGAATAGCCGACCGCTCAGGTTTCCTCAACAGTAATCTGTTTAGGATAGCTATCGACCTTTTTGGAAAGGACAATGCGGAGCACACCATCCTTATAACCGGCCTTGATCTTTTCTTGGTCAATCCCCCTTGGAAGTGCAAAGGTGCGCTGGAAGGTTCCGAAAGGTCTCTGAATTTGAAGGTAACTGGTATCGGGGGATTCCTTGATAAATTTTCTCTCCCCTTGAATGATCAGGGTATTCTCTTCCACCTTAATTTCGATCTCATTCTGATTCATCTCCGGGATGTCCATTTTCAGGATGACCTCATTCCCCTTTTCCATAATGTCGACAGGTGGGGACCAAACTCCCCGAGGAACCTCCTCCTTCCAAATTCGGGAAAGGGTCTCATCGAAGAGCCGGGTCATCCGGTCCTGCATGGCCATCAGGTCTCGAAACGGTTCCCACTTCACATGAACCATACGAATCACCTCCAATGGGATACAGGTAAAATATAATGCAAATGACGAGGGATGTCAACCCTGTGGAGTAAGGGGGAGTAAGGGAATATAATGGTGAATTCCTAATATCTTAGTTCATTCCAAGGATTGAATCACTAAAATGAATCCCGAGATTTACTCCACAGGGTCAACCTTGTGGAGTATGTGATGTGGGCCTTGCGCAGACTCTATAGAAAATCATGCCGGAGCTTGGAAAAGGTCCTTAGATCTCAAGTGCAGAATTTATGATGACCCAGGTTTAGGTCCGACAGGTATAGCAGATATCAAAAAAATCTTTCGAGAGCTTGGCCTGCTCCTTAAACTTCTCCAATTGAAACCAAGGGGCGAAATAGTTTCCGCAGACCTTACACTTTTTCATCTTTAGGGTTCGTTTCCAACGGATAATCGTCCGCTCGTCCCCCTCTTCTTTCATCTTAATGACATCCACCGGACAAGCAACCACACAGGCTCCACAGGCGATGCAGCTCATCGCCTCAGCCTGATAGGGAGGGATCATTTCCCTTCGGTCTCCTCGAAATGCAAAGTGGATGGCATTGGCCCCGACCACCTCTTCACACACCCTTCCGCAGAGGCCGCAGAGGATACAATCCTTCTCCTCCTTTTTGAAACGGACCTCATGTACACCCATCTCCCCGGCCATATCCTGAATGAGTTTGTCATCGGGACACATTGCTAAGATGAGCTCGATCATCATCCGGCGGGCCCGAAGCACTTTCTCCGTCTTCGTGGACACCTTGATGCCTTCCAAAACAGGATAGGTGCAAGCCGTGGTCAACCGTGTTTTTCCCTTTCTCGCTACTTCCACCAGACAGACACGGCAGGCCCCATAGGGCCTTACCGATTCGTGATAGCAAAGATGTGGAATTTCAATTCCTGCGTCGAGTGACACTTCCAAGATATTTCCATTTTCTCGTCCTTCAACCGGTTGCCCATCAATTATAAATGGAATCATTGATCTTTCCTCCCAATCCCGCGCATCCGGGACAACGATGTCTTGCTGACTCCAATTTCAAATCCCAAGCTCCAAATCCCAAATCCCAAATAAATACCAAATTCCAATTTCAAATATCCAAAAAATGATTTTCTTGTTTTGAGTTTTGAATTTTGGTCATTCGGATTTGTTTGTGATTTGGTGCTTGGAATTTGGTGCTTACCCGGTTATTCTACCTCCACGGCCTCAACTTTACAGGCTTCGAGACACATCCCGCACTTGATGCACTTTTTCTGATCAATCTTGAAAGGCTTCCCTTTCTCCTTCTTCGTCTTCTGTTTTCCGGTGATCGCCTCCGCAGGGCAGGCCTTCGCACATCTACCGCAGGAAATGCACACATCGGAGAGAATTCTGTATTTGAGAAGAGCTCGGCAGACCTTTGCCGGACACCGTTTGTGAATGATATGTTCTTCGTATTCGTCTCGGAAATAGCGAATGGTCGAGAGGACCGGGTTGGGAGCGGTCCCTCCCAGCTGGCACAGGGAGGCCTCTGCCGTCACCCACCCCAATTCTTCGAGGAGGGCGATGTGGTCGATCGTCCCCCTGCCTTCTGTAATTTCTGTCAAAATCTCATGCATCCGTTTCGTCCCTTCCCGACAGGACGTACATTTCCCACAGGATTCGTCTTTGAGAAAGTTCATGAAATACTTGGCGACATCGACCATGCAGGTCGATTCATCCATGACAATCATTCCGCCAGAGCCCATCATCGAGCCCACCTCTGTCAGTCGATCGAAATCGACGGGCAGATTCAGCAGAGACTCGGGAATGCATCCGCCCGAGGGACCTCCGGTTTGGACGGCTTTGAACTTCTTGCCCTCTGGGACTCCGCCTCCGACATCATAGACGATCTCCCGCAAGGTGATTCCCATGGGAACCTCAACAAGACCGGTATTGTTCACCTTGCCCACGACGGAAAAGACTTTGGTTCCCTTACTCCCCTCCGTTCCAATCTTGGAGTACCAGTCTGCTCCCCGGGAGATGATGATCGGAACGTTATTCCAAGTCTCCACGTTATTCAGGTTGCTGGGTTTATCCCACAAACCGCTCTCCGTTGTATGGATATGTTTGGCCCGAGGCTCCCCGACGCTACCCTCAATCGAAGCCATCAGCGCAGTCGATTCTCCGCAAACAAAAGCCCCCCCTCCCCGGAATAAGTTGATCTTGAGGGAGAACCCTGAGCCCAGAATATTCTCTCCCAGAAGCCCCACCTTCTCGGCTTCAGCGAGGGCAATCCGAAGCTTTTGGATGGCCAGGGGATATTCATCCCGAACATAGATGAACCCCTCGCGAGCTCCGATCGCATAGGCACCGATGATCATCCCTTCGATCACGCTGTGAGGATCGCCTTCCAGAACGCTCCGATCCATGTAAGCCCCGGGGTCCCCTTCGTCCGCATTACAGAGAATAAATTTCCGATCTCCCTTGGCTCTTCGGGCAGACTCCCATTTATTGCCCGTGGGAAATCCAGCCCCGCCCCTTCCACGAAGCCCTGAGCGCTTTACCTCTTCGATGATCGCTTCCGGTTTCATATCAAAAAGGGCCTTACAGAGTGAAAAATATCCCCCTCTGGCCACATACTCTTCAATGCTGTCCGGGTTGATGAAGCCGCAATTCCTCAGTGCGATTTTCAGCTGCTTGCCATAGAAAGGAACTTGATGGTAAAGAGGTGTCCCGTCGACCCCGCTGGGAGTTTGGAGGATTGAATAATCCTTTGTTTTGCCATCCACGATCCAATCTTCACGCTCCATCTTGCACAGCAACAGATCTCCCACCACCTTGTTCTCCAACCATTGGTGGACCAATTCGGCAGACCGCTCGGGAGTCACCCCTTGATAGAAGATTCTCGGTTTTCCGGGTTCCAAGATATCGACGACAGGCTCCCTCTGGCAAAACCCGATGCATCCTGTTTGACTCAGCCGTATCGGCAGCTTCCCTTTCTCCACCTCTTTCTGGATGGCGTCATACACCTTACCAGCTCCAGTGGAAAGGCCGCAGGTCGCCATGCCCACAGAGATCTTGGTTGTCCCGGGATAGAGGGTTTTCAACCCCACCTCCCTCATCTTCTCCAAATCAGCTTTTGTTTGAATCTTCATCTTTCCCTCAGCATATTCCCCTCACCCCATCCCTCTCCCCAGCGGGGAGAGGGGAAAGGTGAGGGGGTATCTTGATCTTTACATCGAACGCTATTTGAATTCCTTCAGGATCGAAGGCATCTTATCTTGTGTCAACCGGCCAAAGAC
>CAYMJV010000036.1:27463-31120 GCA_964390545.1 uncultured Syntrophaceae bacterium
ATTTGAATTCCTTCAGGATCGAAGGCATCTTATCTTGTGTCAACCGGCCAAAGACTTCCCCGTCCACAACCGCCACGGGTCCCAGGCTGCAGCAGCCAACGCATCGGACCAATTCTAAGGTGAACCGCTTATCCTTGGTCGTCTCCCCAACAGAAATACCTAAATCCCTCTCCAGTTTATCCATAATCTTATTTCCTCCGCGAACATGGCAAGCCGTCCCCAAGCAGACATCAACCTTGTGCCGTCCTCGCGGTTTAATACTTAAGGCATTATAGAAGGTGGCTATCCGAAAGATCGCGGTCATTGGAATGTGCATCTTCTCGGAAATATATTCCAACGTCTCTTTGGGAAGATACCTCTCTTTAGCCTGAACGTCCTGAAGGATCGCTAGAATGGCAGATTCCTTTCCTCCATATTGTTTAACAATGGCATCAATCTCTGACTGAGTCATCTCTTGCTCCCTTCGCAGCCTTTTCTTTCAACTCCTTATACTCCTTATGGACTCGTTTCTCTATCTCTTCGATCAGTTCATCGGTCAGATGTCGAAACCTTCCCTGCAGTTTGATGTACTCCTTCACAGGTCTCAACTTTGGAAAATCGATGCTCAACCGATACCGACCGTACTCCACTTCATAAAGAGGAAAGATCCCTGTCTCAGCGGCCAAGCGACCCAGCTTGATGGAGAGTTCTGGCGCAGACCTCCATCCCGTTGGGCAGACAGAAAGGATATGAACGTAGGCGGGTCCTTTCGTATCCGCTGCCTTCTTCACCTTCTGGACAAGGTCTATCGGATAACTGGGGCAGGCCGTGGCGACATAAGGTATATTATGAGCCGCCGCGATGGCGGCCATGTTCTTCTTCCAGGTAATCTGCCCCATCTGCATCTTCCCGGCAGGCGAGGTCGTGGTAGAAGCACCAAAAGGCGTGGAGGACGATCGTTGAATCCCGGTGTTCATGTACGCCTCATTATCGGTGCAGATGTAAGTGAAGTCGTGACCTCTCTCAAAGGCTCCCGAAAGGGCCTGGAGTCCAATGTCGGCTGTGCCTCCGTCACCCCCCATGGCGAGGGTCACGATCTTTTTCTGAGGAATTCTCCCTTTTCGCATCAAAACCTTTAGCGCGGATTCGATGCCTGAAGCCACGGCAGCCGTATTCTCGAAAGCCACATGAAACCAAGGAACTCTCCAAGAGGTATAGGGAAGTGGAGAGGAGACGATCTCCATACATCCTGTGGCATTCGCAATGATGACATTTCTCCCCAGGGCCTTAGCCACCAGTCGGACGGCCAATGCTTCAGCACATCCCTGGCATGCCCGATGGCCAGGTGCAAAGTTTTCCTTCAGAGTCAGCGTTCTGACGGCAAAGACATTTAAATTTTCTGTCATTCTCTCACCCCGTAAATTTCGTAACCTTCTTTGTTCCCTCCTTCGATTTCGATCTCGGCCTTATCCACCATCTTGACGAAATCTTGAGGGGCCACATCCCTGCCTGAAATTCCGGCGACAAAGTTATAAATCGCTGGTCTATTTTCGCTCCCATATAGGGCGGATCTCACTTCAGAGGCCACTGGCCCCCCAGGCCCTCCAACCGAGATGGCCCGGTCGATGACGACTAATCGTTTTGCACCAAGGGTTGCCTTTTTAAGTTCATCGAAAGGAAAGGGTCGCCAGAGTCGGATCTTCACCAATCCAACCGATCTTCCCCCCTCCCTCAACTTGTCAACAGCCACGGAGGCCGTTTCTCCGAAACTTCCCATGGTGACCAATAAGGTCTCTGCGTCCTCTGCCTTGTAAGTTTCGATGGGTTTATAATATCTTCCCGTCATGTCTCCAAAGGCCTTCCACGTTTCTAAGATTTTAGGCATGGAGGACCAGATGGCCACTTCCTGGGCCTTCTTCGCCTCTGCAAAGATGCTAGGAAGTGCAAAGGCACCCATGGTGATCGGGTGATCAGGATGGAGACGATAAAGGGGTTGGTAGGGAGGCAAGAATTGATCGATCTTTTCCTGCTCAATCATTTCAAAAGGTTCAATGACATGGCTTAAGGTAAATCCATCCATATTGATGATCACAGGAAGAAGAACCTCTCTGTCCTCGGCCAATCGGTAAGAAATGAAGACATGATCGTAAACCTCTTGACCGTTCTCTGTGAAAAACTGGATCCATCCGCAATCCCGAATGGACATCACATCGCTGTGGTCATTCCAGATGCTCAGCGGAGCGGAGAGCGTTCGGTTTGCAAGGATCATGACGATGGGTAACCTCAGGCCAGAGGCGATGTAGGTGATTTCACTCATGAGCGCCAACCCTTGAGAACTTGTACAAGTAAAAGATCGTGCCCCTGTCGCCTCACTCCCCACACAGACGCTCAGGGCGGAGTGTTCCGATTCCACACAGAAGAATTCCGCATCCATTTCCCCGTTGGCCACCAGTTCCGAAAGGTGCTCAACAATATGCGTCTGGGGGGTAATGGGATAAGCCGAGATCACATCCACGTCAGCCTGCTTGACCGCTTCGGCTGCGGCGATCGAAACTTCCATTCCAACCCTTTTTCCCATTATTTCGCCTCCTCCTCCACCACCATCGAGATCGCTCCGGTGGGACACTCCTTGGCACAGATGCCACAACCCTTGCAGTAAAAAAGGTCTGCAATGAAGTAGCTCTCCTCGTCCAAGTTATAAGCCATATCTGGACAGAAGATATAGCATAATCCGCAATGGATGCACTTCTCCTTGTCCAGAATGGGCTTGAGACTTTTCCAGTCCCCTGTTCGGTATTGACTCGCGTTCCCGGGCTCCAGGACGACGTTGCCGATCGGTATTTCCTTCCATGTCCATTCGTTTTCTGGTTTGGTCATCTTTGATACCTCTTCTTATTGAAGTCTATTGGAGGAGAACGGTGTCTTGATAGGCTCGCTCAAAAGCAGAAATATTCTTCTCGGCGATTCGTCCGAACCGTTCCTTGAGCGGAGGGATAAATGATTCCCTTTTGACCACTCCCGATGCCTTGACCAAAGATCCCAGCAACGTCGTATTGGTGATGGGAAGACCGAGAATTTCCCTCGCAATTTTTACGGCGTCCACGACTGCGATCCGGTTTTTGATTCGCAAGATCTCCCTTACTTTCTCGGGAGAATCCGTGCTGGTGGTAACGACAACCCCTTTTTCCTTCAATCCCGCCGCGACATTAACAATCTTCAAAAGGGAAGCATCCAGCACCACCACAATATCGGGCTCGTAAATATTTGCCCTGATCCTAATGCGTTCTTCATCGATTCGACAGAAGGCCACGACAGGTGCCCCTCTCCGTTCAGGACCGAAGCTCGGAAAAGCCTGAGCATACTTCCCTTCTCCGATGGCTGCCAAGGCTAATAGCTCCGCCGAGGTCACTGCGCCTTGACCGCCTCTTCCATGGAATCGGATCTCGATCATTGCATTCTCCTTAAACGAACAAAAGAGATATAAAATATTTCACAAATTTTTGCAAGCAAAATAGCCTGATTCATTACTCACATAAGTATATGATTTTATTACTAATTTTCCTAAAACCATTTTTATTGCGTTCACGTTAACATCATCTCGACCAAATGTCAAGGATTTTTTCAAACCTCTCTCCTCCCCTCAAGAGCCTTCGAAAGGGTCATTCCATCCGAATACTC
>CAYMJV010000037.1:0-30730 GCA_964390545.1 uncultured Syntrophaceae bacterium
CATATAACAAGGTTTTCAGTTCTTCTTGCTTCATGTTTAACTCCTCCCCCTCACCCCCTCCCTCTCCCCCTGTGAGACTGTGTCGTAATGAGGGAAATGCCATGGTTGTCATTCTGACCCCTTCGCCTGTCATTCTGAACGAAGTGAAGAATCTCATAGAATCAATAATAGGTCAGAAAACAGAGATTCTTCGGCTAACGCCTCAGAATGACATTACGACACAATCCCCCTGGCGAGAGGGGGGATTCTTAGATTCCTCCGACAAATCGGCCTGGGTTCAAAATTCCCCTTGGATCGATCTGTTTCTTGATTCGGCGCATCATGAGAGCATCACTTCGAGACTTCCCCCATGGGGCGACTTTCTTTTTAATCGATGAGGGAGAAGATTCGATGACGAGATTGCCTTCATTCTTTGCCGCTTCGGAGGTCAGCTTCTTGATGAGCTTGATCAGCGATTCCATTCTGGACCGACCATGCTGGGTTCCCAGCACATAGGTGTAAAGAATTCCGTTTCCAGAATGGCTGATGAACGCGCAGTCCATCCCCAACCCTTTGGCAATCTTTTCATAGCTTCCCATCATCTGCCCGCATTTGGAGATTAAGAAATTGGATTTAAGGGCAACGTATTCCGGATATCTCTTAGCCAAACCTCTGGAGAAATCGCGAAGGGCATTCCAGAAGGCATGATGTCTCTCCGAATCCAAAGCCATGGGTTCAAGGGCTCCATGCTTTTTCCCTATATTCCCCATTTCAGAAATCTGCCTTTCTGTGCTTTCAGCCACACCTTCCAACCCAATGGCTACGACATAATTCTCATCGGATGGCAAAGGAAGGTTGTATTTCATTTTTCTCACTGCGAGGATATTGAGCGTTTCGATAGAGGCCGGAAGGAGCTGAGAATGAGTGATCGCCTGGACGAAACCATTCGCCTCGTCCAAGGCCTTAAAAGGCACCAAGAGGCTCGTTTCTCTCTCGGGAAGAGGAAGGAGTTTAAAGGTGATCTCACAGATGATGCCAAGAGTTCCAAAGGAACCGATCAGGAGTTTACACATGTCGTAACCGGAGACATTCTTGACTGTCTTCCCGCCTGAGACCACAAAATCGCCATTCGGGAAAACGGCTTTTATTCCAATAATCAGATCCCTTGCCGTGCCGTAGATCAATCGTTTTGGGCCACTCGAATTGGTAGCCACGATGCCACCCAAGGTGGCTTTATCCGTGAAGGGTGGATCGAGTGGTAAAAAATATCCTTTCCCTTCTTTGGCCAGATGTCTCTGAACCTGGCTTAAGGTGATACCACTCTCTGCGGTTAAGGTCAGATTCTCTATATCGCAGTCAGTGATACGATTGAGTCGGGTGGTCAGGAGAACAATGTCCATCGCTTTTGGAATCCCTCCCATTCCCGTTTTGGTTCCGTTTCCCATGGGCACGAGAGCGAGATGCTCTTGATTGGCATAGGCCACGATCTTTGAGACTTCGTCCGCAGTCTTGGGAGAGACAATCACCTTCGGTCGCTTTCCATCCAAGGCGTAGGCCTGTAGTTTACGGCGGTCTTTGATGAACGTGGCCTTTCCTGCCAGCTCTTTTAATCTGGAAATCAGTTGGTCTGTCGGAAGCATTAAGCATCTCCTTCCTTGGCCACCCCCACCCTCACCCTCCCCCATCAAGGGGGAGGGGATTCTTGGCTGGTTTATCTAAAGAGACCCCCCTCTCCCCTGGTGGGAGAGGGAAGGGTGAGGGGGATATTGAAAGATTAAGCTTTCGGCAACACCTTTCCTGGGTTGTACACGTCATCGGGATCGAAAGCCTTCTTCACCTTCTTCATGGCAGCAATGTCTTTAGGCGTGAAGACAAAAAACATCTCTTTCATCTTCTCAGTCCCTATGCCGTGTTCGCCGCTAATCGTCCCGCCTGCATCCGCACAGATCTTTAGAATCTCGGAACCGGCCAGATGCACCTTCCTCAACTCTTCTTCATTCCGCTCATCGAATAAAATGAGTGGATGGAGGTTTCCATCTCCCGCATGAAAGACATTGGCGATTGTAAGATCATACTTCCTTCCAACCTCCATCACTTTAGTCAACACTTCAGGAAGTTTTGTTCGGGGAACGGTCCCATCGCAGACCAGATAGTTCGGTCGCAAACGGGCAATCGCGCCAAAGGCCCCTTTTCGACCTGCCCAGAGCTGTGTTCTTTCTGCTTCGTCTTTGGCTGCCTTCACTTCACGGGCATTATTTTTCCTACAGATTTCCATAATTCTTTCTGCCAGCCTCTCCATTCCATCTTTCAATCCGTCCAACTCGATCAAAAGGACAGCCTCTGCATCCAGAGGGAAGCCAGCATGGATCGATTCCTCCACGGCCTTGATCGTCAACCTGTCCAGCATCTCTAAGGTAGCCGGGATGATCCCATCGGCAATGATAGCGGAAACAGTCCGTCCAGCATCCTCTAAAGAATTATAGATGGCCAGCATGGTCTTGACGGCTTCAGGTTTTGGCATGATCCGAAGGATCAATTTTGTGGTAATCCCCAGAGTCCCTTCCGAACCCACCAGGAGTCCTGTCAAATCATAGCCAGGGTTATCCAGAGCCTTACCGCCGACCTGAATGACTTTTCCGTCGTAGAGAACCACTTCTCCTCCCAGGATATGGTTGGTCGTCACCCCATACTTGAGACAATGGGGTCCTCCTGAATTCTCTCCAAAATTCCCGCCGAATGTGGAGACTTTTTCGCTGGCAGGATCTGGCTGGTAAACATAACCATAACGGGCCAATTGGTTTTTGAGGATGAGGGTGAAGACTCCTGGTTCTACCACAGCCCTCTGATTCTCGATATCGATTTCAAGGATTCTATTCATTCTCGAAAAGTGAAGAACGATTCCCCCTCGGGTGGGGACAGTGCCTCCGCTCAGATTGGTTCCTGAGCCCCTTGCGATAATAGGAATTCCTTCCTTATGAGCGAACTTGACGACCTTGGAAACCTCTTCTGTTGATCCCGGAAGAACGATGCAATCAGGCCTTCCTTTAAAAAGGGAAGCATCGTAGCCGTAGAGCAGCAGGTCTGTCTCCGATGATAAGACATTCCCTTTCCCGACGATCTTGGCCACTTCTTCGACTAACTTCTCGCGTTCCATAAATCCCTCCATTGAAAATATGTAGCGTCGGCATTTACTGCCGACGGACTGCATCGCCCTCACTAAATGAGGGCGCTACCTTCCCTCGCAATGACGCCTTCGCGTTTACGTGCCAAATCTTTCTCCAACCTTTGCATCCAGCGACCGGGCGAATTCCGTCGCTCCTATTTTTTCCCCTTTGTCCACCCTCAACCTTCCGACCTTAACCATACCCCCCCTTGCAGCAATCTGAACACCCCCCTCTTCGATCGCCACGATCTCACCCGGCCTTTTTCCCGTCGCGGAGGATATCATCCGGGCATCATAGAGTCGAACCCTCTTCCCTTTGAATGTCGAAAAAGCGCCCGGTTGGGGATCGCAACCTCTAATTAAATTATAAATGTCAGGAATTGGTTTTTCAAAATCGATGGAGGCAACCCGGTCATCACAAGGAGGTTCATAGGTCGCTTTCGATTCATCCTGTGGAATTCTGGGCGCTTTGCCTTTCTTGATCAGCTCAATGGCTTCTTTGATCGCTTCGACTCCCATGGGAAAGAGGACATTAAAGTAGAGGGAACCCGTCGTATCATCAAGACCGATTTCTACTTCCCTTTGGAGGAGTACGGGGCCGGTGTCGATGCCCTTGTCAGCCCAAAGGATTGTTAACCCCGTTCGGGTGTCTCCCTGGATGATCGCCCAATTGATGCCGCTCGCACCGCGATGTCTTGGCAAAAGGGAAGGATGGTAACAGATCGTCCCGATCGAGGCGAGGTTGAGCAATCTCTCCGGGATGATATCGGTCACAAAAGCAAGGATAACGAGATCGGGTTGCAACTCCTTGAACTGGTTGTAAACCTGAGGGTCTTTCATCTGGGTGGGACGAAAAGAGGTGATCTTGGGTTTTTCGGCAAAAACTCCCATCCCTTCTCCTCTTTTGTCCGGAGGGGAAAAGACTCCCACCACTTCTTCCCCTCTTTTGATCAGGGCTTCCAATACCTTCTCTCCGAAGGGACCCTGGCCGACCAGAATAATCCGCATCGTTCAGCCCCCAAGAAATGGAGCCCCACGGGCAAAGTCCGTGGTCCCCTGCCCGACGCCCATGTGGGGCGACATCCCGGCCGCACGATGACGCATTTTTGCGCCGGGATTAAGAAGGGCAAGGCTCTCATCTGTTTGGGTGGGAGATGATGGGTGGGTTTTGTAGAGCCTTGCCCTCTTAAAATCGCGATGAGGGTTTACCCCGTTAGAAAGCCCCGGCATTCATGGCCGGGGATGCTATAAATAGAAAACATCAGATCCTTGAGGCCGGTATCAAAGCCCCACCCCTTCTAACGGGGTCTACTTTTTCCGTTTGGCATCAAAGGCAGATATTTCAGCCACCGTTGCAAGGATTGTCCTGGCGTTGTCATAAACCGGCGTATCGACCATCTTTCCTTTATAAGAAACAGCTGCAGAACCTTTGGCGATCCCCTCTTCCTCAAAGACCTTCACGACTCCCTTTGCCCATTCCACATCGTCAGGCTCCGGGGTATAGATCTTATGAGAAGGCTCGATCTGGCTTGGGTGGATGAGCATTCTTCCTTCGTAACCCAATTGCCGACCATAGCGCGTGCTTTTTTCAAAAGCCTCCATATCCTTGAAGTTAACGAACGGGCAATCAATGGCGATGCAACCTGCAGCTCTGGCCGCCACAGCGTTATGGGCCCTCGCATATTTTTGCTCTTCTCCCTCATCGGTGAGCTTCACCCTCATATCCTTGGTGTAATCCACGGCGCCGAAGATGAGAGAATTGACCCGCTTGCTGGCGATGGCTGAAGGATAGGCATTGATGACCCCTTTGGCCGTCTCGATGAGAAGCTGGATGGCAACGCTTCCCACCTTCAAGCCTCTCCTTCGCTCCAGTTCCTCTAATTTCCAATCGAGACGTTGAACATGATCCGGACCACCACATTTGGCCAAACAGACACCCGACAGCCCCTCATGGACAATGGCTTCGAGATCATCGTTGGTCATCAAGGTCTCCCAATTATTTATCCGGACATAGATAGTCGAACCTCCGGATCCCGCATATTTCAGGTTCTCCCGAGTCACTTCACGGGCTTTTGGTTTTTCTGCAGGGGGAACGGAATCCTCGAGATCTAAAGTAATGATGTCAGCTGGAATCTCCGGAGACTTGGCAACCATCTTCTCGTTGTTTCCCGGAACATAAAAAACGGATCTCATCACAGTCATGGTAACACCTCCTCGTTAAATTTAAAATCCAAAATTCGAATATCGAATCTCGAAACAAATCCTAAATTCAAATGTTCAAATTTCCCAAACCGCCCCTCACCCTTCCCCTCTCCCCTCGGGGAGAGGGACGGGGTGAGGGGATTATTTTGAATTTCGGTCATTCGAATTTGTTTCGGATTTCGGGTTTCGTGCTTCGAATTTATCTCTTCAGCAACCTCTTGAGTGTTGGCGCGATTTCATCGGGCCGGTCCACCACGTGGATCCCTGCATCCTTTAGGTTCTTCACTTTATCCTTCGCCGACCCTTTGCCTCGCTCTACGATACTGCTGGCATGGGAAAACCGCATTCCTTCAGGAGCCCATGCCCCGGCAACATAGATCACAAGAGGCTTGGTGAACTCTTTGCGCCTCACCGCCTCTGCCGCCTCTTCCTCGTTTGTTCCACCAATCTCGCCGAAGATGGCTACGGCATGGGTTTCGTCATCAGCCTGAAAGAGGGGTAAGATGTCTGCGAAAGACTGCCCCACCACGGGCTCTGTTCCGACATGAAGGACGGTGGTCATCCCAAGGCCCGCTTCCTTAATCGTGTATGGAACTGTGGCAGACTGTCCCCCGCTCCTGGAAATCACTCCGACGTGTCCGGGGACAAACACCCTTCTTGCAAAGTCAGGCGTTCCTCCCAGCCAGCCTGCTGCCGCAATTCCAGGGCTGATGATACCGATGGATCCCGGACCCAGCAAGCGCGCCCCCTTCTGTTTTCCGTGAGCCATCATCTCCAGAATGTCATAGAGAGGAACCCTTTCCACCGGCATGACGAGAAATTTAATGCCTGCATCCAGGGCTTCGAGAACCGCGTCCTTGAGGCTTGGCCCGGGGATAAAGGTGACGCTCAAATCAAAGCTCCCATGGACTTTCACCGCCTCTTGTATTGTATTGTAAACAGGGATCCCGCTTACCTCTTCTCCACCGCGCCCAGGTGTCACGCCGGCCACCACGTTGGTCCCATAGCCTTTCATGAATGCAGCCCGCGCCGAGCCCTCCCTCCCTGTGATTCCCTGAACTAACACCTTCGTATCTTTCTTCAGTAAAATAGCCATATTTTATGCCTCCAGCGTCTCTTCAGGCACAGTGTCCATTCTTTGTGCTGCCGTTTTGCCGTTCTGCTGTGTTGCCTTTAACGGCAAAACTGCAATCCCGCGCTTCGCGGGACTACACGATGGCCCGACGCTAATCACAGACACACCTCATTTGGGATTTACAATACACCATGCTTTCTTCTGTATTCATCCAATCCAGGAACTGGGGCTTCAATCGTGATCGCCTTGTTTCCCCTGAACCAGCATTCATACTCGCACGCAAGACACTCCGTGCCCACCCGCCGGGCGAAAGCCGCGTCCCCTGCAAGGGCCGGTTTGCCGTCTTTGATCACCAGGATCCCCCGGTCGAAGAGCTTACACCCTGCTGCACATGCGTGGGTTTTACAGCCGACGCATTTGCTCTCATCGATAATCACTTTGATGGTTTGTTCTTCAAAATGCATGGACCTATTCCTCCTTTACCCCTCTTTCCTTCCGGTATTCTAAGATGAGAGCCTTCATCCTTTCAGCCAAAAATTGGGTCTCATATACCTTGTCCCCCCCGTAGATCTCGATCCGACCCGGCAGGTCTTTCGTGCCTTCCCGCAAAATCTCAAGGGCCTCCTTCTCCTTATTGCCACAGATCAGGAGCACGCAAGGAAATCCAGGTCTCTTGGGGAGTTCCTCCCTGAGGGCCTTCACGACGCCATGGGCGTGGTGCCATTGTTCCTGGTTTGCGTACATGAACCCGCCGAGCATGTAGCCCTCGATGCCAGGCTGCGAAAAGATGACCTTCGCTGCCCGATAGACCTTGGCTGCGGTCGGGTTCCCGCTTGTGTCGGCGTAGTTGGCGATCTTAAGGCCAACCCGGTTCAAGCCGTCCACTCCCAGAATAGCGCCACCGCCGCCCATCCCGTGATAACCCACGTAGTTGAGCCCCTTTATCTCTGTCACCATCTGAGCAATATAGCAGGTCCCCCTGAGGTCTCCTTCTTCGATCCGCCATGCAATCTTGTCGAGCTCCGTAGGTGGAGTAGCCGCCTCCCGGGCGACTTCGATGCCGAGTTCGGGATGGCGATAGACCGAGGAATCGTCAATGGCCATCCGGCAATCCCCGGCAAAGACTTTCCCGTCCTTGGTGATGATGAGGGGATTGATCTCGGCGGTCCGGCAATTATAATCCTTGAACGTTTTGAACAGGCCTGAGATCGCCTGGGCCACACCCGGAAGATGTGCCGTCGGGACCTTTAGTTTGAGAGCAAGGTTGAGGGCATCATAGAGCCGAAAACCTCGAAGGACGTCCACCGTCACGGTTGCGATCTTTTCCGAAGGGACCGACTCAATATCCATCCCGCCTTCCGTGCTGAACATGATGACGGGGGCGCGGACCTCCCTCGAAGAATCGACGATGACACCTATATAATATTCCTTGTCGATGTCCAGTTTCTCCTCGACCAGTACCTTTTCCACCTTCAGTTTCTTGATCTCCGATCCGAGGATCTCGTTCGCAACAATCTCGGCATCGATCGCGTGTTCGGCGAATTTAATGCCCCCTGCCTTTCCTCTTCCCCCTGCCCAGACCTGTGATTTGATGACAACGGGCTTGCCGATCTTCTCGGCTATTTTCTTGACCTCCTGAGGAGTCGTAGCCACTTCGCCCTGAGGAATGGGAACCTTAGCTGCCTTCAACAACTGCTTCCCTTGATATTCGTATAAACGAGCCATGGTTACCTCCTAAAGCTATGAAGGATGTTACTTGGTTTGACAGAAGACAATTTATAATAAAAAGACCCGGATGTCAACAAAAAAATAATCAGAGTTAAAGTGGTAAGACCAATAGACATATCCTGAAATATCTTTAAATATCAAAGTATTAGGTCTTATCAAAATAACAATTGACAAAAAAATATTTTATAATTAAAATTGTAAGACCATAGGAGAATTCTGATATGTTCAAGTCGATCAAGCGCAGCAGACTCTCCGATGAGGTTGCGAATCAGATTAAAAACCTCATCAGTGAAGGGAAATTAAAACCCGGCGACAGGCTTCCGCCAGAGAGGGAACTCATCAAGCAATTTGGCGTCAGTCGACCTTCGCTGCGTGAGGCTTTAAATTCCCTTGTGGTCATGGGATTTCTGGAGATCAAACAATCGAAGAGGACCTTCGTCAAGTCTGTGACCTCAGAGCGAATGGAAGACCCCCTTTCTTTTCTCATCAAAACCGATACCCAGAAGATTTTTGATCTGATCGAGGTGAGGAAGGCTATGGAGGTCTGGGGTGCTTCCCAAGCTGCCCAGAGGGCTACCGAAGAAGATATCAAACGATTGGAATCCATCCTTGAGGAGATGGAGAAGGCCATTGAAGAAGGCCGGGATTGGGATAAGGAGGATGCCGATTTTCACCTGGCGATAGCCCAAGCAACCCACAACATGGTCCAGACCCATCTCATGTCCACCATCTACGACCTCCTTAGGGAATCCGTTGCCAAAGTCTTTACAGATAAAACAAAAATGAAGAAATTGTTCCAGCAGCATTCTCGGATTCTAAATGCCATTAAGAATCATTCTCCCGAAAAGGCCAGAGAAAGAACCCTCGAGCACCTGGACTATGTGGATTCCGAAGTGAGGACCTTTAATGGGTCGATGAAGAATATGGATGCATCGGCTGAGAGCTGAAAGAAGATCGACCTATTTTGAGATTGAGAGGGAACCCACCAGAGAGTTATAATAATAATGATGCTGAAAAAGTTTCCTTCTCCGTCATTCTGAGCGAAGCCCTGCACCGCATGGTGTACAGGGCGAAGCGAAGAATCTCTGCTTCAATGCAATCAGCAATTCATGAGATTCTTCGTCGCCCGCAGCTCCTCAGAATGACACATTCTGAGATTTTTCAGTACTTGTAAGTTCGTAACAATAGGTTCCAAGAGGGAGGGGGCGAGGCAGATTGCAGGAATCACAGAAGCTGATTGAGATTGTCGGAAAGGATCATTTCACCGATCAACTGGAGGAATTGGTCCCCTATAGTTATGACGCGTCGATGAATGTCCACCGGCCTGATGCAGCGGTTTGGCCTGAATCGACCGAGCAGGTGGCCGCGATCGTCAGGTTTGCCAATGAGCATAAGATTCCCGTCGTGCCTCGTGGAGCGGGAACCAGCCTCAGCGGAGCCGCTGTCCCCATCAAGGGCGGCATCATCATCGACCTTTCCCGGATGAACCGAATTCTTGAGATGAGTATTGAAAACCGCTATGCCCACGTCCAGGCCGGTGTGGTCTGTGACGATCTCAATCGAGCCTTGGCCAAACATGGATTCACTTTCCCTCCGGACCCGGCCAGCAGTTCTGTGGCCACGATTGGAGGAAATGTGGCGACCAATGCCGGTGGAATCAAGGGAGCGAAATACGGAACGACCCGCGACTATGTCCTGGGCCTCCAAGTCGTTTTACCTACTGGAGAAGTGATGCATACAGGCTCTTACACGATGAAGTGTGTCTCCGGATATGATCTTGCCAAACTCTTCATCGGAGCAGAAGGAACTTTAGGGGTAATCACGGAGATCACTTTGAAGATTAATCCCCTACCCCGTCATGGTATGACCGCCGTGGCGACTTTTGCCAAGTTGGAGAATGCGGGAAAGGCCATCTTCCAGACCATGACCAGCGGCGTTCTTCCCAGCGTCATGGAGATCCTCGACAAAGTCACTCTTAAATCGATTAAAGAGAATACGGACATTGATCTCCCTGATGCGGAGGCCATGATCCTGACAGAGACCGATGGTTATACGTGGGAAGAAGTGGAAGCCCAGATGGAGGTTGTTCTCCGAATTTTCAAAGAGAATCATCCGATTGAGATTAAGACGGCTAAGGATGAGAAAGACCGACTTAATCTCTGGAAGGCTCGCAAATCTTCTTATGCCACTCTGGCCCGGGTCAGCAATAGCTTTGTCTTAGACGACGTCACCGTTCCTATTTCCAGAATACCAGAGCTACTCGTGGGAATTCAAGAGATTGCACAGAGACACGGTCTGGTGGTTGCTACCTATGGCCATGCCGGGGATGGAAATCTGCACCCACAGATTCTTTATGATGAATACGATCCGAAGCAGGTAGAGAAGACGGAACGGGCCGAGGAGGAGATCTTTCAGTTAGCCATTTCGCTTAAGGGGACTCTTTCAGGAGAACATGGCATCGGACTATCGAAGGCGAATTACATGACCCTTGAACACGACCCCGTGGAAATGGCTTTGATGAAACAGATCAAGAAGACTCTGGATCCCAATAACATCATGAATCCAGGGAAGAGAGCCCTCGATAGCTGACGCTATCGAGAAATCCAAATGTCAAAATCCAAATGTCAAATGAATGAAAAAGCTCAAAATCAATCGATAATCCCCCCTCGCCCCCCTTTAGCAAAGGGGGGTTGGGGGGATTTGACATTTGAGCTTCATTTGAAATTTGAACTTTGTCATTTGACATTCATTTGAACTTTGGGCTTTGACATTTGGCATTGTTTTTCAAGAGGAAAAGATGCCTGATCAAATACAGTTTGATGAAAAGCGACGGAAGGCAATTAGGCAGTGCTCTCGATGTGGTTTCTGTCGGGCGGTATGCCCCATCTTCGAATTGACCAAGAGGCCCATTACCAATGCCCGTGGCAAGATGATCCTTCTCAAGGAAGTGATGGAGGGAAAACTTCCCGTTACGGAGGGGGTGGCTCAGGCCCTCCTGCGCTGCACCACGTGCATGAATTGCACGGTCAACTGTCCCTCGGGCGTGGATCCTCAGGAAGTGATCAAGACAACAAGGAAGGATATGGTGCGGTTGGGCCATGACAACCTCTTCAAGGTCATGGGCGAGATTGTTGAGAAATATGGGAATATCTATGGAGAGGAAGAAAGGCATGACTGGGGTCACAAAAAGAATGGGGCCCGTTATGTTCTATTTGTGGGCTGCGTGGGAACTTACCGTGAGGAGGAGAGCGTGGAGGAAACGATCCGCCTTCTCGATCTTCTCAAGGTTGACTTCACCATGATCGATGAAGTCTGTTGCAGCGGTGTTTTGGAGGACGTGGGATACAAAATCAGAGGTAATTTAGCAAAACGTAATGTTCAGGAACTCCAGAAGACCGGAGCCAAAACCCTGATCACGACCTGCCCTTACTGTTACCGGGTGTTTAAAGAACATCCTGCTTATAAAGACTTAGGACTAGAACTCAAGCATATCACCCAGTTTCTCAAAGACTTTGACTTTAAAGTGAAGACGGAAAAGAGGGTGACTTACCATGATCCGTGCGATCTCGGTCGCCATGCGGGTATCTATGAGGAACCGAGGGAGATCATCAGAAAGATTGCCCCCAATTTTGTGGAACCAAGGCGAACCAGAGAGAACGCCATGTGCTGTGGCTCAGGGGGTGGGCTCCGCGGATCATTTCCTGAAGACTCCATCGAAATCTCGAGAAATCGATTAGGTCAGATCATCGAAGAGACAGGAGCTGAAGTTTTACTTACCGAATGCCCCTCCTGTGTTCATAACTTCAGAAATGCCAAACTTCGAAAACAGAAGATTGAGATCTACAACATCACCGAATTCATTGCTCAGCTTTATCAAGAAAAATACAAAAAAGAAGCAGCATAAATAATCCCCCCTCGCCCCCCTTTACTAAAGGGGGGTTGGGGGGATTACACGAGTCACGAGTCACGCCTGCCTGCGGTAGGCAGGGATACGGTCTCGTTATTTGAAATGCATAGGGGGTGCGCTAATGAACATTGAGGGCTATGAATTTCCAGAGGGGCTTTATTACGACAAGAATCATTTTTGGGCTAAGGTGGAAGGTGATCTGGTGGTTATGGGAATGAATGAGTACGCCCAGAAGATGGCTGGTAGTATTGTTTATGTGGGGCTCCCGCCCGAAGGGAAAAAACTCGTCCAGGGAAAAAACTTTACCAAGATTGAATCGGGGAAATGGCTCGGTAAAGTTTTTGCCGTAGTGAGCGGTGAACTGGTAGCAGTGAACGAAGAGCTCGAGCGGAAGGCCAAGTTGATCAATGAAGACTGTTATGGAAAAGGCTGGCTCTTCAAGATCAAACCCGACAACCTCGACGAGCTCAAGAATCTGATGACGGAACCGAACGTTATTCGCGAGTGGCTCAAAGTGGAAATTGCCCAACACGGCAAGAAATAGAATAATAACGTTAGAGGTTTGAGGAGCGCTACGCTTTAGGTTTGAGGCAAAAAATTGAAGCTGTCGGCACTATCACCCAAACAATTGATTGAGATCGATGCTTGTACCCGCTGTGGCGAGTGTTTGAAGTATTGCCCTGTGTATGCCCATAAGGGTGAAGAGGCCATCGATCCTCGGGGAAAGATCCAGGCCTTCAAATCGTTTATCCGCAGTCAATATGGGCTTTGGGCCAAGATCTTTGGCCCCAAGAAGTTGGACGAGGAGAAACTGAAAAAATTTTCGGAGATGGTCTATCGCTGCACCCTCTGTGGCGAGTGCAGTGTAAGCTGCCCTGTCTCCATCGATTCCAGAAACCTCTGGACGGCTTTACGGGAAACCCTGGTGGAGCTGGGCCACTTCCCAGAGGCGGTTAAACGGATGAAGGCCAATGTCCTCGATGCCTACAATGTTTCCGGCGACGAAAATGAAGAGAGGACGGAATGGCTCGAGTTCCTTGATGAGCTCCCTGACCACCAATACAAGAAGGATAAAGCGCAGGTTGCCTTCTTTGTGGGTTGTGTCGCCTCTTTCTTTCCTCTTGTTCAGAAAATTCCTCTGGCTTTTGTTGAAATTTTGAGTAAAACAGAAGTTGATTTCACGCTCCTGGGGGGAGAAGAATGGTGCTGCGGGTTTCCACTCATTGGCGCTGGGATGAGAAAGGAAGCTGAGGTTTTGATTCAACACAATCTGGAGGCAGTCAAAGCCAAAGGTGTGGAAAAAGTCGTCTTTGCCTGTCCTTCCTGTTACCACACCTGGCTGGAAGAGTATAAGGCGGATATCAAAATCTTCCATTCCACTCAATTCATCAAGCAATTGATCGATGAGGGGAAGATCCAATTCAAAGAGAAAAAAATAAGAGTGACCTACCACGACCCCTGTGACCTGGGGAGAGCGAGCGGAGTCTATGAAGCCCCAAGAGAAATTCTCCGGGCTATCCCGGGCGTGGAATTAGTGGAGATGGCAGATAGCAGAGAGCAGTGTAAGTGTTGTGGAGGAGGTGGAAATCTGGAGATGGTCGATCCGGACCTATCTGCTGCATTGGCTCAGGGGAAGATTGACCAGATCCAGGCGACCGGTGCGGATACAGTGATTACTGCGTGCCAGCAATGTGTCCGGACCATCCTGACCACCGCCCGCAGAAAAGAGATCCCGATTAACGCGATGGATATTACGGAGTTTGTGCTAAGAAACATGAAAGGATAGGGTTCAAGGATTCAAGGGGTCAAGGGGTCGAGTAAGATACTACAAATAAACGCTTGAACCCTAGAACCCCTGCCTACCGGCGGGCAGGCTCGGACCCTGGAACCCTTTATTTTATTAGATCATGGACAAACACCTCATCTTCTACATCATGTTTTTTCCCACGGTGATCTTTTTCTTTTTGGGCATGGGTCTGCACATTAGCACATGGCTGGAAGGGAGAGTTGAAGGCTTCGATCAGGCTACCAAATGGGAGAAGGCTAAATTCTATGTGAGGAGAGGATGGAGAGGATTCTGGTCGAGGCCGGGGTGGTACATAAGAATTCTTATCACCGAGGTGATCTTCCATCGGAAACTCTTTGGCCAATCTTTTTACCGCTGGTTAGCCCATACGCTTCTGGTTTTCGGTTTCGTGGCCACGTTCGTTGTGGATATGATCAAAGGGCTCACCACGGGTTACCTTGTTGAATTTAGCAAAGACCTTGCATTTCTTTCTTTTTCCCATGAATTCGAGACGGGCTCCATTCGGCCTTTTCTCGATTTCTTCCTTGAATTCTTCAGTTTTCTCATCCTGGTGGGCTGCGTCATGGCCATCTTTCGCCGGTTTATCCTTCGCCCTGATCAACTTCGGACAGAGGAAGAAGACATCACTTCGCTCCTTTTTATTCTTTTCTTAGAGCTTTCCGGCTTCTTCATCGAAGGTTATCGCATCGCTCATCCTGAGGTTGTCCAGGCTCGCACCTACCTCGCAAACCTGACTCCGGCGAGTGCCAACAATTGGATTTCCTTCGGCGGTTACTTCCTGTCTCAATTCCTCAGAGATATAAAAATCAATGCCGATTTTCTCTGGTATTTCCATGTGGTCCCAAGCTTGATCTTCTTGATTTATATTCCTCACAGCAAACTTCTTCACATCTTCACTTCTTCGATGACCGTCATCTCCGACCGCCAGAAGCAATTGAGGAAAATTTGAAAAGTTTTCTGTGAGACTAATATCATTAGATCGCCCTGATGAGACCCTGAACTCAGTTCAGGGTCTCATACTTACTAATCAGTCCATAATTGTATGGACATTGAAGACCAAATCCCTCCTCCCCTCCCTTTACAAAAGGGAGGAATTACCCCTCTTTGGCAAAGAGGGGTAAGGGGAGATTTTCAGAACAATATGTCTTTTCAATTAGGGACTCCTTTGTAAAGATCGAGATTCAGAACTTGTAGACCTTGATCCTGAAACAAGTTCAGGATGACATTACTTGATTCAGGGCATGGTTCAGAATGACAATACGGAAGACTTTTTACAAAAAAGGAGGAGAACATGCTTTTCTTTGATCTCGGAAAACTTCCAGGCCAGCAATCGATGCTCACCTTTCATGCCCTTGCTCGAATGGGGATTGAAGCCCTTGTCGCTGTCTCACCCAAAATCCCTCTGGTAAGTATTGGATACTTCCAGGATGCCGGGCAGGAGGTGGATCTTCAATATTGCAAGGAAGCTGGGATTCCTTTCATGCGACGGGAGGTTGGAGGAGGAGCAACCTATCTCGATGAGAATCAGATTTTTTACCAACTCATCTGGAAGAAAGATAATCCAAAATTTCCAAAGGCCGTCCAGGACATCTTCCCGTGGTTCTCAGAGGCCCCTGTAGAAACTTACCGGGCTTTTGGTGTTCAGGCAGAATATCGGTCCATCAATGATATCATCACCAAAGAAGGGAGAAAGATCGCCGGTGAGGGGGGAGGGAATATTGGAGACTGCATGGTCTTTGTGGGTGGGATTCTTCTCGATTTTAACTATAAGGCGATGAGCAGGATTCTGAAGGTCCCCGATGAGAAATTCAGAGGCAAAGTCTTTAAGACAATGGAAGAGAATGTGACCACCATGAAGAGAGAACTGGGCATGGTCCCTCCCCGTGAAGAAGTGGTCAAGGTGCTTAAAGAAAACTTTGAGAAAAAGATAGGAAGTCTGAAAGAGGCATCATTGACACCTGAGATCATTGAAAAGATGAAGGAGTTGGAATCATGGATGACGTCGGAAGAATTTTTGCATCAGAAGACTCCCAGAATTCCAGCAGGTGTTAAGATTAGAGAGGGAGTCGAAGTTCTTTATGGCCTTCATAAAGCCAGGGGAGGTTTAATTCGGACGGCTGAAGGGGTCGCCGAAGGAAGGATCGAAGATATCGCCATCTCAGGGGACTTTCAATTCTATCCAAAAGAGGGTCTTTCCGGCCTGGAAGGGTCCTTAGAAAAGGTATCTCTGGACGAAGAGAAGATCGTCGAAAGAGTGGAGACTTTTTATGAAGAAAAAGGAGTCGAATCTCCCGGAGTGGAATCGAAAGACTTTGCCACCACTATCTTGAGTCCTATTCAAGATTCCAATAAAGGGAAGTAGCCGCAGCCTTCAGGCTGTGTTATTAGTGGAAGTGAAAACACCTAAGCCCACTGGTTATGGAGTAAAACTACCGAATTAACTGGATCAATTCTTTGTTGCTCCGCAAGATTCGGTTGACAACCGTCTGAGCATCTGTCTTCTTCTTGCGGGCAAACTTCTGAACAAAGTCTGCAACATCCTTTTCCAGGTAGATTGGAAGATTCAATCGCAGGTTAGGCCGATAGAACTTGCCCCGCTCACCTTTTGAGAAATCATACTCTTTTTTCATCTCTCTTCACCTCGCAGAGTACTGTTTTGCTTCATGCCGGGTTGAGCCACGGGTAGAAACCATTCAAATGCTGCAATTGTCACTCCTACAATCAACTCCCAGCATACAACTGGTCCTTGATGAACGCAAAGAAATTTTCTCGCCAAATCTGAAACTCCCCGCCCAAAGGGCTGGCTCGGCGTGCCGAATTTACTCATCCGAACCACGGGTAGCATGACCTACATACCGCTAAAATCCTCACTTCCAAAGATTCAAAAAAAGGTGTATATTAAGGCCGTAAATTGGCAATGGAGAAATACTTATTGTAGTTCGTCTGTTTGGATAGAAAATGATAGACACATATATCAAAAAGATCGCATCAATCACTAAGCGCGGAGATGCCCGCGAGGAATCCTACTATTCTGCCCTTGCGGCACTTCTCGAAGAGTTCTCCGAAACTGAGAGAAAAAAGAAGTGCCACGTTACAGTACTGCCGAAGAAAACAGAAGCAGGCAATCCGGATTTTCGAGTTTGGGACGGTAAGCACTCTCAAGTCGGCTACGTTGAAGCGAAGCCGCCTAGGGCTAATCTCGATGAAATCGAGACTTCCGAGCAATTGAAGCGCTACATTTCTACTTTTCCTAATCTCATCCTGACAAACTTCTATGAGTTCAGGCTTTACCGTAACGGCCAGCGTGTTGCCCACGTTCTCCTCGCGCGCCCATATATTCCCACAAAGCTAAAAGCCATTCCTCCCGCCGAGCACACCGCTGAATTCCTGGCCTTATTGGAGAAGTTCTTTCAATTCTCGCTACCGACGAAATTCAACGCTCAGAGTCTTGCTAAAGAGCTCGCCACACGCACCCGCTTTCTTAGAGATCAAGTTATCAAAGAGGAACTCCGCGAAGCATCGAGCGCAGGCGCAAAGAAGATTCTTGGCTTCTATGAAGCATTCCAAAAACATCTCATTTTCAACCTTAAGCCTGATGAGTTTGCAGACCTGTATGCCCAGACCATAACCTATGGCCTCTTTGCTGCGAGAACCAGAGCCAATGGAGCATTCAATCGAATCCTGGCTTACGATCTGATTCCCAAGACTATCGGCATCTTGCGCGATATCTTCCACTTTGTTTCATTTGACCCGCCTGAGCAACTCCAGGCGACGGTTGATGACATTGCGGAAGTCCTCGCCGTCGCAGATGTCAGGAACATCCTTCACCAGTATTTCAAAGAGGGCAAAGGAAGTGATCCGATTTTTCATTTCTACGAGACCTTCCTCGCTGAGTACAACCCTCAAGAGCGCGAGCGACGAGGGGTTTATTATACGCCCGAACCCGTTGTCTCTTACATTGTTCGCTCTCTTAACACTATTCTTAAGGAAAGATTTGCACGGCAAGACGGGTTTGCCACACAATCCGTTACTGTATTGGATCCTGCTGGTGGGACGCTCACTTTCCTTGCTGATGCCGCAAAGCTCGCCGTGGAAGAATTTGTCAGCAAGTACGGTGAAGGCTCAAAAGCAAAATTTATTGAAGATCACATTCTCAAGCACTTCTTCGCCTTCGAGTTGATGATGGCTCCATACGCAGCGGGCCACTTGAAGATGGGTTACCTCCTGGAAGAGTTGGGCCACAAACTCTCAGGCGATGAGCGATTCCAGTTTTATTTGACGAATACGCTTGAAATGGAGGAGCTTGCTCAGACTTCCCTTCCGGGAATGGCTTCCCTTTCAGAAGAATCCCACCTTGCCGGCAAGGTAAAGAAAGAGAGGCCGATCCTTGTCATTCTCGGCAATCCACCGTACTCCGGACACTCAGCAAACAAAGGTGATTGGATTAAGAGTCAGATTGAGACCTATAAGAAGGTTGACGGGAAACCCCTTGGCGAGAAAAATCCAAAATGGCTTCAGGATGACTACGTCAAGTTCATCCGATTCGCTCAGTGGAAGATTGACCAGATCGGCGAAGGCGTCCTCGGGTTCATCACGAACCACAGCTATCTCGATAACCCTACCTTTCGAGGAATGCGGCAATCGCTGATGAACTCATTTGAGGAAATATACATCCTCGATCTTCACGGCAACTCCCTCAAAAAAGAAAAAGCTCCTGATGGCTCAAAAGACGAAAACGTCTTTGACATACAGCAAGGCGTCGCCATTGGCCTTTTTGTAAAAAGGAAGCAGAGTGCCCCCTCCAAGATCCTGATGCATAGCGAGATTTGGGGTGTGCGGGAACAGAAATACGAATGGCTGACAAAGCATGAGTTGAAGAAAACAGATTGGAGGAAGCTAAAACCTGCTTCACCCTTCTACCTTTTTGTTCCAAGAGATGAGAGGCTGAACAAGCAGTTCCAATCGTATCCGGGCATTCCGGCGATTTTCCCTGTGAACAGCGTGGGAATTGTGACGGCCAGAGATCATTTGACGATTCATTGGACTTCTCAGCAAGTGTGGACAACGGTATTGAATTTCGTCTCTCTTGACCCTGAGATTGCCCGCCAGGCTTATCAACTTGGTGATGATGCTCGAGACTGGAAAGTGAAGTTAGCGCAAGAAGATTTAAAGAAAACCGGTCCAACCAAAGGAAATATTGTTCCTATCCTTTATAGGCCCTTTGACATTCGGTTTACATACTACACGGGCAGGTCAAAGGGTTTTCACTGTATGCCCCGCGGAGAAGTCATGCAGCACATGTTGCAGGACAACATCGCACTGATTACTCCGCGCCAGTTCAAGGAGGAATCGGGTGCATTCGCAACCGCCAATATTGCAGGTCATAAAACCGTTAGTGCCTTCGATATAAATTACCTTTTCCCTCTTTACACCTATCCCCAAACGACTAGGCACGATCTGTTCTCCCATAATGATTCGGGGGAGCGTGTCCCCAACCTTGCGCCGAGACTCGTTGAAGCACTTAAGTCAGCCTTCAAGAAAGATCCAACTCCGGAGCAAATCTTCTATTATATCTATGCTCTTCTTTATTCAAATGCCTACAGGGGAAAATATGCGGAGTTCCTGAAGACCGATTTTCCCCGCATCCCGTTCACGAAGGACTATAAGCTTTTTAACAAACTTGCCGAGAAGGGCGAGGAACTTGTTGAACTCCACCTGCTCAAATCCAACAAGCTTGTCAAACCCATTGCCACGTGCGAAGGCTCTGGCGACCTTCGTGTGGATAAAGTAACTTACGATCAAGACAAAGCTCGTGTTTGCATTAATCCTGAGAAATGGTTTGCCGGTATTCCTTCCGAGGTTTGGGAATATCACATTGGCGGCTATCAGGTTACAGAGAAATGGCTCAAGGACCGCAAGGGCAAGGAGGTTTCATCCGAAGAAGTAGCTCACTACGCGAGGGTAGTAACAGCGATTGCAGAGACAATCAGTATACAAGAAACTTTAGATGAATTATTCAAAGAAGTAGAAACAAACCTTCTCGAAGTGGTGCTGTGAGCACCTAACATGCAACACAAATGGGCATTTTATCAAGTCCTCTTCCTGAATTTCACTTGCCAAAAGTGCGCCATTGACGTATAATAACTATGGTCATTATCGAGACCCCGATATTCACGCGACGAATTCAAGCAGTTCTTTCTGATGAAGAATATCGACTCATGCAGATTCAGCTAATTAACAAACCGGATTCCGGTAAGGTTATCCGTGGGAGCGGCGGACTACGAAAGTTCCGCTGGTCTGCAGGCGGACATGGGAAGCGAGGTGGCATCAGGATCATTTATTATTGGTTCGTGTCGCAGGACACCCTTCTTCTCCTATTTGCCTATTCCAAAAGGGAACAAGATGATCTGACACCGGAACAACTCAGACAACTGAGAAAGGTTGTCGAAGGAGAATACCGATGAAAAAGGAACTATTTGAAGAACTACTCGCAAGTGTGAAGCAAGGTGGCGCGATTATGAAAGGCACAATGAAGCCTTTGAGAGCCTTTGATTTTCCCGAATCCGAGGTACGAAAGATACGTGAACAGTACGGCCTATCTCAGGACAAGTTTGCTACTCTAATGGGGATAAGTGTCGCGACCCTCCGCAACTGGGAACAAGGGCGGCGGAAACCAGACGGGCCAGCTCGTGTATTATTAAGGGTTGCGGCTACACACCCAGATGCGTTGCTTGATATTATCGTTAACAAAAAGGCCAGAAAACAAGCCTAATAACACAAGCCAGCCGGTGCGTAAACTGGCCCCGCCGATTTTGGCCCGTAGAGTCACAGTTAAACAGAGCACAAAATGTTATTATTACCTGAAAAAAGCGTGAATTTAACCTTCAAAGTTAAGAATTCACTTTAAACACTGGAGATTCTGGCATCCCATTGTAAGAAAATTTAGCAAAGCGAGTAAATTTTTAAAGAATCCTCTATTTCGAATGACCGGGTTATCTCATCACCACTGTCCAAAATGCTTGATAGTGTTTGAAAAAAGATTCACCGGGATATAACGATCTCAAAGTTGATGAAAATATTTTTTGCAAATACACATTTAACCCCAAATTCTTTTAACCTCAATAAGGGATGATGGCTCCCGCAAAGCGGCTTCAGTTGCAGCCTTCAAGGGAGGGCCATAAATTTATCGGTATTTTTGGCATTGGGCACAATGTTCCCTTTTAGGGAAGGTTCTGCGAAGGCATTTTATCACAATTATATAGTGTCTCCATAAGGATTCAAAGGTAAATCCGCTTATCTGGGGGAAAAGAAAATACCATTTTCACGCTTTTTTCAGGTATTAGATCAATTGAGAAGAAAAGAGGCAAACAATGCGAGTGAGTGATATTCATGAAATTACCCAATTAAGCACACCTGAAAAAATCCTGTTGGTTGAGGACCTGTGGGATAGCATCGCTTTGGATGAATCTGCTCTTCCTGTCCCTCAGAGCCACATGGAAGAGTTGGACAGAAGGCTTAAAAGATATGGATCTCCCCCAGGAACCCTTTTATCTCTCGAGGAACTTCGTACAAGAATAGAGAAAAGGAAATGACATACAGCCTGCTTTTCCTTTCTGAACTTGAAGCGTGTTCCCAGATCGAAAGCAGACATTGCATGGCTCATATGGGACTTAGAACTGATTAAAGATCAGTAGTGTCCCAACAAATACGTGGAGCGGACTCGTAAACCTCTCGGATGAGCTCAGAGGTTATACAAGAGAAGAATGAATACAAAGTCTGGTATTATCAAATCGGTGGTAGGTGCCAAGACGTATGGTATATGGATGGACATGTTGAGGGTGTTAGTTCCCAACGGCAGGACACATCGTCTATCCGTTGTTGTTGCTGGTATGCTGCACTTCGCATATGACGTCGCATGCAAGAAGGAAAAGAATCCTTCGAAATTTGGGAAACTACTCGAGCTCTATGAGTATGCGTTTGAGGATCCCGAAGAGGGTATGGCTGCTATTGTCGAGCTTGCAGAGTCTCTTTTCAAGGATGCCGGTGTACGTTATAAGCGAGTCAATAGCCGTGGTCAGACTTACAGCATTGCCGAGAGCGCGGCATACGAATTCCTGAACTGGGAAAATATGCCGTGGGAGTCATAAGAAGTGAGTGAAGTGGGACGAAAAAAGTTCGCTTTGCAGATCCAGGAGTTCATAGGGTCTTATCGACCGATGTTTTCTCGCCGCAACCCTTGGACGTCATTTTCGCTATCATTAAGAAATTTTGAATTCTTTTGTCAACCCTGAAAGTTTATTGAATCATATTTTAATGGGTAACCCTGCCTACCGCAGCCGTAGATTTCGCGTTTAGAATTTGGAATTATTTGTTTCATGTCAAATTCCGCATTCCGAACTCCGCACTCCGCATTCACTTTATAATTTCCCTCAGCGCTCCCATCAGGAGATGAATGTTCTGGAGGCGGCAGGTCTCCCCCATGAGACCGATCCTCCAGATCTTCCCCTTCAGAGGTCCTAACCCTCCCCCGATTTCGATCTTATAATCATTCAGAAGTTTCGCCCGGGTGGGAGCATCCTCCACTTTGTCAGGGATGTAGACAGAAGTGAGCATGGGTAAGCGATACCCTTCCTGGGCAAATTGTTTAAACCCGAAATTTTCCAACTCCATCTTTAACTTATCTCCCAGGGTTTGATGGCGCTGAAATCTTGCCTCGAGCCCCTCTTCAAAAATAATCCTCAATCCTTCCCGGAGCGCATAGAGCATGGAAGCAGGAGCGGTATGGTGGTAAACCCTCTCCTCTCCCCAGTATTTTTCAAGTTTGGACAGGTCGAGATAGAAACTCTGAACTTTTGTCTTTCGAGATCGCAGGACATCCATGGCCCTGGAACTGACCGTGAAGGGAGAAAGTCCCGGCGGAACGCTGATCCCTTTCTGGGTGCAACTGTAACAGACATCAATTCCCCATTCATCCACCTTCATTTCCCCTGCCCCCAGAGAAGTTACGGAATCGACGACAAAGAGGGTATCATTCTTCCTACAATAGGCCCCAATTTCTTCGAGAGGTTCTCTCACGCCTGTGGACGTTTCAGCATGGACGACGCCGCAGATCTTTGCGTGCGGATTTTCTTTTAACGCCTTGATGATTTTTTCAGGATCAACGATCTTTCCCCACTCCTGATCGATCCGGATAACCTTGACGCCACATCGTTCGGCCACCTCCGTCATCCTCTCTGCAAAGAAACCGTTCACTCCGATGACAACCGTATCTCCCGGTTCGACGAAATTGACAAAAGAAGCCTCCATTCCTGCACTTCCTGTTGCCGAGATGGCAAGGGTCATCTGATTTTTGGTCTGGAAGAGACCCTTCAACATCTCGCTGATATCATCCATGCATCTTAAGAGTTCAGGATCGAGGTATCCGATGACCGGGGTTACCATCGCCTGATACACCCGGTAGTGGACATTGCTCGGTCCAGGCCCCATCAAAAGCCGGGGGGTCGGTTTCATTTCTCCCATCACCCATCTCTCCATCATCCAACCTCCTTCAAGAAATTTCTCTAAACGTATCGAAACTTCTAATTACACCCCTGCCTGCCGGCAGGCAGGGATTAGGAACTGATTACACAGATGAGAGCTTGCATTAATACAAACGCATTAAATTCCATTGCAGTCAATGCAATCTCCCCTCACCCCATCCCTCTCCCCAGTGGGGAGAGGGGAGGGTGAGGGGCCTCCATGTCAAAAAAATAATTGCGTTCGTATTAGTCTTTCAAATCTCTCTCTAAATCGAGTTTCATTCCATCACTGGCAGCGATGACTTTTAATCCTAACTCTTTTTCCAATTCTGAAGCAACTTCCCAGGGCTTTGCCTTGATCATCGTCATTCCGAAGTGGGTGAGGATGGTCAATTTTGGCTTTGCTTTCTTGAGAATGGTTTTCACATCTTCGACGGAGAGATGCTCAATGGGTTCATCGACCACAGGTTTGAGTCGAACCACATGGATAATGAGAATCTCCCCTCGATAGAGATTAGGAAGTTCTAGAAAGAATTTGGTATCGGAGATCAGAGAGAGAGAATGAGGCTTTATTTTAAAATTGATCCCGTAGGTCTCCACCCGGTGCCGGTGTTTCTGAGCCGTCGAGAATGAAATCTCACCGATCCGATATTCTGTGCTCTCCTTTAACACGATCACATTTTCAACATAATTCCTTAAATATCTTAGGACAACCGGATCCTCCTCAAGCGCATCTTCAGGAGCAAACAGGACGCCCCTCTTCTTGAATCCCCCTTCGGTCATCGCCTCGATCATCACGTTGACATCGCCGGAATGGTCCAGGTGCTTATGGGTGAGGAGAATTCCGTCTAATGTGGAGGGTTCCAACTTGGGTTTGCTGTTGAGACACCGGACCAGAGCCCCTGGTCCTGGATCGATATAGAGGTTGGTCTCCCCCACAGACATCCACACGCCACCGGAAGACCGGAGTTGCTTGGTCACGACGAATCGGGCGCCCGCTGTGCCAATGAATTTGATGAAGGACATAAGAAAGAAAGTTTGAGGAGCGCTTCGCTTAAGGGTGGAGGACCGCTTCGCTCAAGGCTTGAAGAATTAAAGCCTTTGCCTCCAACCTCTAACCTCAGTCCTCTAACAGTTTTTATTCCTCTCCTTGTTCCTCGAGTTCTCGTAATTTTTCGTCATCCAACCCGAAATAGTGGCCTACTTCGTGGATGACCACTTCTCTTATCTTTTCTCTAATCTCTTCTTTGGTCTTGCAAATAGATTCGATGGGAATTTGAAAAAGGGTGATTTTATCCGGAAGGACATTTCCATAATAAAACCCCCTCCGATCCAATGGGACGCCTTGATAAAGTCCCAAGAGTTCGAAGGGGGAGCGTAGGCCCATCTCATTTAGAACTTCTCTGGAAGCCCGGCTTTCCACTACCACATCAACATTTTCCATCTTCTCTTTAATAAATTTGGGAAGCCTTTTGAGCGCAACAACGACCGCCTCCTCAAACTCTTGTTGGGTCAATTTCATAAATAAAAAAGAGGGCCAAAATTCCCTCCCAATTTTTGTTGAATTTTAGTAAAAAAGAAGTAAGAATTCAAGAGGAAATTTGGTGGAAGTTCAGGGGAAACAAGTAACGAACCCCTTAAGCTTACATATTGACGGTTTCTGAAATAATCATATATGATGAGTCCGTAAAAAGTCGAAAAACTGTCACTCCTGCCCCGTATCAAGTACGGGATAAACTCCAGCAGGAGTCCAGAACTCTTTGAATTTACTGAATTCCCGCTTTCGCGGGAATGACAAAAATCGAGAAATCGGGACTTTTTACGAGACCGTCATATATAGTTATCCTTGGAGACACGAATCATGGCGAAGTTTCCCACTCCCGTTGCCCTCATTGCCCCCTACCCTGAAATGGCAGAACTAGCCAGGACCATTGTTAAGGAGTTTGAGAAACCCATCCTCATCGAAGTGGGTGATCTACAGGAAGGGCTCATGAAAGGCCGTCTTCTGGTAGAAAGAGGAACCGAGGTCATCATTAGCCGAGGCGGAACCGCCCAGCTCCTCAAACAAGAATTGATGATTCCAATCGTTGAAATTCAGGTGACCACCTATGATATCTTAGGAGCCCTCCAGAAGGTTTCAAATCGAAGTGAAAATATCGGGATCATCGGCTTTGGAAATGTCATCTACGGTTCTGATAAACTGGCGGACCTGCTCGACCTCGATCTCATGGTCTTTACGGTTCAAAAGGAAGAAGAGGTCCCAGAAAAGATCGAAGAAGCCAGAAAGAAGAAAGTAGATATCATCATTGGGGATAAGGTGGTTGTGTCTCATGCGAATCAAATGGGATACCCCTCCACCTTAATCGAATCCGGAAAAGAATCGATTTTGCAGTCCTTTCACGAGGCCTACAGGATTCTGGAAGTGGTTCGATCGGAGGCCCAGAAAAGCCATCAGTATTTAAGCACTCTCAACCAGCTTAAAGCGGTTCTCGATTCTGTCGATGACCAAATTGTCATCCTCGATGCGAACGATCGAATCCAATCGTGTAACCCCGCAGCCCTTCGTATCTTCAAAAAAGAGGAGGATCAAATCAAGGGGTCCCCCCTGTTCCTTTATCCTGCTGATCCCCTGACGGAGATGAAAAAGAAGCTAACTCCACAACGCAACCATGTGGCCTTTGTCCAGGGGAAATATCTTCTCCTCGATTATCTCCCCATTGAAACGGACGGGGAGAGGATTGGGACCCTGATTGTTGGAAGGAGTATCTCCAAGCTTCAACAGGCCGAGAGGAAGATCAGAAGCGAGCTCTATCTCAAAGGTCATGTGGCACGATATGTCTTCGCTGACATTTTGAGCGAAGATGAAAATTTCCTGAAAGTGATCCACAGGGCAAAGAGTTTCTCCCCCTCCACCTCAACCATCCTCATCCTGGGAGAAACAGGAACGGGAAAGGAGATGTTTGCCCAGGGCATTCACAATGAAAGGTTCGGATCTGAAAGGCCCTTTGTGGCCATCAATTGCGCCACCCTTCCCGAACCCCTTCTCGAAAGCGAACTTTTCGGTTACGCGCCTGGTGCCTTCACCGGCGCGCGGAAAGAGGGGAAAAAGGGCCTATTCGAATTGGCCCATGGGGGGACGCTTCTCCTTGATGAGATCAGTGAATTACCTTTCAATTTGCAGAGCCGTCTCTTGAGAGTCATTGAAGAGAGGGAAGTTCAACCGATTGGAGATGACCGGGTGATTCCCGTGGAGGTACGCATCATCGCCACCACCAATAGAGATCTATCAGCAGAAGTAGATGAGAAACGCTTCAGAGGGGATCTCTTCTACCGTCTCAATGTCCTCCGGTTGAACGTGCCTCCTCTCAGAGAAAGGGGAAAAGATGCTTACTCCCTCTTTAGACATTTTATCCTCAGGTTAAACCCAAAATGCCCGAAAAGGCATGTATTCAACAAGGAAGTTGAAGGAACTCTCGGTGAACATTCATGGCCTGGAAATGTGCGTGAGTTGAGAAATCTTGTGGAGAGACTTGCCCATCTGACAGAAAATTTCACCAAAAACCTTGAAGAGGTTCCGGACTGGATCCGTGAAGAGCTTCAAAGACCGCACGGAATCAAAAAGCCGGACATTGAACCGGAGACAAGAAACTTAAACCTTAAAGAATTAGAGCAATTATACATAAAGAAGATAACCGAATCCTCCCCTACCAAAAAAACCGATCTCGCCAAACTCTTGGGTATCAGCCGAACCACCCTCTGGAAAAAAACGAAAACACCTTAAATGAATCAGTCCAAAGATAAAATCATCCTTTTCTTTTGTGAGTGTTCATAAATTAAACAAATTTGTTTATAATCTGAACTTACTGCCTCATAAAATCAACTAATCTCATCCTCAAAACTTAATAATCCATTGATTTTTTTGAATCTTTTTTCCAGTTGTGCCTTGGCATATCTATTGCTCTCCTATCATTATAATAGGCGTGCAATCAAGCCCATGATGCCTCGATTTTGTGGGAGGATATCTGATGAGCCAAAGATGCTTGCTCATCGCGGATGATTTGACAGGTGGTGCAGATGCAGGGGCCCAATTTGCAAAAAGGGGGCTTCGCACCCTTCTGATCTCATTGCTAGACGATGTTAAGGTTGATTTCTCTAAGCACACGCATCAGGACGTGTTGGTGATTAACACCGATTCAAGAGGATTAAGTCCTGAGAAAGCCTTCCTGAAAGTATCAAATCTATTAAAGCAATTTGATCAAAAACTTTTCCCTATCATTTATAAAAAGATCGACTCCACTCTCAGGGGAAATGTTGGATGTGAAATCGATGCCATATTGAAAGAGACAAAGAGGCCCCTCTGTTTCATGGCTCCGTCTTATCCTGAGCAGAACCGGACATTGGTGGGGGGGATCTTGATTGTGGGAGAAAAACCTCTCGCCTTAACTGAGGTGGCACGAAATACAGCATCCCCCATTCAAGAGTCCCACGTCTACAAAATCCTCCAGAACCAATCTCAAAATAACGTCGGGTGGATCGATCTCACCCATGTAGCCTCGAGCCACGAGCGATTGCGGAAAACGGTGGATGAGGAGCGGAAGAAGGGAAATCAAATTATCATCTTCGATGCAGTGAGCCGCGGTGACTTAAAGAATATTGTTGAAGCAACTTTCTATGTTGAAAGAATTCCTCTCTTCGTAGGATCGGCAGGGCTTGCTGAAGAGGTGGCCAAAAAACTAACTTCCTCTAGGGCAAAAGCATCTCAGAAAATAAAACCCTTGAAACATATCTTGATTGTGAGCGGAACTGCCTCAAGTGTCACCCACCAACAGTTGAAACAAGTTGAAAAAAGAAGCATCCCGTCCTTTCAGCTCACCCCCTCGTTAATCCTTGGAGAGGACGCAAAGGCAGAAAAGGAAAGAAAAGATCTTTCCAGGAAAATTGCAAATTCTTTGCCACAGGGGATTAATATTCTAAAGACGCCTTCAGAAATGCTGGATTCCAAAGAATCAGCGGATCCTCCCGTTCATCTCAAAATTACAAAGACGTTAGCCTCTGTAGCCCTATTAGCACTCGAAGCATCAAAGATAGATCCTCATGATCTCGTACTCATCTTAACCGGAGGAGAAACCGCTCAAAACGTCATCAACGGTCTTGGGACCGAAGGGATTGAGATAGAAGGAGAGTTACTGGAGGGAATTGTGAGAGGTCATTTGATTGGGGGAGATTGGGATGGCCTCACGGTGGTTACAAAAGCCGGAGCCTTTGGGAAAGAGGATGCCTTAGAAAAAATCGTCACGATGATCGAAACAGGATCCTCTTCAACCAAGGAGGAAAAGAATGAAGGCCTTAATTAAAGACACACCTACCAGGGGTGCAAATTTCACTGACCTCCCTTTCCCTAAGATTGGAGAAAATGATCTCTTAGTCAGGGTACAGGCCGCTGCCATCTGCGGCACCGATATCCACATTTACCAATGGAACGAGTATGCCGCATCAAGGATCAAACTCCCCCTTCTCTTTGGCCACGAATATTCTGCTGAGGTCGTCGAGGTTGGGAAGAATGTGATGAACTTCAAGAAAGGAGACCGGGTCGCAGCCGAAACCCATGTCCCCTGTGGCCATTGTTTCCAATGCACTACAGGGCTTCAGCATATCTGCAAGGACATGAAGATCCTCGGAGTCCATATGGACGGCGCCTTCTCTGAATATTCCATCCTTCCAGCAGTGTGCGCCTGGAAACTGGATCCTTCTATCTCGTATGAGATCGGTGCCACCATGGAGCCTTTTGGAATCGGTGTCCACGCCATGTCCAAGACAAAGCCGGCCGGAAAAAAGGTAATCATCTTCGGCTGCGGCCCCATTGGTATCTATGCTCAGATGGTGGCGAAGCTCAGCGGCGCAGAATACGTGATCGGGGTGGATGTTGCGAAGGAAAGATTGGATCTGGCCCGAAAAATGGGAACCGATATCGTTCTCAATGCAAAAGAAGTCAATGTCGTTGAGGAGGTGAATAAGATTACAAAGGGGTTTGGAACGGATATCGTGGTTGAATTGACAGGAAATAAAGCGGTGTTGAACGATGCCACTAAGACTCTACGACGGGGTGGAGACATCGTTCTGGTTGGACTCTTCTCCGGGCCTGTGGAGTGGGATCTGGTGAACAATGTCATCTACAAAGAGGCGAATGTTTATGGGGTCACCGGGAGAATCATGTGGGATACCTGGTGGACTGCCCAGAGCATGCTCCTTTCAGGGAAGATGGACGTAAATCCTGTCATCACCCATCGTTTCGACCTGAAGGATTATGATAAGGCTTTCCAGCTGGCTGAATCTGCAGCCACGGGAAAGATCGTTTTCAAAATTTAAGAGGATTGAGAAGAAAGGGGGTAACGATGAGCCAGGAAAAACATACGGTTCGTACCATTCAGGAAATGAAAGATCGTGGTGAGATTATCACCATGCTAACGGCCTACGACTACCCGATCGCCAAGCAGATTAACGACGCCGGGATTGACATGATTCTAGTCGGAGATTCGGCGGCGATGGTCGTTCACGGGCATCCGAACACGCTGAATGCTACGATGGACATGATGGTCTTGCATTGCGCGGCTGTGGCGCGTGCCTGCACCCGCACCATGGTCATCGCCGATATGCCATTTGGTTCGTTCCAGTATTCCGTGGAAGAGACCATGCGCAATGCCGCGCGCTTCGTCACCGAAGCGAAGGTGGACGGCGTCAAGTTTGAAGCGACACCCAACCACATCGAAAAGACCCGCGCCATTGTCCAGATGGGCATCGCTGTGATGGGACATGTTGGCCTGCACCCCCAGGCCGTCGGGGCGCTGGGCGGATTAACGGTGCAGGGAAAGTCCATTGAGACCGCTCGCAAAGTCGTGAGCGAAGCGATAGCACTGCAAGAAGCCGGGGCATTCGGCATCATCTTTGAGGCTGTCCCGGCTAAGCTGTCGGCTTACGTTACCAAGAAACTGCGCGTGCCAACCATCAGCATCGGTGGAGGTCCCGGTTGCAGCGGTCAATTGCTCGTCACCTACGACGTGCTGGGGATGTTTGAAACATTCACTCCCAAGTTTGCCAAGAAGTATACCAATCTCAACAAACTGATTCGCGAGACCTTCATCCAGTATCGCCAGGAAGTTCTCGATCGCAAATTCCCTGGCGAAGAGCACAGCTATGGGATGTCTAACGAAGTGATGGAAGCCATCGAAAAAGAGTTTGGCAAAGCGAAATAAAAAACAGATAGGGAGAGATGGGAGAAAAAGAATGGAGATTAAACAAGCGATCATTACAGGATTTATGGGAAAATTGAAAGACCGCTTTAGCGAGTATCATG
>CAYMJV010000038.1:0-9285 GCA_964390545.1 uncultured Syntrophaceae bacterium
CAAAAAAAGTCAACCCTTCGACTCCCCGGCCTAATCCTTCGACTGCGCTCAGGACAAGCGGCCTGGGCTCGACTTCGGCGTGAGATCAGTCGAACGCTCAGGGTTGACCCTGAGCGACGCTTGCCTTCGATCCGTTCTCAGGCCGAGGAAGCGTCGTCGAATGGGTCAATACCCAAACGAGTGGCGAAAGACCCTATTTAGGTAAGTAAGCGATGACGTCTACCTCCAGCATAATATCAAAGGGCAGGCGGGCCACCTGAACGGTTGTACGAACCGGTGGATCTTTCTTGAAATACCACCCATAGATTTCATTCATCTTAGAGAAATTGTTCATATCGCTCAAGAAGACCGTAGCCTTCAAGACATGCTCTAACGATGAACCCGCATCTTCCAAGATCATTTGCAGATTCTCAAAGACCACACGGGCTTGCTCGTTAAAATCCCCTTTGACGATCTCACCCGTATCAGCATAGGCAGGTCCCTGACCTGATATGAAGAGCAGATGATTAAAAGAGAGGGCCACAGAATAGGGCCCTTTTGGCTTCGGCCAACGGTCGCTCTGCAAAATCTTTTTTTTCATTTCCTCTCCTTTCCCCACCCGGCGAATAAGCCTCTCAACACATGCTTACAGCTAGGCCAGCTTATTAAGTATCTCCACGCCTCTCATGATCATTTCATCGGGCACGGCAAAGGAGATACGAAAATGGCTTGACCGCTGCGAGAAAGAGTTCCCGGGGATCATGAAGACATTGTTCTGGAGTGCCTTCTCCACGAATTTTTCTGCATCTTTCCCGGGGGCTTCGGGAAAGATATAGAAAGCGCCACGGGGTTTGGTCACATGATACTTCTCGCTCAAGCCGTCATAAATGAGGTCCCGTTTTCTTCTGTAGTCAGCCACATGATCGCTGACATCATAATCGAGTGCCTTTACTCCGACTCTTTGGGCAAAAGCAGGTGGGCAACTATAAAAGTATTGCTGGATCGGTATCACTTTGGTAATGAATTCTTTGGGACCAGCCACATAGCCTAAACGCCATCCCGTCATAGCCCAGCTCTTCGAAAATCCATTGAGAATGATCGTCTTCTCATATATCTGACCGATAAAAAGTGGATTTGGTTCGTCATAGATGAACTTTTCATAAATATCATCAGAGACGATGAAAAGATCGTGTTTTCTCGCGATCTGGACCACCATCTCCAGCTCCTCACGGGTGTAGACCTGTCCGGTTGGATTGCTAGGACTGTTGATAATCATAAACTTCGTCTTTTTGGTAATCTTCTTTTCGATCTCTTCCGCCCGGAGCCTGAAATCAGGATACGTGTTGATAAACTTAGGAACGCCCCCCATCAATTTGGTCATATAGTAATAGTTGAGGAAATAAGGGTCGGGGAAAAGGACTTCGTCTCCTGGATTGACGAGGGCAGTGAACACCAAGGTCAATCCTCCAGCCACCCCCACGGTGGCAATGACATCCTCAAAGATCATCCTTCTCTTCTTGAGATGGTCGTGGAGTTTCTCAATCAACATCGGGTCCCCTCGGGAAACCGTATACTTGTTATATCCCTCCTGGATCCAATGCTTGGCATCGTCTTTTAAGGGTTGAGGGACGTCGAAATCAGGTCTGCCAATGCTGAAGTTAACCGGGTCCTTCATTTTCTCAGCAAGATCAAGAATCTTCCTAATTCCTGAAAGCTCAATATCCCCCATTCGATCTGCAAATTTCATGTTCTGCTCCTTTCCTTCTGAGACTATTCAACCATGATGGATTCGAAAAAACTCCCAATTGGTCATCCTGAACCCTTCGCCATTTGTCACCCTGAGCCCATTCGCTTCGCTCAGGATAAACTCCGAGAAGGGTCATCCTGAACGGAGTGAAGGATCTCAGGATAAACTCCGTGAAGGATCTGAAATGCTTTGATTTGCTCAGATTCTTCGCTTCACTCAGAATGACAGAGTGCCGCCGATCGACTTTTTGCGAAACCATCAACCATCCAATTTGGAGATGATGATTCCATATGGAAGTAAGCTAACCCTTTCTGATTCGACATGCAAGCGCCCGCATCTCCGTGTACCCTGTGACCGGGTCGCGAGCCTCCAATTCCGTTAACCGAGATTCATTCGCATCGCCCTCCCAACCGTGGAGGACATTGACGACTCCGGCCATCATCGCCTCAGTGGTTTTCGCTTTTACCTTGATTTTTCCCTTTCTTGTTTCCACGATGATGAGATTCCCATCAACGATGCCATGCTTCTTGGCGGTATCCGGATGGATCTCAGCGATGGGTTCAGGAGCTCGCCGTCTCAATGCGCTGATGCTCCTCATCTGCCAATGGGTGTATTCCGGAACTCGAGCACCCGTATTCAGAATCAAGGGATACTCTCTGGCCAGTTCAGGAGACTGAATCGGGCTCTGAGTGGGCTCTTTATATACAGGGATTGGATCGTATCCAGCCTCGGCTAATGTTTTCGAATAAATCTCGATCTTACCGGAAGGGGTTCTAATTTGCTTTGGCTCGGTGATGTCATAACACCGGTCGCCGTACCACATTCCCTCAGGATGCTCTTCCAATTGCTTCAGCGTCAATCCGCTCTCCTTAAGGAACATCTCCACCACCTCTTCATCACTCTTCCAAGGGAATTGCTCTCCGTAGCCCATCTTCCTGCCCAGCTCTGAATAGAACTTCCAGTCCGGCCAGGCCTCCCCGATCGGGTCGATAATTCTCTTGCTAAGAAGGACATAGGGCATTCCACCCGTTAACCCGTAGTTATAGGCCAACCCAAGTTTTTCCAGAGAGGAACAAGCAGGGAGAACAATGTCGGCCAACCGAGCCGTCTCGGTCATAAAAAGATCCATCACCACCAACAGATCTAGTTTTTTGAAGGCCTCTTTGAATTTGTGAGAGTCCGGCCATGCAGCAACCGGATTTCCTCCGCTCACAATCATTGCTTTGATTGGATAAGGTTTCTCTGTAAGGATCACATCAGCGAGAAGCATCTGCTGTCCATAAGGAGACGTCATGCCCCAGAATCGGCGAAACAACGGATGAGCATCCGCGCCGATAGGCTCTTCCTCAACCGGGATTCTCAGATCGGTGAGACGCATAAACGGATTCGTGGCCCAACCGCCGGCGATATCGTAGTTTCCGGTGATGGTATGCAGGATGGCGAGCGCCCGGTTATTCTGAAAGCCATTGATGTGCTGATCTAAAGAATTGATCCCTTGGATGATCGAGGCGGATTTGGCTCCGGCGAAGATCCGGCTTATCCTCCTGATCTCCGAGGCTGGAACCCAACATATTTCTGCTACTTTCTCCGGAGTGTACCCCTTGACATGCTCAACCAGTTTGTCAAAACCAATCGTATACCTCTCAACGAAATCCTTCTTATAGAGATTCTCGGATAGGATGACATTCATCATACCCAAAGCCAAGGCGCAGTCCGTTCCCGGCCTCAACTGGAGATGAATACCTCTTTGGGCCAGAGGTATTCTCTTGGGATCTATGACAATGAGCTTTAGCCCTCTATCCAAGGCTTGATAGATTCTACTGGCTAAAGGTGGTTCTGAGGCCTCGGGGTTATGACCCCACAGAATAATACATTCGCTGTTGTCCGGATCCTCCAGAGGGTAGGTACCGAATGTCAACAGCCGCGCCATGATGCGGGATCGAAAGCAATGAGCTTCAATGGAGAAGAAATTGGGCGTCCCAAAGGCACCCCGGAACCTCTGGGCAAAAGCGGAGATCTCGATGTTCTCTGCTCCGATCGACCCTACTGAAAAGGCTACCGAATGAGGACCATACTCTTTCTTAATCTGTTGCAATCGAGAGGCAATGATATCGAGGGCTTCATCCCACGAGATTCGACTCCAGCTCTCCCCTTTCTTCTTCAGCGGGTATTTTAAACGATCAGGCGAATAAACGTAATCGGACAAACAGGACCCTCGGGGGCATACCACTCCCCTGCTGAAAGGGTGCTCCTTCATCCCCTCCACTTTGATCAGCTTGCCTTCCTTGATATAGGCCTCTATGCCACACACCTGAAAGCACAACATGCAAACCGTTTTATAGACCTCGGTATTGGTTGATGCGGTTCCCATAAGGGTTCCTCTCCGAATTATCTTTTTCATCTAATACAAACGCATTAATTTATGATACCCCCTACGTTATCCTTTCTTCAAGAAACCGTGTCCCAATTGGAGAAAGGGCAAAGAATCTCTAAAACGGAATAGACAGGCGGATGAAAAGCTTTAGACCTGCCTGCGCGAAGCCGCTTCGGCGAAGGCAGGGCGGAACCTTTGAGCGATAGGATTCAAAAGCCCCAATCGCGTGACAAGACTGCCTTTCAAGCACCAAAGACGCTTACCAAGAATTTTCATAATGCCCCGCGTTCTAAAGCTTTGGAATCCGTTTGTCTGTTCCGTCCTCACGATCAGCTCTTATGACACAGTTTCCAAGGGGTGATGGTGATATAATCTTAATTAATGCGTTTGTATTAGTCATGCTTCTTAGGAAACAATCCGCACTGAAAACACCGATCTGCCTCGCAGAGAGCTTCCATTTCAGTGAACCCAAGTTCAATTTCCTGAAAGCCTTTGATTCTCTCTTCCATGGGCAGAGCTGGCATCCTCTGCCGCTCTCTCCTGTTGAATCTATCCAGATCAACATCCTCGATTCCTATGGTACGAGGAAGGGGTTCTTCATCTTCGAGACTCTCTCCGCGCAGGTATTGATCAATGGAGAAAGCCGCCTTTCTGCCAGCGGCCATGGCCTCAATGACGGTGGCGGGTCCGCTGACAACATCTCCACCCGCAAATATTCCTTCGATATCGGTCATCATCGTACGGGGATGGATCCGAATCGTCTTATTTTCTGCCCAATCAAATTTTTCGGCATCCAGGAAGGAAAGGTCAGGGATTTCTCCAATGGCAGGGACAACGGTATCGGTTTCGATGACAAACTCCGAACCTTTCAAGGGCTCGGGTCTCCTCCGGCCACTCTCGTCTGCTTCGCCCAATTTGGTCCTGACGCACTCCACTTTTGCCACCTTTCCATCCTTACCCATAATCTTGACGGGGGACGTCAAATAATGAATCTCAATTCCCTCTGCCTTGGCAGCCTCCACGTCCTCCCTGTACGCGGGCATTTCCTCTTCTGACCTGCGGTAGAGGATAGATACTTCCTTGCCTCTGAACCGGCGTGCGACTCTTGCAGCATCGATGGCTACATTTCCACCACCTACGATGATCACCCTCTTCCCCAGTTGAATCTTCTTCCCAAGGTTAACATCCTTTAATAAGGGAATGCCATCATAGACGCCTTTCATCTCCTCCCCGGGGATGCCCAACTTTACGCTCTTGTGGGCGCCAGTGGCAATAAAAATTGCTTTATAACCTTGCCGCCAAAGGTGATCGATACTCAACGCACCTTTCCCCGTACCGATGGGACTATTGAGCCGTATCTCAACACCCTGTCTCTGGATATTCTCGATCTCGCTTTGAACCACCTCTCTGGGCAGGCGGTATTCGGGAATGCCGACGGTCAACATCCCACCAGGGACGGGAAGGGCCTCAAAGATCGTTGTCGGATAGCCCAGCTTGACTAAATGACAAGCAGCTGTCAAACCCGCTGGGCCAGAACCAATGATAGCCACTGCCTCCTCTTTTGTCTTTTTCGGGGCAATGACATGACTCTCCCCCCTGTTCAAAGTTGCTGTATCAGCGACAAAGCGTTTAAGACCATTAATGGCAACAGATGTATCAAGATGACTGCGGTGACACTTTCCTTCACAGGGACGCGGACAGACTCGACCCACCGTACCGGGCAGGGGAATCTTTTCCTCGATCACACGAAGTGCTTGTTCGTAATGACCATGAGCAATGAACTCAATATAGGTTCGAATATCTAATCCGGCTGGGCAAGCTGCTTTGCATGGGGGAATGAGAAACCAGGGTGAGGGCGCATTGAGAGCTCCCTTGGGCCACTCAATACAGGTCACAGGCTCATATCGCTCATCGGCTTCACTGCAATAGCCACAGGCAGCGCATTTTACAATTTCATCAGCTCTTCCTTTTTTAGCTTTGATCGGCCAATCGGGATCAGCCAATAGGGCTCTTGCCACCCCTATAATATCTGCCCTACCCTTTTCCAGAATCCCCTCTGCTAACTCAGGGGTTCGAATCTTTCCAGCTGTCACAATCGGAAGATCGTATCCTGCTTCCCTAACCGCTTTGCGCACTGCTTCAGCCAGATAGACCTGGGTTCCATCCGGATGCCACCACCGGGGACTCATTCGGTAACCACTATAGCCAGTTCCAGCGAACGGAGGGGTGTTGGGCAGAGGCGTTTCTGCATCCTCAAACTTCTCACCTGCTGACACACTGATATAGCCGACCCCCACGTAAGCAAGCCGCCGCGCGATGCGCGTGCTCTGCAGTGGGGTATTTCCTTCCTTGATAAACTCCTCGCCATTGATCCGCACGCCTATCGGAAACTCATCACCCACTGCCCCGCGGGTGGCGACCACCACTTCGGTTGGTAGTTTGACCCTCCCTTCAAAATCACCTCCATAAGAATCCTTTCTCTTATTCACCAGTGAGAGAAAGGAGGCAAGTGTGGTGAAGTGCGCCATATGGAGCTCAACAAAGTCAAAACCCGCCACTTTAGCCCTTAGGGCACCTCTGGCAAATTGTTCCGGGATAACTTTTATCTCCTCCAATTTTAAGTCTTCAACCTTCTGTCGCCAGCCGCTCCTGGCCAACTTCAGGAAATGGATGAGCTGCAGGCCTATCTTGACATCTGAACTGGCCAGGCGAATCCCCTCAACCAATTCTCTCAGCTCAGAGATAAACCGATCGTCACTGACACGAAGATTGAATGAGCTCTTTGAAGGAAGGACGACGGCAGCCTCCACCACCATCGCTCCCACTCTCCCTCGAGCCATTCTCTGGTATCGTTCTTTAAGGGCTTCTGTCACATGGCCATCTTCCGCTGCCAGCCTGGTGACCGCCGCTGTTGCCATGATCCGATTCGGAAAGGTGCACCCTTTGATTCTTAGCGGGGAAAATAATTTTTCGTATTTCATGACAGCCATGTTAGAAATCATCCTTAGTAACAGAAACGCACTAATGCTTTTCCCTTAGCCTCTGATTTCCCCCTCACCCTCCCCTCTCCCCCAAATTGGGGGAGAGGGATGGGGTGAGGGGGGCCACCTAAATATCTTTCCCTTTAATTTCTTTCAGGATATTCTCTGGGGTCATAGGAGTGGAGTGCATTCTAACGCCGGTGGCATCATAGATTGCATTTCCAACCGTAGCGGCAGGGGGACCCATGGTCGGTTCCCCCAACCCCTTGGCTCCATAAGGCCCATATCCCGCCGGAACTTCAACGATGATGGGCTCTGTCTCCGGGACGTCCATCGATGTCAGCAACTTATAATCGGCAAAATTGGGATTCAAGACATGGCCTTCTTGTTCGATCATCAACCGTTCGGTCAATGCAAAACCTAATCCCATACCCACTCCGCCCTCAATTTGACCCTCCACCCCGAGAGGATTGATGGCTTTGCCAACGTCGTGGGCCGCCACGTATCGCTTCACTTCAAGATGGCCTGTCTCGGGAATAACCCGGACAATAGCCGCGTGGCAGCCGATCGTGTTTCCTTTGAAAGCCGTAAAGGAAAGTCCTTTGGCCCTTATTGGATCAATGTCATCCATCTCCGGAAGGTAGTTCGCTGATCCTGTAATAGGCCCTCCGCACTTAATATGGCGATCAAAAGATATTTCGCCGAAAGTGATCCCGGCCTCTGGCTTGTCACGGATATAAATTCGTCCATTCTTCGTTTCCAGACGCTCAGGGCTGACGCCCAACTTTTTCGCCGCTTCTTGGAAGAGTTCCTCTTTCACTTTTGCAGCCGCCATCTGTGCTGCCTTGCCAACGGTGAAGACCCCGCGACTGCCACCCGTTCCGTGATCGTAGGCCGTCGTATCGGTATCCCCGGTTACAAGATGAATATTCTCTGCACGGATACCGAGTTCTTCAGCCACCAATTGAAGAACACTGCTGTAAAGATAACCTGTTCCCATGTCAACAGCCCCTGTCACCAGAGTGACTGTTCCATCTTCGTTAATTTTGACAGTGGCAGAGGTCGACCATCCTCCGCTCAGCCAGAAGATGCAGGCCATGCCTTTGCCAACATTCTTCTCCTTTTTTATGTTTTTCCATCCAATGGCATCGGCAGCGGCCCGAACCACTTTTTTGTAATCCACATCGACAAGAATCTGACCGACTCCGGTCTTTTCTCCTGGCTCCAGCAGATTTTTCAATCTGAAATCGAGAGGGTCCATGCCAATGGCTTTGGCAAGGTCGTCCATGTGAGATTCCATGGCAAAGGTCGTCTGCGGGGAAGAAGGCCCTCTCATGCTGCCCGAACTCATCTTATTCGTATAAACGCAATAGCCTTCAATGAAAAGATTTGGAATCCGGTACAGCCCGCAAATTAATTGAGTAGACAACGTCACGGTCGTGGGACCGTTTCCTGAGTAAGCACCCGTGTCGTAGATCAATTTGACCTGGCGTGCGACCAGGGTTCCATCCTTCTTGACGCCTGATTTTACCCAGAAGGTAGCCTGATGTCTTGGGTTGGTCGCCTGGAATTCCTCACTCCTTGAATAGACCATCTTAACTGGCCGTCCGCATTTCTTAGACAACAAAGCCACATAGGGCTCAATATGCAGCTCAAGTTTACCGCCAAAACCGCCGCCCACTTTGGTAGGAATGACCCGGATGTTACTGATTGGAATTTTGAGGGATTGAGAGAGATACCTCCTTATGGCGAATGGCTTCTGGGTGGTTGTGGTGACGACAATCCTGCCGTAGGAATCGACCTCCGCAAGAGCGGCGTGGGTCTCCATGCTGGCCTGGTGCTGAATCTGAGTTGAAAAAGTATCCTCGAGGATAACATCCGATCCGGCAAAGCCCTTTTCCACATCTCCGACTTTCACCGTTGCCACCGTGCAGATGTTTCCCCTCCTCTCCGTTTCAAATCCGATCTCGTAATCCTTTAGTTTTTCATGGATGATCGGAGCCCCAGGAGACATGGCCTCTATGGCGCTGAAAATGGGTTTCAAAGGTTCGTACTCCACCTTGATCAGGTCAAGGGCTTTGACTGCAATCTCTTCACTCGTCGCAGCCACGGCCGCGAGGGCATCCCCGAGATATCTAACCTTGTCTCTGGCAAAGACCAACTGGTCTTTCAGGTCTACCCCGAAATAGCCTTCCGGAACTTCT